>NZ_JBALQL010000023.1:67299-161994 GCF_036964885.1 Bacillus sp. JJ1122 | reverse complement strand
CATTCGGGCCTTGGCCTCCTGTCGGACCATTGCCGCCATTTACAGCCTGGCCTCCATTCGGGCCTTGCCCCCCCTGAAGAGGACTTCCACCTTCTATCCCGATAAACTCCCAATAAAAGGCGCCTGGGGGTGGCGGCGGAACATTCGGGATGATGAATAAACCTAAGGCATTGGTAGCTTGCGGTATAATTGGTGTCCCCGACGCCCCTCCAGCTTCTCCAGACTTTGCCGCATCCCCTGGCTTAACAACTTCTCCCGGTTGGTATACTTTTCCCGGAATGATAAATTGCCCGCCATCAATCGGCTTTCCTGGCTTATATGTTTGGCCCGGCTTGATTGCTTCACCGGGAGTTATGAAGGTTCCTGCCATCGCCATATAAGGCATGACATTCCAGAAAAGCAGGACGGCTATCATCGATATGGCAAAGATTCGATTAAATGTCCTTTCACGCAATTCGTTCACCCCGCTATTGGGTATTTTGCTGGTACTTTTCTTCTAATGTTTTGATTGCTTCTGAATAATTCATTTCGTTCAAAGTATGGAGTTCTTCCTTGAATTTCAGTATCTCGGAATCGATCCAGTCGTGGTATTCACGATTTTTTTCTTCAATGTAAACACGAGATTCAGCTGTCATCATTTCATTCTGCCATAAAACAAAAGCCACATGATTGATGAGATCCTTCTCTTTCTGGCTCTTCACTTCTTCACGAGTGATATAGACGAAGATATCCAGGCTGTTCTGGACCTTTTTGAGGTCAATGCTTTGCATGCCTTTCTTTTTCCACTCATCCCACGATTCAGCCAACTGATTTATCTGTGATAGTTCGTCGCTTAGTTCGGATTCATCTGCCACGCTCGTATAAATACCTTCTGTCGCTGCAGCAATTTCTTTGAGCTGTTTCTGCCCTTCATTATCGATATCAAAACCGATGACATTAATAATCGGCTTAATATTTGAACCAAAAAGGCTCTTTGCTGCTTCAACAGGGTTATCTTCACATGTCGAAACCCCATCACTTACCAGATAGACGATGTTTGTATTCGTCGCCCCATCAAACTGGCTTAAATCCTTCTTTGCTTCATTTAAAGCAAGACCGATTGGCGTCCAGCCGGTAGGCTTGATTTTATCCAGCGAAGACTGGAACTTACCAGAATCAAAGCTTGAGATCGGGTACATGATTTCACTGCTGCTGCAGGAAAGCTGTTTATCAGAGTCGGCATTGCTTCCTTTATGGCCATAGACCCGGATGCCAACTTTGGCATCTTTCGGAAGCTTTTGTACGAATTGATTAATTGCGTCCTTAGCAGCATCCATTTTTACCTTGCCATTGACTTCCTGAGCCATGCTTCCTGAAGCATCCAGAATAATTTCTACGTTCAAGTTTTCTTTAAATTCATAGCGGGTATCCTTCATCTCAGGACTGCCAATTGACTGGAACTTCAGACGCTTTATGGCTTCCTCAGGCCCTTTATAATCCTTCTGTACCATCTTCAGCACTTCGCTGTAAAAAAGATCAAGCTCTTTTTCAGTAGGAGTTCCGGACACATCAGGAAGCTCCTTGAATGTCTCCAGAAACATCTGTTGATTTTCTTCAGTCAGGTCGTAATTTAAATCATGATATGGCCCCTGAGACAAAGACTCAAGCTCCTGATAGGTTGTTGGCAAAGGATCAACAGCCAACTCTTCCTTTGGTTCTTCTTTTTCTTGATCCTCATTCGCTTTTTCATCTTTAGCTGGTTTGGTTTCTGCAGTTTTAGCTTTATCTGCAGGTTCTTTGCTCTTCTCAGCTTCCTGGCTGCAGCCTGAAACAAAAACGATAAGACCAATCAATAAAACCAGGAAGTGTTTGATTGCTTTCATTCTTTCCCCACCTTAGAGTATTGCTGTGAATTTCTTTTCTGAAGGCTCTGTTAAACAAGACTTTTGATTTTCGTTCCAGGCGCTTCGCTTTCCGCGGGGCTGGCGCTGAGCCCGCAGGACACTGAATAGCTTCCTCGAATCTACCCACGCACGATGAAAATGCGATAGCATTTTCGGAGGAGTCTTCGCGCCTTCCACTACAATCAACAGGGTTAAAAAATCTATATTCAGCTTAACAGGCCTTTCCTGAAAAACAATCGCGTTTATTAGCCAACCATTTTCGTGATTTTATCAATGATTTTCGTAATAACACCTGTAATGCTGCCTTGGCTGCTGCTGACCGCCTGAGAAACTATCCCCAACACTAGAATCAATAATGCAGCAAGTCCTAACCATTCCAAAGACTGAGCTCCTCTTTCGTTTCTTACAGGCATCATCACTTTTGTCCATGCTTTGATCATTAAGTTTTTCATAGTAAATCTCTCCCTTTTGTTTGTTAGTAGATTGTTGGTATTCATATTGGTTCAGTTAAACAAGGCTGTTGATTTTCGTTCCAGGCGCTTCGCTTTCCGAGTAAGAATTATGAAAAATCCCAACTGCCGGCTTTTTCATGAGCAAATTCTTCTAGGGGCTGGCTCTGATTCCGCTGGAGTCGAGTGCCCTCCGATTCAATCAACAGGTGCTAAAAATCAGCTTTTATTTAAATAAATCAAATAGATTTGAATTGCCGCTGAATAGATTGATGACCATCAGTCCACCGATTAGGATCAGAGCAGATGGCATGACGAGGAAGGTGGTGATCAAGGTTACCTTTGGTGAGGCTTTTGCAGCCTGCTCCTTGATCTTTTCCTTCTTGATTTTGCGCATTTCTTCGGATTGGTTTTTGAACGTCCTGGAAATCGGCACCCCGAGCCTTTCCCCCTGGATCAGTGACCGGATCAGCGTCTGGAATTCCCGGCTGTCATTCCGGATGAGCAAGGTGTTATAGGCCTCTGCTCTTGGCACTCCGACATCGGTTTCCTGGATGAAGCGGCCAAACTCCTCTTTAATTGGTCCTTCAAAATAAGGAACGATATCCCGAAGCGCCTGGTCGAGCCCTACCCCCGCCTGAAGCGTTACGCTCATCGTATCGAGGAAATCAGGCAGCTGGAAACTCAGTTCTTCCTGGCGCACCTTCGCCTTCCGCTTCAGCCACATGACGACCGCAAAGTATCCTGCAATTGGATAAAGAATGACGGCAATCTGGGACATCGGAAGCTGAATAACAAGAGCAATGCCGCCGATAATCAGTCCTACAACCATCATGAACATTTTTAATCCCTGGAACCGCTCGACCGTTAGGCCATAAGGATAACCCGCGTGCATGAGGAGCTTCCTGACTTCATGATCCTCGCTGAAAAAGTTGACCCTCTGGCCAATGGATGAGAAGTCATCCGCATACTCGAGCATTTTGGTTAAAATCTTTTCTTTTCTCGTAATCTTTCTTTCAAACGCATCGTATATATAGGTTTTTTCGTGAATCTCTTTTTTCAGGTTTTCTTTTGATAACAGATAGTTATAATAGCTTCTTAAGGAAATCGCCAAAAACGCCAGTGACAGGCAAATGACAATGATAATTAATCCATCCATGTGATTACACCTTTATATTGGTTACCTTTCTGACAAGGATAAACGTGAGAATGGTACCACCCAGGAAAAATAACAGCAGGATGATGCCGATTCCTGAAAACAATGGGTCAATGAAGCCATCGATGACGTTATTCATCATCAACACAAGGAAAATTGGCAGGACTGGCACCATATAGGATACATACCTTTGTTCTGCCGTCATCGTCTTGATTTCCTGCAGCAGGATTTTTCGATCCTCAAGCGTCTGGCCCATTTCATCCAGGACAGAGTAAAGATTCCCCCCCGCCTTTTTCTGAATTAACAATGTTGCGACGAACAGCTGAAATTCCCGGCTTTCAAGCCGTTTCTCCATCGCTTTTAACGCGGCGTTGAAATCAATTCCCAGGGAAATTTCCTGTGCAAGCCTCCTAAACTCTCCCTTTGCAGGCTCGGATGCTTCCTGGGCGACCATATTAATTCCCTGCGTCAGGGTCATCCCTGAACGCGTGGCATTAGCCAGCGTGCGGCATATTTCCGGGAGCTGTTCCACCAAACGCTGTTTCATCTTGTTTTTTCTCAGTAAAAATAAAAGCCGTTTCCCGCCTTCAAGCACGATCGCTGCAGCAATCAGGTTCGTTGGGAACTGAATGCTGAAGAAATTCTGTAAAACAATGACCAGTCCCATAAAAACGACAATCTGAGCACCAATGTATTCCGATGGCGTCAGCGGGATGTTTGCTGCCCTTAATTTTTCATAAAGAGGCTGGGCACCTTCTGTCCTGTCGTACCGGTCTCCCAAAACGACGAGCACGCTCTTCCGCTTGGCGCCATCAAGATAAAAATCATTCGCCCTCTTCTTCCATTCACGTTTTTCTTTCCGATAGTCAAGGATGTAATAAATCGCGATGATGAAGGCCAAAGCAGCCAGGGTCGAAACGATAAATTCCGTCATTGTTTCACCTCCTCGTATACAGGGGTAAAGGCTGATTCTGGAATGTTGATTCCGAACACCTTCAGCCTGCTCAAGCATTCAGGTACATAGCCTGTCGGCGTAAAGTGACCGATGATTTCCCCATCAGGTCCAATTCCAGTCCGTTTGAAATGGAAGATTTCCCTTACTTCATGTGAGCCATCTTTGTTTGTCACGACCTCGGATATGGAGACGATTTTACGCGAACCGTCCGTCAGCCTTGTCGCCTGGACGATGATATCTAGGGCACCGACGATATATTCACGGACGATATGGCTCGGCAAATCCATTCCGGCCATGACGACCATTGCCTCGACCCTGCGCAGTGCATCATCCGGCGAGTTGGCGTGAACAGTCGTAAGCGAGCCTTCGTGACCAGTGTTCATCGCCTGGAGCATGTCAAACGCTTCACCGCTTCGGACCTCACCGACAATAATCCTGTCCGGCCGCATCCTCAGCGAGTTTTTAACAAGCTGACGAATGGTGACTTCACCGCTGCCTTCGACGTTCGCTGGCCTTGCTTCCATACCAACCACGTTTGGCCTGTTAAGACGCAATTCCGCGGAGTCTTCAATCGTGATAACACGTTCGCCGAAAGGGATTGAAGCGGCAAGCACGTTCAATATCGACGTTTTTCCGCTGCCGGTACCACCGGAAATCAAGGTATTCATTTTTGCCTTGACGATGCCATCAAGGAATTCTGACATCGCTGAATTCAAGGTATGGAAGTTTAATAGGTCCTCCATCTTGAAAGGTTCTTTCCTGAACTTACGGATTGATACAAGTGTGCCATTCAAGCTGATCGGTGAAATGACCGCATTCACACGGCTGCCGTCCGGAAGTCTCGCATCAACCATTGGCGAGCTTTCATCAATCCTCCTGCCGATTGGCGCCACAATCCGGTCAACGATATGCCGGACATGATCATCATCGCGGAACTTCACATCCGAAAGCTCGAGCTTACCGAGTCGTTCCACATAGACCTCTTCAGACCCATTGATCAGCACTTCCGTGATGGATGGGTCATTGATCAGCGGCTCAAGCGGCCCGAAACCGACCGATTCATCAAGTATTCTTGTAATCAGGATCTCTTTGTCATGACGCGAGATAATGACCTTTTCTTCGGACATGAACTGTGAGACAAGCTGTTCGATTCGGAGCCTCATTTCACCCTGTGTCAGCTTTGTCAGCGCTTCAAGATTCGTGTCTCTTAAGAGCCTTGCTTTGTAATGTTCAACAAGTTCATCCACAAGATGGTTTTCATATTGATAGGATTGTAGTTTCGCAGAGACAACGACCTTTTCTTTTCGTTTATCAAATAATGATGCCATTCATGAATCCCCCTATTTCAATACAGAAACCGCCCATTTTCTTACGTCCTTAGCAAAAGGGATCATCCGTTTTTCTTTTGCGATTTTTCTTACCGGCTCACCTTTATTGATAAAAGGCTGCAGCCCTTTGATATCATGCCTTACTGTTGCGGCTACCGGAAAGCGCAGGAACGTTTTCAGGTCCTTTTCCTGCACCTCGTTCTCCTTGGCCAGTTTGTTGAGGACAATGGCCGTCCTTGATGGAAGCTCCATCCCCAGTCTTACCGCCAGCTCCTCGAACTGCTTCAGCACTTTTAGCGCAGGAGTGTCCGGTGTGAGGACATAATAGATTTGGTCCGATTCCTCAAGTGCAGTGACTACATTGCTGTTGATATAAGCAGGAAGATCGACGATGACAAAGTCAAAGCTTCTCCTGCACGTCCTCAGCAGTTTAGCGACGAATTCCTCGGTAATCGTTTCCGCAGTTTCCGCATCACATGGGCTGATTAAAACCTCTAATTTCGATGATTCCAGCTTCTGCGATACGTTTCGGATATGGCTCTCATTCAGCTCATTGATAACCGGAGTCAAGTCGGCAATCGAACGGTTCGATTGGATAGATAAAAGCGTTTCGATTCCGCCAAACTGCAGGTTTAAATCGATTAAGATAACCTCGGCGGTAGACTCGAGCTTGATTGTCTGGGCAAGTGCTGCTGCAAGATTTGATTTACCGTTGCCGCCATTGCCGCTGAAAACCGTAATGATTTTTCCGCGTCCGCCTGCAAAAGAAGAGAATGAAGTATCCTGCTTCAGCTTTTGCAGCTCATAATTCTGGAAAATCGATGGGAACCGGCTGATAAATAACCCGTGCTCCTCAGGGTAAACAAAAAATTCAGAAGCCCCCGCTTTTGTGATATTCCGGAGCTGTGAGAAATCCGAATTCTTCGCGATAAAAATAACGAGTGTTGACGGACTTACCGACTTGATATATTGAATACTCTCAACTTCAATGTCGCCATCCGCCTGGACAAAAATGACAATATCCTGAACATCGCGGTTAATCTCCCGGACAACATCACCGGGTGCGATCAGCTGGATTGGGTAACTCCCAGAAATGCCATTTAATATTTGGTTATGAATGACCTCATCATCACTGACTAATAAAATCTTAAGTTTCGTTTCCATCGGTTCCCCTCATACCATCATTTTTATTTGCTCTATTAATCAAGGCTGTTGATTTTCGTTCCAGGCGCTTCGCTTTCCGCGGGGCTGGCGCTGAGCCTCCTCGTCGCTTCGCTCCTGCGTGGTCTCACCTGTCCAGCTGCGCCAGCAGGAGTCTGCGCGCCTTCCAATACAATCAACAGGATTTGATATAACATTGGGCTATTAACAGAGCCTTTTATTTAGTTACTGCCTTTTTTTAGAGGCAGAATGAATTTTTACCATGATGCTTAATTGATATAAGTTAATTATTAATGTTTTGTGGTTTGAAACAAGTAAGATTCTTTATGGTGTACCACTTTGTTTTGTATCGGTTTGTTTATTATCTGCCGGTTTGGTACCTGTTGGTTTTGTCGTGTCTGTCTTTTTTGGAGTGGTTGCTGCTGGCTGCTGGGCCTTTGGCGGCTGTGTACCAGTCGGCTGCGTCTTCTGTTCAGTACCTTCTTTGGTTGTATCCGTTTCTGGTGGGGTTGCTGTATTCATCGTATCGCCTTTGCCGACGTTTGCTTTCAGCACCCGGACCTTGTCTGCGTAGTTCTGGATATGTATAAGTTTTGGCGCGTCTTCCATGCTTACTTCAAGCGCAACTCCTGCGAAATCCTTACCATTTCCCTGTGCGTATGCAACAGGTACATCCCTCATGAAGATTTCCGTCTTTTGCTTTCCGTTATCGTCGGTAGAAACAATAATATCAACACGGTCAAGTGCTTCGATTACCTGGTCGAATTGTATTTTTTCAGAAGGATACATGGAGACGAGGCGGTTATTTTCATTTCTAAGATTTGAGAATGGCTTTAGCATGTTTTCGGTTATGATATTTCCCTTGGAAACAGGAACAACCAGTACTGTATTGACTAAATCATCTTTTTTCACGACGTGAGAACCCTTTACATAAAACTTATTTGGGATTTCCATCGTCGTGATTTGATTTTCCTGGATCAGTGTCCTCGCTGGGATGTCGCTATTCGCAACATAGATTTTCGTCATGCCCCCCAACTCTGAGTTTAAGTCCTTTACTTTTTGATACACGAGGTATCCAGCCACTGAGGCTAAAAGAAAGGCAAGTAGCAAAAAGATGGTCGCTCTCCTTTTTGACTCTAACATCCTGCATTTACTCCCTTTAATGGTTATTTTTTATTTTTTATGAAAGAATTGGAAATGTTCATTTTCAAATTCCCAGTTTACTAAGTTAATAAACCTAAAAAATTAAAATTTCTCCTCTTTATTTACTATCACCCGTTCACATTTTAGTCAAATATTTACCAAAATAAGGAATAGTTCGTTTTAACTAATTTAATTGTAATTTTTGTTGAATATATCTTTAGTTCGAACTATTTTTTGTATTTTTATGGGTCGTTTTTCCTTCTGTGAAAACGTATTATTCATTCTCAGTGAAAAATGCCTTTTCAATTTTTAGGCACATTTACTCATTTTTCCAAAAAGTTGCTTTGTAGGACTGAACCCCCAATTTATCCACTCTACCCCCATAAAAAATTTATCTCACCGTATCTATCCAAGCTGGCTCTGACTTAAACGGGGCTGGAGACTCATTTTGACATGGTTAGACTTAATGTCTGTTATCTTTGAACACACAAAAAAGGTCCAGCCCTATTGGCTGAACCTTAATTCATCATAATCCACTTTGCTGTCTTAGCTGATAAAATGCTTTTACTCTTGTAACGACATCTTTGGAGCCTGAGTTCTCGATCATCATCGAGACAATCAGGTCTGCAGATTGAGGGTTGTAGGCGACGAACCATCCGAGTTCTTTGCCTTTCTCACCTTGTTTCTGTTTGATCTCTGCTGTACCAGTTTTTCCGGCTAGCGGATAGTTGGCCATCATGGCACTATGTGCGGTACCCCTTGGATCCGTGACGACCTTGGTCAGCATCTTATTGAGTATTGCTGAGTTTTCTGGGCTGATTACGTTTTCCTTCCAAACCTGTCCCTGCTGGTCTTCGATTCCAAGAATCGGCTTAATCAAATTACCCTTGTTCATCAAAGGCGAATAGGCTGCAGCCAGATGAAGTACGTTCATCTCAACCTGTCCCTGCCCATAGGCTGAATCAGCCAGACTGATTTCACTTTCCATTTTGCCAATTTGCGATGGCTCCATTGGATATAAATATTCCGGCTGATCCTCAAAGCCAAACTTCTTCAGGCCCTCCGCAAAGGTATCAGCGCCGATTTTCTCAAGTGCGGCTCTGGCAAAATAAATGTTGTCCGAGTATATGAGCGCTTTTTCCAGATCAATGTTTCCTTTGATATCTGAATACCTGGTGACCTTGTAATTACCCCATGAAGCGTCCTTCTGCCATTGCTTTGTGTTGATTTCATAGGCGGTCTTCGGCGTAAGCTTGCCGCTTTCAAGTCCGATTGCTGCCGTTACGGCCTTGAGAACGGAGCCTGGGGCATACGTAAGCTTGAATCTATTAAGGAATGGCTGCAGTGGATTTTCCTCTAGCAATTTACGCTTGTTCTGCGAGATTCCAAGCGTCATCTCGTTTGGATCGAAGCCTGGTGAGCTGACCAGCGCGAGCGTTTCACCTGTCGTTGGATTGAGCGCAGCCGATGTGCCAGCCTTTCCTTTGAGTTGATCATATAATTGTTCCTGCATGACCACGTCAATTGTCAGCTTTATATCCTTTCCATTTACGACAGGTTTTTCTGCCAGCACTTTTTCAGTTCCGTTTTCTTTTTTAATCGAAATTTTGATTCCGTTTGTTCCTTTTAATTGCTCTTCAAGCACCTGTTCCAGTCCGCGCCGGCCGATGAAGTCCGTGCTTGAATAGCCTTTGGCCTCAAGTTTTTCAAGATCATCGGCGGTGACAGGACCGATGTAGCCAAGCAGGTGGGAAAGGGACTCGCCATACGGATATTCACGCGCTCCAACTTGCTGGCTGGTCACTCCTGCTAGGGCAAACACTTTCTCCTGAAGCGCTTCATCTGTCCTTGATATTTTTTTCAGCGGCACAAAGTGTTCTGGCTTCACCCAGCTAGCATTCAGCGCCTTATTGATCTGCTCTTCTGACATATCAAGCAGGCCGGCAAGCTTCTTGATGATTTGGTCCTTTTGCTCGCCCATTTCGCCAGGAACAACACCAATTTGCAGGGCTGTTCCATTAATCGCCAGTCCATTCCCTTCCCGGTCAAGAATGGCGCCTCTTTCCGCTTTCACATTCTGGAAACTAATCTTATCCCCAGATCCCAGTTCAGGGAAAATAAAAGTCGTATCCCAATCTACATACCAATTTGTCTCTTTATCCCGTTCCTCTTTTACGAGAGTGGCCTCATGGTCAAACGCAATTGGCCCACCGACACTCTCCATTTTCGCCGAAAAAGGCAGGGCGGTCTGGTCTTCCTTATGCTCCTGCTCCTCTTCCGGCTGCTTATAGCTGACCTTCAGCTTGTTAATCTCTAAATCTTTATAAATTTTATTATAGCGATTGACGAACTCCTCCTTCGAGATCGTTCCTTTCGCTTCCTCAGATAAAAACCCATACATCTCTTCAAACTTCTGATCATTCCACAGCTTCACATACTGCGAAAAACGTTCCTCCGGAGTCGGTTCCTTACTGCAGCCAGCGACGAATACTGCAAAAAATATTAATCCTACTAATAACAAAAACATCTGTTTCATATGTACCCCTCCTCCCGTATGATTTTACCATATCAATTCCAAGTAACAAAAGAAAGAACCAGCCCCCGCTGCTTTAACGCATTAACGTCCTGGGGGTCAGACCCCCAGGACGTTAATGTGTTAAAGTATTTATTGTTTAAGAGTTAGTTGATTCTTCTGAGTCAGTTGAAGTGTCTTTGTCTTCACCGGCATCTTTTTTGTCAGAGCTGTCATCTGCTGGTTTTTCTTCATCTGGAGTTACGCTGTCATCTGCTGGTGTGCCTTCTTGATCTGCAGCACCTTCTTCAGTAGCTTCTTCTGACTTGCCTGCATCTCCATCAGTAGCAGCTTTTTCATTCGTAATTTCTGCTTCCTGCAATGCGCTAAGTGACTTGTTGAAGTACTCATGTGGATTTACAGGTACATTGTCCTTACGGATTTCAAAGTGTACGTGGTTGCCAGCCTTTTCATTGATCAGGCTTGTACCAGATTTCGCAATGACTTGCCCTTGCTCAACTTGGTCGCCAACTTTAACTTCGTAGTCTTTAACTGATTGATATTGTGTTACAATACCTTTGTCATGCTCGATTACAATGACGTTTCCTAGTAAACCATCTTCCATTACTTTAGTGACAGTACCACTTAATGAAGCAACAACATCAAATTCCTTGCCATCTTTAGAAGCAATGTCCAATCCAGTATTCGGATGGTACGTATTGTCATAGAACACTAGAGCTGCTTCTTGCTCTTCTGCCTTGCTGTCATTATCATAGAATCCCATTTGGATGACAGCGTCGTCTTCACTCACCACTGGCATTACAAAGTTTTCCATTGCGCGGTTAACTTCAACTGCTGGCTGGTCATTGAATTTTTTGCCAGGCATATCAGTCGCTTTGTACTCGATCTGATCTGTTCCGTTGCTACCGCTGTTTTGATACCATAGGACACCAGTTAGAATGATTGCGGCACTAGCAATATAAACTGTTGGATACACCCACCGCTTCTTGAAAAAGCTGTTCTTTTTGTCTTGAGAAGATCTTTCCTCTCTCATTTTCATCACCTCAGCAATCAGTTTGAACAGATGCGAAAAAATATATACATAGAGTTGAAAAATTTTTTACTGCTTATTTTTCGACAAAGGTGATTATTTTATGCAAAAAAGTTTTCGGGCGGGGAAATTTTCGGCTTTGAGCTGAATACCATCGTGTTTTCGGGCGGGGGGAATTTCAATTATTGTGCTAGATTCCGTTTTTTTATAACAATCTAAAGTGAGGGTTTATCATGAAAAAGTTACTAGCTTGGTTTTTACGAATTCTGCCTTTTGCCTATATGGCTGCGATCTGGATTATGTCCAGCCTGCCAGATACCGCAGTCATTGAACTTCCTGACCACAGTGTCGACCGCTTTTTAAAAGAGTCTCTTCACTTGGTAGAGTTCGGGATTTTATATGTATTCCTAGTTTTAGCGGCCCTGACGACCGGACGATTCACACCCGCTTTAAGCTTCATCTTCATGGGTGTGGCCATCTCGTACGGACTGCTCGATGAAATTCACCAAAGCTTCGTCCCATACCGATCCTCAACCGTCATTGATTTTGTAAAAGATGTAATTGGGGTTTTAGCGGCATCCCACTTCATTCATCATGCTTACTTCAGCGGCAAATTTGTGAGGCTAGGGAGGCTTTTGCGTGGAATTGAGGGACGCGTTCGAGGATAAAAGAGAATAATTACGGTTTTTTAGCGGCTGGCCTTGGAATCAAGGCTGGCTTTTTGTGTATTTTTAATTCAAATCATCTCTTTTTCGGGTAAAATATAGCGGTTATTCCTTCAACCGTGAATAAAATGAAGCCAACCGTTAATATAAGCTCCTTAACCGTGAATAAAGCGAAGCCAACCGTTAATATAAGACCCCCAACCGTGAATATCGATTAATTTAAGTCAATGGACATAAATATTTCACAATAATACAGATACTTTAATAGGTATTCCTCAACTGATCGAAGAATTCATATACAAAACGATAAAGGAAGTGACCAATTTGATAGAAAAAGAAAGGACATATCCGATTCGGCTTAGAAAATATGAAGCTTTAATGAATCGAATCATACCAAACCACCCTAAACTCCCTTTAATTGAGCAAGATTATAAAACATGGCGCTCGGGTTACAAAGGGGAACTGCAAACCGATTACCGTTTAAGCTTTTTGCCTGAAAAAGGGTTCCATCTCTTTCGGGATTTACGTCTTGCCGATGGAGATTGGTACTTCCAAATCGATACCCTCATCTTAACGCTACGTTATATCCTTCTAATTGAAACAAAAAACCACAAAGGCACACTCTTCTTCGATAAAGACTCTGAACAAATGATCCAAACGAAAGATGAAAAGGAAAAATCATATGATCATCCGCTTATTCAAGTTAAAATGCAAGCATGGCACCTAAAAAGGTGGCTCAAACAATACAAATTCGATGTCCCTCCAATTTATCATCTGGTGGTGGTCAGTAACTCTTCTACCATTATTAAAACCAATGACCGCCCACTAAATAAAGTAATAGTGAAAGGAGATGTTTTATTAAATCGTGTGCTCCAAATAGATGAGTTTACTCAAAGCGTCATTTTCACTGACAAAGAAGTAAGAAAGTTATCAAAGTTACTGATAAAGAAGCATACTCCACACCACCCTGATGTATTGAAGCCCTATTCTCTTACCGTCGACGATCTTCGAAAAGGAGTTCAATGCCCCTCTTGTTCAACATTGGGGATGAAACGCGAAAGGTGGTTCTGGCTATGCCCTGTATGTGGGCAAAAGTCCAAGATAGCGCATCATAAAACGCTAAAAGAGTTTTTCCTACTTATCAGTCCTTCCATTAATAATCAATCTTGCAGAGAATTTTGTACCGGGATAACATACAAGACGTCCAGTGATTTACTTTCTTCCATGCACCTCCCCTTCACAGGCACAAAAAAGGGCCGCCTCTACCACATGCCTCCAAACATCGAAACGTTCTTTCATCCCGCGAAAAAATAAAACATACCAGTCCAACCCAGTGGCGCTAAAAAGCCAGGGCACTCAGCCCTGGCCGCGTCATCATTTTATTTTCATCCTGCGATTGCTCACACCCGCTTACTTCCTAGCCGTCACCTTCGTCATCAGACTATCCGCAGAACTGATCTCTACACCCTTGTAATAGTGCGTGACGATGTCTTTATAGGTTTTGCCTTCTGTTGCCATGCCGTTAGCGCCATATTGGCTCATGCCGACGCCGTGGCCGAAGCCTTCGGTTGTGATGATCACGTTTTGCCCTTTGATCACCCAGGAGAAGTCGCTGGATCTTAAATCGAGCTTTTCGCGTACTTCCTTGCCGGTTAAAACCTTACCGCCTATATCAATCTTTCCAACCCGGTTGCCGGCTGTCCGTGAAATGACCTTGCCGATTGTAGCGGAATTCGGCAGCTTAACACCCAGCTTTGATTCAAACGCAGCAACGGTCATAAGGGTCTCACTGCGGAATTTAGGCGATTTCAAGTCCCACGGGCTTTCAACGCTGCGCAGGTATGGGAAGGCATTGGCCCAGTATTCCTCTGAGTTCTCAGTGAAACCGTTACTTGTTGAAAAGAAGGTTGCATCGATCGGTGCCCCGTCAAAAGTCAGAACCTGCCCGTCAGTTGCTTTTACGGCTTCGGCAATTTTCTTGATCTTCCATTTATAATCTACGCCCCATTGCTTCTTCAGTTCTTCTTTATTTTTAAAGACCTGGTGGATGGTTGTATCGTTCAGCTGAGCCCCTGCGGGAACGCCGACTTTATTCGGGCTCATCATTTGTTTTACATAATAGGTTCTTGCCGACAGCGCCTGCGCCTTCAATGCCTCCAGCTCGAATTCAGCTGGCATTTCGGCTGCTACAACGCCAATTAAGTATTCGTCCAGTGGAAGCTTCTCTGTCTTTGACAAAGCAGTCCTGTATACGGCTACCTCAACAGCCGAATCTTTGGACGGCACTGCCGCGACATCCTTCGCATCATTCTGGAACTCTTCTCCCAGCTTTCCGCCTGCCTTCTCTTCCATAAAAGGGAGGACGAGCATAGTTGGTATGAGGAGTGTGACAGCGAATAGGATTGCAGCTAGTACGATGAAAGGTTTGAATTTTAACATAGAAAAAGCCTCCATTATGAAATTAAGGCGGTTATTACCGTCTCAATTCATTCTTATGGAGGCGGACAAGCTTTTATGACACAATTTTTGAGCATTCGCTATTTGGCAAAAATGATTGTCTTTTGTAAAAATGAAATTGGACAGATATTTTATAACTAGAATTACTCATAACCCAAATAAAATCGTATAAAAAGAAAAAAACCGCAGAACTATACTAATATGCACAATTCTACGGTTTATTGGGTATGTTGATTTATGCGTTCATATCTGAAACGAGGTTCTCAGTCACTGGCATTTCTTCGACTTCGCTTACGCGTTCGATGTCTGCGCCAAGGGCAGCCAGCTTTAGATGGAAATCAACGTATCCGCGGTCAAGGTGATATAATTCTGTCACGCGCGTCATTCCATCGGCAACAAGGCCAGTCAGGATCAATGAGGCAGCTGCACGCAAGTCTGTTGCTGCTACTTCTGCTCCCTGAAGATCAGATGGTCCGTTCATGATGACAGAACGTCCATCAATTTTAATGTTGGCGTTCATACGGCGGAATTCTTCCACGTGCATGAAACGATTTTCGAATACCGTTTCTGTGATCATGCTAGTACCTTGAGCACGCAATAGCAGTGCCATCATCTGGGATTGCATATCCGTCGGGAATCCAGGGTGTGGCATAGTCTTGATATCAACTGCTTTCAGCGTTTCAGGCCCGATGACACGAAGACCGTCTTCTTCTTCAATGATTGTAACACCCATTTCTTCCATCTTGGCAACCAATGAAGATAAGTGTTCAGGTACCGCGCCTTTTACAAGGACATTTCCGCCAGTAATCGCAGAAGCAACCATGAAAGTTCCAGCTTCAATACGGTCAGGAATGATGTTGTGGTCTGCGCCAAACAACACTTCAACACCTTCGATACGGATTGTGCCTGTACCTGCGCCACGAACCTTCGCACCCATTTTGTTCAGAAAGTTTGCAAGGTCAACGATCTCTGGTTCTTTTGCAACGTTTTCCATGATCGTTGTGCCTTTTGCAAGAACAGCCGCCATCATGATATTTTCCGTAGCGCCAACGCTAGGGAAATCTAAATATATTTTAGCTCCGTGTAAGCCATTAACTGCTTCGGCTTCAATAAAACCGTTTCCTACCTTCACTGTTGCACCCATTGCTTCGAATCCTTTAAGGTGCTGGTCGATAGGACGGGAACCGATTGCACATCCGCCTGGCAGCGCTACGCGAGCACGGCCATTCCTGGCAAGCAATGATCCCATTACTAGTACAGAAGCACGCATTTTACGAACATATTCAAATGGCGCTTCGATTTTTAACTCTCCAGATGCATCTACTGTTATTGTGTTATTTTCAAACTCCACTACGGCGTTTAAAGAACGTAATACTTCGTTGATGGTATATACATCGGAGAGAGTTGGCACATCACGAATTACGCTTTTTCCGTCACTTGCTAATAATGTTGCAGCGATAACAGGCAAGACGGCATTCTTAGCTCCTTCAACCTTTACAGAACCGCTTAGCCTTTGTCCGCCGCGGACGATGATTTTTTCCAAGTGTATTCCCCTCCGCGTCCAATTTCTCTATATTAATATTCAATCGTTATGATTGGTGTGCCAACTACAAGGGTAGTCTTTCCGCCCAATCGGTCAGTTTTCCGTAATCCAAGCTGCATATTCATGTCATGTTCACTGCTCAATGATTTGTCGAATAAAGGCGAGAAAGCGGATGTAGAAATAAATGAATCCTCTTCTAATCCTTCGATTTCCTTTGCGTTAAAAGCCTTTAGCAGTTTACTTTTATAAACAGGTAAAGCCGAGTTTATCTTATCATTGATAACGCCTTCGATACAAGAGAAAGTTGTGGCATTTCCTCGAAAAATGTCAAATATTCTGCTTGGTAAATTTTTGCTCAAAAAGGCTTCTGTATTTTTATTCCAAGACTGACCTCTGACCTCATACATGATATACGTATGTACCTGGCCGTTTATGTCGGTAGAAATAATTTTAATTTTTTCATGAAGCCGTGAAGACTTTGATACAGCAATGATTTCTCCATGGTTAGAATCATCGCCGACAGTCCATGTCCAATTTGGAAGCTTAGCCTTCAAATCTTCGACAAGACCTTCTACATCTTCTTGACCATTTACATTTTCCAATGTTTCCCTTGCATATAAAGACCACCCAGTGATCAAAATATCTTCGTTCTGCAAAACTGAGGCCAGAGTCTGGATCTCATGTTCAGCATCAGCTACAGTCGTTTTATTCCCAGCTTGAAGCACAATAAAACCAATAATGCCAAAAATTGATAAAAAAAACGAAATTTTCTTCATGTCGATCTCACTCTCCCCTTATTACCATTGTTACCAGGAGAGCAAATCACATACTTGGGAATTCTCGTCACTTTCTGACACTATTTTTTCGGGTCAACTTTGCCGGGTGTACACTCTTTGTGAAAAAACAAACATGTACATACAAAATAAACCGCAACAAATTGAATTTTACTCAATATTTGTCAATTTGAAAACATGTATGAAGACCTAATTTTTTACCAATTGAAAGATCATCGGCAGCTGCTGTGACCATTGGAGGTAATCAAGGAAGAAATTACTTACTGTTGAACCTAGCGCGATCGATGCCAAAATATATAAAACCCGGGCTTGAAGAACATGATTAGCCCTGAGCAGCTTTTCAAATTGAAGTGCCTGAAGTGCCCACCAGGCAAGCCCGATGAATGCTAAATGGGATATAATGCTGGTCAGTGCATATGGCCCAATACCTGAAATCATTTGTCTTCCCCCTTTTACCTATCTATCTTAACATAAGGCCGATACATACCTGTAATTAGACGGCACACATGAATGAAAGTTACATGTAACTTTAGAAAAACTTTATCAAAAAGCAAAAAAGCTGGCCTGCGCGTTATCGCATGGCCAGCTTTCTTCATTATTTTACCCCTTAGCCGTGTAAAACGGCTCCCATGATGAATAGATTTTCCCCAAAATCCGTTTCATGAAAGTTCCGAAGTCGATTCTTTCAAGATCAAAAATCTTATCTCATAAAATCAACGAACTGATTGAAATTCGTATGCAGGAAGTCCAATGCCACATTTGGCAATACTCCGAACAGGATTGTTGCAGCAGCCGTAATGATGATAACCGCTGTAATTCCTGCCGGTATTTCGATTTTAGC
The DNA here is from genome assembly GCF_036964885.1 of Bacillus sp. JJ1122. Taxonomy (NCBI): domain Bacteria; kingdom Bacillati; phylum Bacillota; class Bacilli; order Caryophanales; family Bacillaceae; genus Bacillus; species Bacillus sp. JJ1122. The sequence goes on along the minus strand of NZ_JBALQL010000023.1, from coordinate 144,056 downwards.
CTCGTCAGCTGCAGGACGGAAGAACATCTGCGTCATGATTCCAAAGTAATAGAAATACGAGACAACTGTTGTGGCAATCATAATCGATACAAGGACATAATGCGCCTGGTCGACCATCAATGCGCCCAAGAAGATATTAAGTTTACCGATAAAACCTGCAGTTCCCGGGATTCCTGCGAGTGACAGGATGAAGATTCCCATTGTGACCGCTAGCAGCGGCGCGCGGCGGTAAAGGCCCGCGAAATGGCTGATATCTTCTGAGCCCGTCTTCGCTGTAATCAGCTGGATAATCGCAAATGCACCAAGGTTCATTAATACGTAAGCAAGCAGGTAGAACCAGATTGAATCGAAGGTCACGAATGACATGGCTGTCAGTGCGACAAGTATATAACCTGCATGCGCAATGCTTGAGTAAGCAAACAAACGTTTAATGTTCCTCTGCCTTAACGCAACCACGTTACCAATAATCATTGTTGCTCCCGCAAGGAAACCAATATAGTCCTGGAGTGCGAACAGCAATGGAATTTGCTGCCCTTCCTCACCGGCAACCGGTATATATCCGAATACGGATAAAAGAATTCGGAGGATGATCACAAATCCAGCAGTCTTTGATACAACACTCAAGAACGCTGTCACTGGAGTTGGAGCTCCCTGATACACATCCGGAGCCCACATATGGAATGGAGCGGATGCAAGCTTGAATGATAATCCAATAAAAATCATGAAGAATGCCAGACCAAGAAGGTAGATGTGCTGACCATCTGAAATTCCTCCGAAGACAGTGGCAATTCCTTTTAAATTTGTTGTTCCAGCCAAGCCATAAACATAGCTCATACCGAACAAAGTGATGGCACTTGAAATACCGCCGTTAATGACGTATTTCATTGCCGATTCGTTAGACTGCAGGTTTCGCTTGCGCATACCCGCCAATATATAAGAAGGAATCGATAGCAATTCAAGTCCGACGAACAAGGTGATTAAGTCGCCGCTTGAAGCCATCATCATTGCACCAAGCAATGCTGCGAGGAACAGGTAGAAAAATTCTCCTTTATAATCCTCGAGACCTTCATTATGCGGAAAATCAATTGCCAATAGCATGACGAGCGCGGAACCAACAAGCAGGATCAGCTTAAAGGCAATCGCAAACGAATCGAGTCTGAAGGTATCAAACAAGATTGAAGTTGTCTCATTGCCGATTAACATCACCAAGGAAAAAATTGCTGCGAGAATCCCGATAAAACCAATCCAGCCAAGCACTTTCCGGTCTACATGCTTTGGCATGAATAAATCTAGAACTGACAGAGCTGTCGCTACTCCCAGGATGATGAATTCAGGAGTCATCGTTCCCCAATCAAATGATAGAAGCGTATCTAAATCCATCGTTCATCACCCCCCTATTCCCATCAAGATAGTTTCTAAAGTTGCCTGAAGCGGTTCACTCAGAACGTTTGGATATACTCCAATCAGGACGATCAAGCCCACAAGCACCAAGATCGGTGCCCATTCAAATGTGCGAACATCTGAAATACCGGCAAATTCGCGTTCTGCATTGCCATACGTGATAGCAAGCACGGCGCGCAGCAGGTAAACGGCCGTCATGATGATGCCAAGAGTACCAACCGCTGCAATGATTGGCATTTCCTTGAAAAGGCCGAAGAACGCCATGAATTCGCTGACGAATCCGGACATCCCTGGCAAGCCGAGTGACGCCATTGCTCCAGCAAGTAAGAAGCCAGATGCGATCGGCATTCCTTTTGCAAGGCCGCCAAGATTTGCAAGTGTTGTAGTGTGAGTGCGCTCATACAGCACACCAACCAGGAAGAACAATAATGCTGAAATCAAGCCGTGAGATACGACCTGGAAAATCGCCCCTTGAATACCAGCTTCATTATTTGCCCCAATTCCGATTAACACGATACCCATATGGGAAATAGAAGAGTAAGCAAGAACCATTTTGAAATCTGTCTGGATAAAAGCAAGGAATGCTCCGTACAACAGATTGATGACCCCTAGTACTGCAAGCAATACTGTTAATTGTTCGAATTGCTCTGGGAAGATTCCCATCCCGAAGCGGATCAAACCGAACGCACCGATCTTCAATAGAATCCCTGAGTGGATCATAACGATTGAAGGCGGCGCCTCTACGTGAACGCGCAGCATCCAGCTGTGGAGAGGGAAGATTGGCAGCTTTACGCCGAAAGCGATAAGCAAGGCAATCAATAATCCCATCTTCAGTGACTCTGATATCGGCGCTACTAATTGCGCATTTTCAGTGTTCAAAATCATTTTGAGCATTTCGATATTCGAAGTGCCTGTTCTTGAAAATAACACCATTATGACAATCAGCAGAATCGCTGAACCAAGGCCATTATAGATCAAGAAGCTGTAAGCAGCCTTTTCTTTTTCGTAATAGCCCCATTTCCCGATCAGGAAAAACATTGGGATCAGGGTGATTTCGAAGAAAAGGAAGAACAGGATCAAGTTTTGGGATGTAAATACTCCAAGCATGCCGATTTCAAGAAGCAGAAACAGCATGTAGTAGCCTTTCCATTCTTTCTTGATATGGAAGGATGCAAGAGCTGCAAGCGTTGCAATCACTGCAGTCAGTACGACCATGATCAGCCCGAAACCATCAATTCCCAGTTCATAATTGACGCTGAACATGCCGGATTGCTCGGCACTTGGTCCGCCAAACTGGATCCAGCGGAATTTTTCCGAAAAATTAACAAGGTCTGCTCCGCCGCGATAGGAAAAATAGGCGATCAGTGCCAAAACAAGCGACGGAAGTGTCGCTAACACTCCAAGCATTTTAATACCTGATTCATTCGCTTTAGGCATGAATGCCAAAAGCAGGATACCTAGCAAAGGGGAGAATACAAGCAAGGTAAGAAAATAGTTGAAATCCATTATAAATACCCCCCTGTTAACGCAAAGATGACCATCAGAACTGCCAAACCGACAAACGCGATTGCGCCATATGTCTGTACTTGGCCGCTTTGAAGTTTAGCGCCAGTTTTACCAAGGGCCTGAACAGAAGCAGTTGTCAGTTTCACTAAGCCTTCAACAAGGAAGAGCTCAATAAAACGCAGGAACAAACTGATCCCTTTTGTTGCAAACACAATCGTCTGGCTGTAAATTTCATCGATAAAGTATTTGTTCTTAACAACGCTGTACGTAAGCGGAATCCTGCTGCTGAGCCAATCGCGTGACAATGACTTTTTGCTGTACATCATCCACGCAAGCAGAATACCAAGCAAGGATACGACAGTCGCCACAACCATAATCCATGCCGGACCTTCGATGTGTCCATGGCCAAGTGCTTCATTGCCCTCAGTCAGCCAGTCGCCAAGGAAAGTGCCGAACCAAGGTGTGTTCACATAACCAGCGATAACAGCTAGAACACCAAGAACAACCATTGGCATTGTCATGACTGACGGTGATTCATGGACATTCTTCATCTCGCTGCGCGCCTCACCGGCAAAGACCATGAAGAACAGACGGAACATATAGAATGCCGTGAAAAATGCTGCAATCACTGCTAACCAGAACAAACCATAATTTCCGTGAGCCCATGCAGCGATTAAAATTTCATCTTTACTGAAAAATCCTGAAAATAATGGCACGCCGCTGATTGCCAATGTTCCGATCAGGAACAGAGGTCCAGTGAACGTAAGCTTTTTCCAAAGCCCGCCCATTTTCTCAATATCCTGAGTATGTACAGCATGAATGACACTGCCTGCTGCAAGGAACAACAATGCTTTGAAAAAAGCATGAGTCATCAAATGGAATACTCCGGCAACATAGCCGGCAGATCCTAATGCAAGCATCATATAGCCTAGCTGACTGACTGTTGAAAACGCAAGAACGCGTTTGATATCAGTCTGTACAAGACCAATGGTAGCAGCAAAGATGGCCGTGAAGGCACCAATGACCGCTACCGTCATCATAGCTGTTTCACTAGCATTGAATAGCGGGAACAGCGATGCGACTAAGTACACACCCGCTGCAACCATTGTCGCTGCGTGGATTAACGCAGAAACTGGCGTTGGGCCTTCCATCGCGTCAGGAAGCCATGTGTGAAGCGGGAATTGACCTGATTTACCAACTGCCCCGATGAAAATCAGGATGGCAGTCAAGGTAATCATTGTTCCGGAAATTGCGCCTTCTTCTACTGCTGCAAATATCTCATCATATTCGAAGCTGCCAGTTTGCCAGAATAATAAAATCATCCCAATCAGCAGTCCTACATCCCCGATACGGGTCATGATAAAGGCTTTTTTAGCAGCCGCTTTGGCGCTTTCTTTGTAAAAATAGAATCCGATCAACAGGAATGAACCTACACCGACCAGCTCCCAGAAAATATAAGTCTGAAGAAGATTCGGCGAGATTACAAGACCTAACATCGCAAATGTAAATAACCCTAGATAAGCATAGAAAACCGGGATCCGCTCATCTCCATGCATATATCCTTTTGAATAGGTATGTACAAGGAAGCTGACAAGAGATACGATCACCAGCATCAATGCATTTAATTGGTTTACTTCAAAGCCCGCAGTCAGTTGTAAATCCCCTATTGTCAGCCAAACGGTTTCAGCTTTAAAGGTGGACTCCGTCAAGCGCTCGATAAGCACAAGGATGGAGTATACCAGTGAGGCAAGTGTCGCTAAAATTCCAACGAAGGCACTTGCTTCTTTGAGCTTTTTACCGAATAGCAGAAGGAATAGAAAGGATACAAGCGGGAACAGCGGAATGAGCCAAGCATTCTCCATTAATATCACAATCCCCTTTTTTGAACGGGCGTTGTCTATCCTTTTTACGTCCGTCAGATTGAGGCCCGTATTGCACGGGGCAGTCCAGCTACAAGAAATGTTCTAAACATTAAGCAGCGGGATGTTCCGCCGCCTTCAATCCTAATTAATTTTTGAGCTGATTCATTTCATCAATATTGACCGATCTGCGGTTGCGGTAAAGAGCAATCAAAATCGCCAGTCCCACAGCTGCTTCTGCCGCTGCTACCGAGATGGCAAACAGGGCGAAAACCTGGCCTGTGATGGAAGGGTTCAACCCGTATTTACTGAAAGTTACTAGATTGATATTGACGGCATTGAGCATCAATTCAATCGAGATCAGCACAATAACTGTGTTTCGTTTCGTCAAAGCACCGTAGAGTCCGATGCAAAATAGGATAAGTGCAAGTGCAAGAAAGGCTGAAACTGGAACAGAACTCATTCCTTATCCCCCTCCTTATCATCATTTCGCGCCAATACGATAGCGCCTACCAGCGCGACAAGCAGGATTACGGATGTCAGCTCAAATGGAATGATGTACTTAGAGTAAAGCGCCATTCCGATTTGTTCTGTGTTATTTTCATGCAGCGTATTCGGCACTGCATCGAAACTCAAGTCATAGATTCCGTAATAAACAGCTGCACCGAAGCCCAGTACGCCAAGAAGAACCAGGAGCTTTCTCCATGGACTCGTTTTTTGCTCTTCATCGTCACTGTGGTGGCGGGTAAGCATGATTCCGAAAAGCATGATGATCGTGATCGCTCCGGAATAAATCATGACCTGGATCACTGCGATGAATTCGGCTGATAACAAAATATAGATTCCTGCAATACTGACGAATGTAAAGACGAGTGCAACGACCATGTGGATGACCTTGGTAAGGTTCAATAAAAGCACGCCGCCCATTACCGCCACTAAAGCAAGTGACATAAACGCAAAAAATTCGCCTGATAACGTCATGCTTTATTCACCTTCCGTATATTCTCATCATTTTCATCAAGCCATTCCAGGTTCTTAAATAAGTCATCCCGACTGTATTCAGCAAGTTCAAAGTTGTTCGTCATGATGATTGCTTCAGTCGGGCAAACTTCTGTGCATAGGTCACAGAGGATACAAAGCTCGAAGTTGATATCATACGTATCTATGATTTTTCCTTTTTTCGTTGGATCAGGATGCTTTTTACCAGTCAAATTAATGCAGTCTGTCGGACAAATGTTGGCACACTGATTGCAGACAATGCATTTTTCGGGATAAAACTTCTGAATGCCCCGGAACCGGTCCGGAAGCGGAATTGGTTCGTTTGGATAATCATAAGTGAGCTTTTCACGAGATAATTGTTTAAGGGTATAAGCTAATCCTTTAGTCCATCCTAGCACGTTATTCACCCCTTTTAATGCAGGAAGCAGAGGCCTCTTTTAAAGCGAATGCTCCCATTCTTATTTTAAATATTGAAAAGTTCTTTGATCAAAGCTGTAAGGAAAATGTTTGCAAGTGCAACCGGCAATAGTACCTTCCATGCGAACTCCATCAACTGGTCTGCACGGATACGCGGGAACGTCGCCCGGAACCAGATCAGGATATACACTACAAGGCTGAACTTAAGCGAGAACCACACAGCGCCTGGGATAAAGCCCAGGAACGGAAGCGGCAGCCAGCCTCCAAGGAAAAGCACAACAATCAAGGCTGACATTGCGAACATATACACATATTCAGCAAGCATGAACATCGCCCAGCGGAAGCCAGAGTACTCGGTATGGAAACCGGCAACTAGTTCGTTTTCCGCTTCAGCAAGGTCGAATGGCACCCTGTTCAGTTCGGCAGTTGCAGCAATGAAGAATACGATGAAAGCGATTGGCTGCCATAGAATAAACCAGCCTTTACTTCCCTGTGCCTCTACGATTTCATTCAAGTTCAGGCTTCCTGAAAGCAGGACAATCCCAAGCACACTCATTACCAGCGGAATTTCATAGGAAATCATCTGTGCCGCCGCACGCATACCGCCAAGCAATGAGTACTTATTGTTTGATGCCCAGCCTGCCATTAACATCCCGACAATCGTCAGGCCTGAAATGGCGATATAGTATAGAAAACCAACATTCAAATCAGCAAATTGCAGTTCATCGGTCAGCGGGATGGTCGCCATTACCATGAAGGATGGAGCGAACGCAATCACCGGTGCGATGATGAACAGCGGCTTATCCGCTAATTTCGGGATTAAGTCTTCTTTTACCAAAAGCTTTAATACGTCGGCTACAGACTGCAAGAGGCCCCATTTACCGCCGACATGCGCCGGGCCATAACGTCCCTGCATAAATCCAAGCACCTTTCTCTCAGCCAGAATGGCCATTGTTACGAATCCGAGGATTACAAGCAACAGGACAACTGCCAAAAGAAAGAAAATACCAAAGTTGATCAAGCCCGGGCTATTAGTGAGAAGATCCGCAACCATTAGCCGTCTACCTCCCCAAGAACGATATCAACCGCTCCTAAAATTGCAATCAGATTCGAGATGCTTTCACCTTCTAAAAGTTTAGGAAGGATCTGCAAATTGTAGAAGCTCGGCCTTCTGAACTTGAGACGGTAAGGCTCTTTTTTGCCATCGCTTGATATGTAACAGCCGATTTCGCCCCTGGAGCCTTCGATCCGGACAAACGCTTCCCCTTTTGGAGCCTTGATGATCTTTGGAACCTTGGCCATGATTTCTCCCTCTTTCGGGAATTGTTCCAAAGCCTGTTCGATGATTTTCAGTGATTCTTCGATTTCACCCAGCCTGCAATAGTAGCGGGCAAGAGCGTCTCCTTCTTCACGAGTGACAACGTCAAAGTCGAAGCGATCATAGATCGAGTACGGCTCATCCTTGCGCAAATCCCATTTTACCCCGGTACTGCGCAGGTTCGGACCGCTCAATGAGTAGTTGATGGCATCTTCTTTTGTATATGTTCCGATGCCTTTTGTTCGGTTAAGGAAAATTTCATTCCCCGATACCAGCTGATGGTATCCTTTCAGCTGACCTCTTAAATAAGGAATAAAATCAGCAATCTTTTCAAGCCAGCCTTCCGGAGCATCCCATTTTACACCGCCTACACGCATGTAGTTGAATGTCAGGCGCGCACCTGAAAGTTCATTCAGCAGATTCAGGATCATTTCGCGGTCACGGAATGCATATAGCAATGGGCTCGTAGCTCCAAAGTCAAGGATGAAGGTTCCCCACCAGAGCAGATGGCTGGCAACACGGTTCAATTCCATTGCAAGAACCCTTAAGTACTCAGCTCGTTCAGGAACTTGGATGCCCATCATTGTTTCTACTGCATGGACAAGTACATAGTTATTTGTCATTGCCGATACATAATCCATTCGGTCCGTATACGGAATGATCTGGGTATATTGAAGATTTTCCGCTAGTTTTTCTGTACCGCGGTGCAGATAGCCGATTACCGGCTTCGCTTCAACAATAATCTCCCCGTCGATTTTAAGAACGAGGCGGAATACACCGTGTGTACTTGGGTGCTGCGGGCCCACGTTCAAGAGCATTTCTTCTGTGCGTATCACGGGCTACACCTCCACATCATACGGTTCATAGTCTTTTCTTAATGGGTGGCCGACCCAGTCTTCACCCAGCATGATGCGATGGAGGTTAGGATGGCCTTCGAATTTAATACCAAGCAAGTCGTAAGTCTCACATTCAGGCCAATCTGCACCTGCCCAAAGCGGCTGAACGGATTCAATGACTGGTTGATCACGATCGAGCTTGACCTTAAGTGCAACTGTCTGCCTGTTTTTGTATGAGTATAAATGCACATACACTTCCATATGTGTTTCAAAATCAGTGCCGTGAAGCTCTGATAAATAATCGAATCCAAGCAATTCATTGTATTTCAGGAATGCAGCGACACGTTTGTACGAATCTTTCTTCGCAACAAGCGTCGGCACATCCTTGGATAACGGGTTAATATAGTAATCTTCTAAAACATCCGCACCAAGGTTGTCTGAAATCACTTTGACATATTTATCAAGATAGTGCTGGTTTGGAGAAGGCTTCTTCTCTTCTGCAGGTTCTGCAGCTTCAGTTTTTGCTCCGGCTGCGGACTTTGCCTTTGCGGCAGCGGCTGCTTTTGCCTTAGCTGCGGCAATCGCTTTCGCTTTTTCGTCATCGGCAGATCCACCAGCATCTCCGCCCATTGCTGCAGCTTTCGCTTTCGCTGCTGCGGCGGCTTTGGCTTTTGCTACTGCTGCGGCTTTTTTCTTCGCCAGGTCATCATCGTCTCCCGATGAAGCTTCTGTTGACTCACCAGCTTCTGCCTTCGCTTTTAGTTTTGCTGCTGCAGCTGCTTTTGCTTTCGCTACCGCTGCGGCTTTCTTCTTCGCGAGGTCATCATCATCACTTGATGAAGCTTCTGCTGACTCACCAGCTTCTGCCTTTGCCTTCAGTTTTGCTGCGGCTGCCGCTTTTGTTTTTGCTACCGCTGCGGCTTTCTTCTTCGCCAGGTCATCATCGTCTCCTGCTGGAGCTTCTGCTGATTCCACTGAATCTGCCTGGCCAGTCGCTTTCATTTTCGCTAGTGCGGCTGCCTTTGCTTTTGCTGCTGCGGCGGCTTTTTTCTTCGCGAGGTCTGCATCATCGTCTCCTGCAGGAACTGCCGGTGTAGCTGGTGCCTCAGACGCTGCGGGATCTTCAGTTGATTCTCCTGCTGCTTGCGCATTCGCTTTCATCTTTGCCAGTGCTGCTGCCTTCGCTTTCGCTGCAGCGGCGGCTTTTTTCTTCGCGAGGTCCGCGTCATCACTTACTGCTGGTGCCTCAACTTGTTTTTCTTCTGGTGCAGCGACTTTTTCAGCAACCTCTTTCGGATCATTTCCTTCACCCGATTGCTTTGCTGCCAGGCGCTGTTTTGCCAGCTCTTTCGCTTTTTCAGCTGCTTCTCTCTTTATCTGCTCTAAATCCTTTTCCCCGCTCATCGGTTAGATCACCTTCTTCCCGGTTTTCGCCTCATAACGGATCTTCTCTTTTAACTTATTAATCCCGTAAATTAGCGCTGCTGGGTTCGGCGGGCATCCCGGTATGTATACATCGACGGGAACGATCTGGTCGACCCCTTTAACTACTGAATAAGATTTTACGTAAGGACCTCCTGCTGTTGCACATGATCCCATGGCAATTACCCATTTCGGTTCAGCCAGCTGATCATAAAGTCTGCGGACTGTCGGAGCCATTTTTTTCGTTACGGTTCCTGATACGATCATGACATCTGATTGACGCGGCGAGTTCCGGTAAAACGTTCCGAAACGGTCAAGGTCATAGTGAGCGGAGCTGGAAGCCATCATTTCGATCGCACAGCAAGCTAGACCAAATGTCATTGGCCACATGGAGTTGCTTCGTGCCCAGCCTTTAACCTGTTCAAGTGTAGTCACGAATACATTTCTTTGGAGTTCTGCCATTTCTGCAGGTGAAAGATCATCCAATTTTAAATCCATTTTAGCACCTTCTTTTTCCACGCGTAGATGAGTCCAATGAGAAGCAATACAACAAAGATCAGCATTTCAATCAACGCAAAGATCCCCAATTTCTCATAAGCGACAGCCCATGGATACAAAAACGCTGTTTCTACATCAAAAATAACGAACATAAGGGCAAACACATAATAACGGACGTTAAACTGAACCCTTGCATCGCTGAAAGGTTCCATCCCGCTCTCGTAGGTGGTATATTTCCGCTCATCCTGCTTGTACTTTGGACGCAGAAGCTTAGCCGCGAATAAAGCAACAACAGGAAGCAATACCCCGAGACATAGGAACACAAAGACTATCAAATAGTTATTTTGATATAGATTCAACTGTTCCATGCCCATCCCTCCAATGTTGTAAAATTTTCATACTTTTTAAACTTGTAACCGATAACAATTATACCATTGTTGCAAATGTGTGTCGATAAAGCTTTGAACAAACTGGCAACCTTCTTCCATGTCTACTAACATATGAAAAATAGATAAAAAAGCACGTGAAAATAGGCTGCCGCAAGAGTTGTTCTTTTCCATACTTAGTAGCATTCAGTGAAATTTATTCGTATTCTTTTAACCAGGTTTATTTCGCAGTTTTGGAACTCACCGTCGTGCAGGAAGGCGCATGCTCCTTTTTTCCCCGAAATATGCTTTTGACATAAAAGATGCGCTTATACTAAAGAAAATCATTCGGTTACATTCTATATTTACTGCATTTGGGTTTAGTTGTCAGTGATGTTTGTCAACATTTTTTATGTTCTGTTACAGCAGAGGTTATGGTGGAATTGTGTAGTTTTTGATTTTCTGGGTTAAATTTGAGGAAATGAATGAGGAGTCAATCTCAAACCAGCATTTTTTTGATCAACCTGTTGTAATTTGTATAAGAGCTGTGACTAGCCATGATTTACTTAGCATAATTTCTGGGTTAAAATATATTGCATTTTAATAACAAAAAGTTTTTATAGCGAAAATAAAATTTTTATAGCGAAATTTGATAATTTATAGCTTTTTAAGATTTTTTATAGCGATAATTCTTTTTTAATAGCTAAATTTTAGTTTTTATAGCGAAATGGAAACTGTTCCCACATAGGCAAGTCTATTGGGTGGTAGATCCTCCACTCTCTACATTAAAAAACACCCTCCAGAAAAAATCCGGAGGGTGTTCATCATTATATTTTGCGTTCAGCAACTGAAATACGGTTGATCGCACGCTGCAGGGCAAGTTCTGCGCGTCTGAAGTCAACGTGTTCCTGCTTTCTTTCATGCAGGCGCTGCTCAGCGCGTTCTTTTGCTCTTAGTGCACGCTCAAGATCGATCTCAGAAGATTGTTCAGCGGATTGAGCCAGGATGGTTACCTGCTCAGGACGGACTTCAAGGAAGCCGCCGCTGACCGCAACGAATTCAGTATTGCTGCCATTTTTCAAACGGACAGCGCCAATTTGTAGCGGTGCAACCATTGGAATGTGGCCTGGCAAGATTCCGAGCTCACCTGTGCGAGCTTTTGTGCTTACCATTTCTACATTTCCTTCATACACCGGCCCATCGGGAGTAACAACACTGACTTTAATCGTCTTCATTTTTTACCCTCCTGGTCCGTTATTAGACCTCTACACCCATACGTTTTGCATTCTCGATAACTTCTTCGATACGGCCAACTAGGCGGAATGCATCTTCTGGAAGGTGGTCATATTTCCCGTCAAGGATTTCAGTGAAACCTTTAACAGTTTCTTTAACTGGCACGTATGAACCCTTCTGACCAGTAAACTGCTCAGCTACGTGGAAGTTTTGTGATAGATAGAACTGAACACGGCGAGCGCGGTGTACGATTAACTTATCGTCGTCCGAAAGTTCGTCCATACCAAGGATCGCAATGATGTCCTGAAGTTCTCTGTAACGCTGTAATGTTTGCTGAACACGGCGAGCTACATTGTAGTGGTCTTCGCCAACGATTTCAGGTGTCAATGCACGTGAAGTCGAAGCAAGTGGATCCACCGCAGGGTAGATACCCATTTCAGAAAGCTTACGCTCAAGGTTCGTTGTTGCATCCAAGTGGGCGAAAGTTGTAGCAGGAGCCGGATCCGTATAGTCATCGGCTGGTACGTAAATCGCCTGGATTGAAGTAACAGAACCTACGTTAGTAGATGTGATACGCTCTTGTAATTTACCCATTTCAGTAGCAAGAGTTGGCTGGTAACCTACCGCAGAAGGCATACGGCCTAACAGGGCAGATACTTCAGAACCTGCTTGTGTGAAACGGAAGATATTATCCATGAAGAAAAGAACGTCCTGTCCTTGCTCATCACGGAAATATTCAGCCATTGTCAAACCAGTCAGGGCAACACGCATACGTGCTCCTGGCGGCTCGTTCATCTGACCGAATACCATAGCAGTTTGCTTGATAACGCCAGAATCAGTCATTTCGTGGTAAAGGTCATTACCTTCACGTGTACGCTCACCAACACCTGCGAATACAGAGATACCGCTGTGCTCTTGAGCGATGTTGTTGATCAATTCCTGGATTAATACAGTTTTACCTACACCGGCACCACCGAATAATCCAATTTTTCCACCCTTGATATATGGAGCAAGAAGGTCTACTACCTTAATACCTGTTTCAAGGATTTCAACCTCAGTAGAAAGCTGTTCAAAAGTTGGAGCTTCCCTGTGGATTGAATCGCGGCGTGCATCAGCCGGTAGTGGAGCGTCAAGGTCAATAGACTCACCCAATACGTTAAATACACGTCCAAGTGTTACATCCCCAACTGGTACAGAGATGGCAGCACCTGTATCTAATACTTCCACTCCGCGCTTTAGGCCGTCAGTGGATGACATAGCGATTGTACGAACTGTATCATCACCTAAATGAAGGGCTACTTCAAGGGTTAGTTCGATGTTAACATCCGCATCGTTACTTACAATTTTCAAAGCATTATAGATCTCAGGAAGATTGCCGCTTTCGAACTTAACGTCAACAACCGGACCCATAACCTGGAGAACGCGTCCTTTGTTCATCTTGTTCCCTCCTAACGTACTTGTTCAAATATATACATCATGATGGGATGTGGACATCATGCCACATCCCCGATTTTCATCAAAAAATTTTCATACGGCGGCATGCGCCAATCAACGATTCTACTCGAGCGCTGCGGCTCCACCGACGATTTCGGTGATTTCCTGGGTAATAGCAGCCTGACGTGCACGGTTGTAGCTCAAGCTGAGTGAATTAATCAGCTCTTTCGCGTTATCCGTTGCATTTCTCATGGCTGTCATACGAGCAGCGTGTTCACTTGCTTTACTGTCAAGCAGTGCTCCGTATATCAAGCTTTCTGCATACTGTGGCAAGAGAACATCCAGGATTGCTTCAGCATCTGGTTCAAATTCATAGGAAGTCAGCTTAGCAGATGCTGCCATATCAGTTAATGGCAACAGCTTCTTTTCATTCACTTCCTGTGAAATTGCGCTGATGTAATGGCTGTAGTATAAGTACAGCTCATCGAACGTTCCATCAGAGAACATACCAACAGTACTGCTGGCGATGTCCTGGATCTCAGCGAAAGATGGTTGATCCGCAATACCGACGATATCAAGTACAACATTCATGCCACGCTTTTGGAAAAAGTCACGGCCCACTCTGCCGATGGCGATAATTGCAAACTCATCATTTGATTTATGTCGACTTTGGATCGTCTGATAAACCTGACGAATGACGTTACTATTGTAAGCCCCTGCAAGACCGCGGTCTGAAGTTATCACTAGATATCCCGTCTTCTTCACCGGACGGCTGTTCAGCATTGGATGATTGGAATTCTTGCTGCCCATCGCGACTGAAGTAGTCACTTCCTGGATTTTTTCCATGTAAGGTACGAATGCTTTCGCGTTCATAACTCCACGGTTCCATTTAGCTGCAGATACCATTTCCATTGCCTTCGTAATCTGGCTCGTCTTTTTAGTTGAAGTTATACGGGATTTTATATCACGTAAAGATGCCATTTTAGGTTCTCACCACCCTTTTTCAAAGATTGTTCAAGTTAAATGTCAAGCTGGAAGGCAAGACCTTCAGATCATTCCGTGAAGGTTTGAGTGAAGGGCTTGCCTGGCCCGGCGTGAATTTTTACTCAGAAACTGCAAACGTCTTTTTGAAGTCGTTGATTGCAGCAGACATATCGTCATCTGAAGGAAGTTCCTTCGTTGTACGGATATGGTCTAACACTTCTTTGCGGTTGTGGTCTAACCATGTATGGAATTCTGATTCAAAGCGGCGGATATCCTGCAATGGAATATCATCAAGGAAGCCGCGAGTAAGTGCATATAGGATCGCTACTTGCTTTTCAACAGATAGCGGCTTGTTCAAATCTTGCTTAAGCACTTCTACCGTACGAGCACCGCGGTTAAGTTTTGCTTGAGTTGCCTTATCAAGGTCAGAACCGAACTGTGCGAATGCTTCCAATTCACGGTATGATGCAAGGTCAAGACGCAGTGTACCAGATACCTTCTTCATCGCTTTGATTTGAGCGGATCCCCCTACACGGGATACAGAAAGACCTGCATTGATCGCTGGACGTACGCCAGAGAAGAATAGGTCAGACTGCAAGAAGATCTGTCCGTCTGTGATTGAGATAACGTTCGTTGGAATGTAAGCAGATACGTCGCCCGCTTGTGTTTCAATGAACGGAAGTGCTGTGATTGAACCTGAGCCTTTAGCGTCGCTCAATTTCGCAGCACGCTCTAATAAACGTGAGTGCAAGTAGAATACATCCCCTGGGTAAGCTTCACGACCTGGAGGACGGCGAAGCAGCAAGGAAAGTTCACGGTATGCAGCCGCTTGTTTAGAAAGGTCATCATATACTACAAGCACGTGCTTGCCATCGTACATGAAGTCTTCCGCCATCGTTACACCAGCGTAAGGAGCAAGGTATAAGAGTGGAGCTGGCTGTGAAGCAGATGCTGTAACAACGATAGAATATTCTAACGCGCCGTGCTTACGGAGAGTTTCAACCGCATTACGTACAGTTGATTCCTTCTGACCGATTGCAACGTAGATACAGATCATGTTCTGACCTTTTTGGTTAAGGATTGTATCGATGGCAACAGATGTTTTACCAGTCTGGCGGTCACCGATGATCAATTCACGCTGTCCGCGGCCGATTGGTACAAGAGCGTCGATCGCCTTGATACCAGTTTGCAATGGCTCATGAACCGATTTACGATCCATTACGCCTGGTGCAGCGTACTCGATTGGACGAGTTTTAGTTGTGTTGATTGGACCCATACCATCTACAGGTTGTCCAAGTGGGTTTACCACGCGGCCGATTAGCTGTTCCCCTACAGGAACCTCCATGATGCGGCCCGTACGGCGCACCTCATCTCCTTCGCGGATGTCAGCGAAAGGTCCGAGGATGATAATACCGACGTTATTTTCTTCAAGGTTTTGTGCCATACCCATAACGCCGTTTGAAAATTCAACAAGTTCTCCAGCCATGACATTGTCGAGGCCATGAGCACGGGCGATACCGTCACCTACAGAGATAACTGTACCCACATCACTCACTTGAATTTCCGACTGATAATTCTCGATTTGCGATTTTATCAGCGCACTGATTTCTTCAGCATTGATGCTCATGAGTTTACCCCCTATCTACGAATCTTAGCCTAGCAATTTACGTTCTAAGCGGTTTAACTTGCCGCGCAAGCTGCCGTCATATATGCGATTCCCAATACGGATTTTCAATCCGCCTAGCAATTCAGGATCTACAATGTTTTGAATGCGAAGCGATTTTTTACCAACCTTAGCTGCAAAGCTTGCTGATAATGCATCACTTTCGTCTTCTGTTAATGGGCGAATGCTGTACACTTTCGCATCAGCAATGCCATGCTCTTCATTTGACAGTTCAACGAATTGATCGACCACTTCGACCATTTGGTCCTGGCGATGACGATCAATCAGAATCATTAAAGTATTCAATACGAAAGGATTCACCTGTGAAAAAGAGTCTTTGATGATCTCTTTTTTCTTCGCAGCTGAGACTTTAGGAGACTGTAAAACTGCATTTAAATCACTGGAATTAACTAAAACTTCCTTCACTACACGAAGTTCTTGTTCCACTTGTGCCAGAAGGTTATTCTCCTTCGATAACTGGAAAAGAGCCAACGCATAGCGCTTTGCTACCATGGAGTTCATCGGCCTTCTCCTGCCTCTTGAATATATTCATTGATCAGCTTTTCTTGATCAGCTGCAGTAAGTTCCTTTTCAATCACCTTAGAAGCAATTAAAACAGATAGGCTTGCAACTTGTTCACGAATAGCAGCAACAGCTTGTTCTTTTTGCTGTTCGATTTCACGCTTCGCAGATTCTTTAATGCGTTCTGACTCAGCACGAGCAGCCACGATGATTTCTTCGCGTTGAATATCGCCTTGCTTTTTCGCGTTCTCAATCAATTCTTGAGCCTCATTACGAGATTGCTTTAATAGTTCACGTTGTTCTGCTAGAAGCTTGCTTGTTTCTTGACGAGCTTGTTCAGCAGCATTAATTTCGCCTGCGATATGCTCTTCACGCTGTTTCATGATGCCCATTAACGGACCCCAAGCGTACTTTTTAAGCAATGCTAGCAAAATAAGAAACATAATTAGCTGGAATACGATGTCTCCACCGTTAATACCTTCGTGTGCTGTTTCAGCAGCACCGAGTACAAATTGGCTTGTTAACACCCTCGATTCACTCCCTTCAAGAGTCTTTCCCTTTTTTGATTGAGCGAAAGGAACCTTTGCTTCAATATAAAAGGATGAAATAGATCGATTTGATTATTTTTCAATCATTATGGGTACATAAGAATGGCGAAGCATCAAATAGAATCGTCTTCGCCATTTGAATAATTTACGTAAGATTAACGGCCTAAAACCATGAATGCAATAACTACACCGATGATTGGCAATGCTTCTACTAACGCAACCCCGATGAACATTGTAGTTTGAAGTAAACCACGTGCTTCTGGCTGACGAGCGATACCTTCAACTGTACGACCTACGATAAGTCCGTTACCGATACCAGCGCCTACTGCTGCTAGACCGATTGCGATTGCTGCTGCGATAAGATTCATTATTTTGTTTCCTCCTTAAATTGTATAGAAAAATTTTTTTGAAAAAAATTGTTGTTCATATGAACAGAGTTATTTTAATGGTCGTGACCCACTTTATGGGACAGATAAACCATTGTTAACATGGTGAAAATATAGGCTTGGATCGTACCAACAAAGATGGAGAATCCTTGCCAAACCAGTGTTAATGGAATCGCTGCGATAGTACCAACAATCCCGGATGCAGCCAAACCGCCTGCAAGTAAAGATAGTAGTAATTCACCAGCATAAATGTTACCGTAGAGACGCAAACCAAGTGTTAGCGTGTTTGCAAACTCTTCAATAATCTTAAGTGGGAACAAGAATTTCATCGGACTGAAAAAGCCCTTTGCATATTCTCTTCCGCCCTTTAACCTGATTCCATAATAATGGGAAAGTGCAACCACCATTACGGCTAAAGTTAAAGTAATGATTGGGTCCGCAGTTGGTGATTTCCACCATAATGTTTCGTCAATCACGATTGCAAATGGCAGACCAAGCATATTGGACACGAAAATGTACATTAACAGAGTCAGTCCAAGTATGTGGAATCTTCCACCATCCTTCCAATCCATCGTGCTGTTGATGATGCCCTTGACGAAATCCATAACCCATTCAAAGAAGTTCTGCATTCCAGTAGGCTTCATTGCAATACGACGTGTAGAAAGAACAGCAATCAGAAAAACAATAACACTTGCTATTGTAATCATTAAGACATTAGCTAAGTTAAAAGTAAGTCCCAAAAAATGAACTAATGGAGCTTCATGATGCAACAGTATTCACCTCTCTTCCCCCGCTATTTATGTTGTAGAAAACTTTGAATAAAATAATCTATGATAATAACAACATAGGTTGTCATTAGTCCCACTACCACACTTGCCATATGAAATTGATCTTCATATTCCAATGCAATCATTGCTGCGATTGCGGCTGTAGCCAATCGAGAGACAGAGCCGAGCGAACGGACCTTTTTCCCTTGAGACACAGCCTTATCAAAGCTTTGCGCTCTTCTTGCCAAAAGCAATAAGATCATGAAACTGAATGCAGTTCCAAGAGCTAGTCCTGCAAAGATTGATTTGTAGGAGGTAAATCCCCAGCCAAGAACATAAACAGCTAAAAGTACGTACATATACCGACGTTGCCGATGAAACATTTGGTTTATTTCTGACATTAAAGATTAGTCTCCTGAAAAAAAGTGTTGGATCAAACGGAGCATGGCGTACACGCCAGCAGCCAATCCCATGAGCAGACCGAGAATGAGAAAAAGTGGTTCGGTTCCTACTTTGTGATCGAGCCATCTTCCTGAGAAAATGCCAATCAGTATAGATCCGACTAATTGAGAAAGGATCGCGGACGTTAGAGCCATTGCTTGCAATGGATTACGCTTATTTTGACGCATTCAATCACATCCTCGTTTTAGGGATTGAACAGTCCGAATGTCTATGTAAGGATTTATTCTAGCAAAACATTTAAAAATATTGTCGAAATATTTTTGAAAACCCTATCATTTACACCTAGATAAGCATACAATAGGCTCCAATCAAAGTCAATCCATTGGAGTGAAAAAATTCACAAAGTTTTCACGTGCATTTTATACCCTTTACCCTATCTAAAAATAGCAATTCGAATAGTTTTCCAAAATAAAGCCGGCAAGGATTTTAATTCCTTCCGGCTTTGTTTTCATTTTGATTCTTCTTGACTGAGATAACGGTTTCAATCGTGCTTTCCTGTCCTGCCTTTTTAGCAAAAACCTTGGCCAAGTATACTCCTTCTTCCGGAAGGTCTTCAAAACGAATTTCTTTTTCCCTCATCCCTTTTTTGATTTTCCTTCCCCAATCAAGGAACCCTATGAAGCGATACTGATCCGGATCAAAAAGCGCGATACCGAACTCTTCAGCTCCTCCAGGCAAATAGACTTCATATCTATAGGCACCAGCATTGTCAGCAGGTGCGAAGTCAAAACCCATGACTCTTGGATAATCCGGTTCCTCAAGGACATACAAATAAGGAATTCTGATTTTATTTTTTCCATCATCAAGAATAAGGCTGCCGTCATGAATTTTCTGTTTTAGCAACTCCGGACTGGCAATCATGGCGATTTCGACTATCTTCGTTTCATTTGGCTCAACGGAAAAGGAAAAAGGCATCTCCCACTCAATCCCCGTTTCCAATTTCGGCATCGAAAAAGAATAGTGCTTCTGGTAAGTGCTTGTATTCTTGACTTCAAGCCTTGCACTGTGCCGGTGCATATCATCTGCCAGCTGGAACTTTCCGAATTGCAGCGATCCCGGCTTGACGAGGGTTTCGGTTTTGATCGCCGCTTCTGTCTGGATACGGCCGGCTCCTTGTTCATATGTTCGATATATTTTCCCATCCCGATTCACAATCTGCTTGGCCGTGTTCATGATTGCCGCCTTGATTTCGTATGGTCCCCATTCCGGGTGCGCCTGTTTGATCAAAGCAGCTGCACCCGCGACATGCGGTGCCGCCATGCTTGTGCCCTGCAGGGATAAATACCCCCCTGGAATGGTACTGTTTATGGCTACTCCGGGAGCAACAATATCCGGCTTGATTTCCCAAGTGGACGTAACCGGTCCCCGCGAGCTGAAGTCTGCAAGAATATCTCTTTCTTCTATTAATTCTATCCTCAGTAGAGCCTGGCCTTTTGCAAGCTGTTTTTTCAGGGATTCTCCTTCTTGTTTGCTGATTGCTGCTACTGGGATTGGCAGACTTTCCTCAAGGTTCCCAAAGAACGTTCCTTTTGAATTGTTGTAAATAATGACTCCGGCAGCTCCTGCGTTGAGGGCATTCTTCGCTTTTTCTGTAAAAGTAAGCTGGCCCCGTTCAACGATCACTAGCTTGTCTTTCACATCTTTCATCTCATTTTTTCTGCCAATGCCAGCAAATACGAGTTTCTCACTTTGAGTGTTATTCCATTGTTCCGACCCCTGCAAAGGCTCAAGCCGAATTTTCTCAGCTGAAACAGACCCCGTAGCATACGGAACTTTCATAGGCGGTGTTGAGGCTCCAACACTTATGGCTTTGGAAGCTGTTCCAGGTGATCCTACCGTCCATCGGTTCGGGCCTGAGTTTCCAGAAGAAGTAACTGCTGTAATCCCGCTATCTACAGCTTTATTGAGCGCAAGGCTGATGGGCAGGTCGGGGCCATTCACATCATTGCCAAGAGAAAGATTGAGAATGTCTACCTTATCTGCAATCGCCTTGTCGATTGCAGCGATGACTTGTTCAGTTGTACCGCTCCCTCCAGGTCCCAGCGCTCTATAGGCAATAATTTTAGCTTCCGGTGCCATCCCTCTCATTCTTCCATTCGCTGCGATAATCCCAGCTACATGGGTACCGTGCAGTGTGCTTTTCATCCCAACGCCTTTCGTTTCCATCGGATCCTCATCACCATCTACCAGGTCATGACCCCCGGCATAATTCCTTCTAAGGTCGGGATGATCATAATCGATCCCAGTATCAATCACGCCTATTGTTACACCCCTGCCCGTCAGCCGCTCCCCATTCTTATCCAAAATGCCGCGGACAGCTTCTGAACCAATCAATTCAAAATTATTTGTAAAACTTTCACTTGAACGGTACGGTTCTGGATGATGATTTGGGTTTATCTCTATTTTTTTGATATCTGATATCGAGGTGCTTTTCTGGAAACCAATCGACAAATACGGAGCATTCTCAACCTGATAGGTGCTTACTTCAGATACTAGCTGTATTTCATTCCCACCTTCTAGCAATTTTAGCTCTGAAATAGGACCTTGCACTGAATATCCGCTAATCGCATGCTTAAAAATGCGGCGAAGCTTTATATTTTTGAACTTATGCAGCTGACCGCTGATTTCTTTTTCAGTCAATGGATGCTTTGTCAGGACAATCGCTACTTTTTCCGTGGAAGGATTTTCTGCTGGAATTGGCGGATGCACAAGCTTAACTGGTTTGAAGCCAGCCATTAGGACGATGGCCAGTAAAACGAATAGAATACTCCACTTTTTCAAGCTGTTTGCCCTCCCTTTTTTTAATAGATTTTGTTTTAGGGAGGTTTTGTATGCAGGTGGAGATGAATTCTGCTTCTATTTTACTGTCATGTAGGATTACCTCGCGAAATTATCCTGCTTTCATTCGAATGGTTATATCAAGCCTTAAAAAGACGGATAACCTATATTATTACGTGTTCTAGCAGGATTCTAAGTTAGCTATACACATTAAAAAAGCACCTCTTATAAAAGAGGTGCTCATCATCGATTTTCTTATTGATACTGACCAGGACGCTTGTCAGTTTGTTTGAAATAGTAACGGATTGCTTCGCAAATACGTTCTGATGCACGGCCGTCACCATATGGATTAGAGGCCTTTGCCATTTTTTCATAAGCTGCGCTGTCTGTCAGAAGTTCGGTAGCCATGTCATAGATTGGCTGCTCTTCGTTTCCAGCAAGCTTTAGTGTACCTGCCTCGATCCCTTCAGGACGCTCAGTCGTATCACGCAATACAAGAACCGGAACACCTAGAGAAGGTGCTTCCTCTTGCACTCCGCCTGAGTCAGTAAGGATCAAGTGTGCGCGGGATGCGAAGTTATGGAAATCGATAACATCCAGCGGTTCAATCAGATGGATGCGAGGGTCATTTCCAAGCACTTCATCAGCAAGCTCGCGGACAACCGGATTCAAGTGAACAGGATAGACAACCTGTACATCAGGCTGCTCATCAACAATCCTCTTGATTGCACGGAACATATTGCGCATCGGCTCACCAAGGTTTTCACGGCGGTGGGCAGTCATTAAGATCAAGCGGTCATTGCCTAGCTTATCAAGCACTTCATGCTGATACGTTTCTTTAACCGTTGTTTTCAGCGCATCGATCGCTGTATTTCCGGTAATAAAGATGTTTTCTTCTTGCTTGTTTTCCTGCAGAAGATTAGCTGCAGATTTTGTTGTAGGCGCAAAATGAAGATCTGCCATAACGCCTGTCAGCTGGCGGTTCATTTCTTCAGGGAACGGAGAGTACTTATTCCACGTTCTCAAACCTGCTTCAACATGGCCGACAACAATTTGATTGTAGTACGCAGCAAGGCTGGCAACAAATGTCGTTGTCGTATCGCCATGCACAAGGACGATATCAGGCTTAACTTCTTTCATTACTTTATCTAAGCCTTCAAGACCTCTTGTTGTTACATCAATCAGTGTCTGGCGATCCTTCATGATGTTCAGGTCATGGTCCGGCTTGATATTGAAAATATCAAGAACCTGGTCCAGCATTTGGCGGTGCTGGGCAGTAACTGTTACGATCGATTCAAAATGCTCCGGGTGCTTCTGCAATTCAAGGACAAGCGGCGCCATCTTGATCGCTTCAGGGCGAGTCCCAAATATCGTCATGACTTTAATCGGCTGATTCAAATCAAACACTCCTTATTTAGTTCCAAATAAACGGTCGCCTGCGTCGCCCAGTCCTGGAACAATATATCCGTGGTCATTTAGCTTTTCATCTAGTGCAGCAATATAGATGTCTACATCTGGATGTGCTTCTTTCACTGCATCTACCCCTTCAGGAGCCGCAATCAAACACATAAACTTGATGTGCTTCGCGCCACGCTTTTTAAGAGAGTTGATCGCTTCAATCGCAGAACCGCCTGTAGCTAGCATTGGGTCAACGACGATAAAATCGCGCTCCTCGACATCAGAAGGAAGCTTGACATAGTATTCAACCGGCATCAATGTTTGCGGATCACGGTAAAGACCAATATGACCAACCTTTGCAGCCGGGATCAATTTCAGGATACCGTCAACCATGCCAATTCCAGCACGTAAGATTGGGATGATTCCAAGCTTTTTACCAGAAAGAACTTTCGATTTCGTCTTGTTGACTGGTGTTTCAATTTCAATTTCTTCAAGCGGCATGTCACGAGTGATTTCGAACGCCATAAGCGTTGCGACTTCATCCACAAGCTCGCGGAATTCCTTCGTGCCTGTGCTCTTATCGCGAATATAAGTAAGTTTATGCTGGATCAATGGATGGTCAAATACGTATACCTTTGCCATGTGTATCTCTCCTTTTCAGGGTAAATGAGTTGTGAACACCTGTCTGTTATATGTAAGATCTGCTGAATCACACTTCGTCTAATTTTACAGAAAAACATTCCCGTAAGCAACCATTGCCGCCTAATGTATTATTTTAGTAATCATAGTCATTTTACCGCAAAAAAGCAGCCCTCATTCACAAAGGCTGCCTTAAACAATGTGGACACTTTAACGCATCACCGCGCCGGGGGTCAGACCCCCGGCGCGTTAATGTGTTAAAGCTCGGAATGTTATCGTTCTGGGTAAAGTTCGAATTTGCTTGTTAGTTGTTCGACGCGTGTTTTTGCTTCTTCTAGTTTTGCTTCGTCTTCGTGATTTTTTAATGTGAAGGCAATCAATGATGCAATTTCATCCATTTCTTCATGTCCGAAGCCGCGGCTTGTTACTGCTGCTGTGCCGATACGAATACCGCTTGTAACGAATGGGCTTTCTGGATCGAAAGGAATCGTGTTTTTATTAACCGTGATTCCGACCTCATCAAGCACCTTCTCAGCTACTTTACCTGTCAATCCAAGTGAACGAAGGTCTACAAGCAGAAGATGGTTATCTGTGCCGTCAGAAACAAGACTGATTCCTTCCTTCTTCAAACCTTCAGCTAAGCGGTTTGCATTCGAAATGATATTTTGCGCGTATACTTTGAAATCTTCCTGCAATGCTTCACCAAAAGCAACAGCCTTCGCAGCGATTACATGCATAAGCGGCCCGCCCTGGATTCCAGGGAAAATCGATTTATCGATCTTCTTTGCGAACTCTTCTTTACAAAGAATCATGCCGCCGCGCGGTCCGCGAAGCGTTTTATGAGTTGTAGTCGTCACAAAATCAGCATAAGGAACTGGATTCTGGTGAAGACCCGCTGCAACCAACCCGGCAATGTGAGCCATATCAACCATTAAATAAGCTCCGACTTCATCAGCAATTTCACGGAAACGCTTGAAGTCAATCGCTCTAGGGTAAGCACTCGCACCTGCCACAATCATCTTCGGCTTATGCTCGCGCGCTTTTTCAAGAACATCATCGTAATTGATTAAATGTGTTTTCTCATCCACACCATATTCAACGAAGTTGTACTGGATTCCACTGAAGTTAACCGGACTGCCGTGCGTAAGATGTCCGCCATGCGATAAGTTCATGCCAAGGACTGTGTCGCCCTGTTCAAGGACAGTGAAGTAAACAGCCATATTCGCCTGTGCGCCTGAATGCGGCTGGACGTTCACATGCTCAGCACCGAAAATTTCCTTTGCGCGATCACGGGCAATATTCTCAGTAACATCGACGTGTTCACATCCGCCATAATAGCGGCGGCCTGGATATCCTTCTGCATATTTATTAGTCAGCACAGAACCCTGTGCTTCCATAACTGCCTCACTGACAAAGTTTTCTGATGCGATCAATTCGATTTTTGTACGCTGCCTCTTCAGCTCATCCTGAATCGATGCGTATACCTGGCTATCCTGCTGTGACAAGTGCTTCACTTTAGCTCCCCCTTTATTTACTGTATGTATTGATTCGTTATTTGAAAATTCATTCTTATTTTAGCTGATATTATAATGAAAGGAAAGGATGACTCTTTTTTATTCGTAAAAATAGAGCCACATCCCTATCCAATTTAGCAAGATTCATTTTCCTTTGTCCGCTCGTACACTGCCCGTGCTCCGCCAATAAGCTTCGGTCTTGTTTTGGCCAAAGTGACATGGGCATGGCCAATGCTTTTTTGCGGAACGCGCACTGGAACCGCCACATGCTTCAGCTGCATTCCAATCAGCGTGTCACCAATATCGATCCCGGCATCACCCTTTATGAATTCAACAACCACGGCATCCCCCATTTTCTGAAAGGCAAAGGAAGCCATCGCCCCACCAGCAGTCCTGACCGGAATCACCGTTACTTCGTCCAGCTGTTTTTGTTCAGCCGTTTCGCGCTCGACTACGATTGCGCGGTTCAAGTGCTCACAACATTGGAACGCAAGCTGCACTCCTGTCTCGGACTGAAAATCGCGAAGCTGCCTGAAGACCATTTCCGCGACCTCTTCCGTACCCGCTGTGCCAATTTTTTGCCCGATAATCTCGCTTGTGCTACAGCCTACTATCAGCACTTGCCCCTTCTTAAGTTGAGCCTGTTCATTAAAATCAGTGAGGATTGATTTCAGTTCTGTTTCCCATTGTTCGATCGCCAGTGTCATCGCCCCCTTTGCATTTTACTGGGCACGGGCGGAAAACCCATGCCAGCCACTTATGATTTCAACTCCTAATGAGTTTATTTCCCGTTCTCGTTTTCATAGTCTTTAATTTTTCCAACGCGGTTTTCATGGCGTCCGCCCTCGAATTCGGTAGTTAGCCATACTGACGCTATTTCCCGGGCAAGTCCTGCCCCGATGACACGTTCACCCATCGCAAGGATGTTACTGTCATTATGCTGGCGTGTTGCTTTCGCGCTGAAAACATCGTGCACCAAGGCACAGCGAATCCCTTTTACCTTGTTCGCGGCAATGCTCATGCCGATTCCTGTCCCGCAGATTAAAATTCCCTTATCAAATTCTCCATTTGCCACCTTTTCAGCAACAGGAAGCGCATAGTCAGGATAGTCTACGGATGTACCACATTCACAGCCGAAATCTTCATATTGAATATTCATTTCGTCCATCAAGCCCTTAATTTCTTCACGGATATTCACTCCGCCATGGTCTGAAGCAATTGCAACTTTCATTGTAAAATCCTCCTATTGTTTCCCTGCTTGCGGGGCAATAAATTCTACCGTTATTTTCTCATATTAATGCAATTTTATAAAGAAATCGGGTCAGTTTGCTCCATCTTGCAATTTTAAAAAAGAAAAGCCGCAGCACTAAGGCTGCGGCAAATTATATAAATTGTGGCTTAATCTACAATACAAACTTCGTAATCGTCCCTTTTAATTTATCTGCCTGGTTTTTCAATTCGACTGCAAGCTGCTCGACATTCTCGATTACTTCCGCCTGCTGTTCGGCTGCAGATGCGACGCTTAAAGCGCCGGCTGACGTTTCCTCCGCAATCGCGGCCATTTCCTGTGACTGTGTTGAAGTATGCTGGATTGTCTCCATTTGAGTTTCGACTAATCCAGTAATCGTATGGATGACTTCGGCCATCTCATTGATCGTCCCTGTCATTTCGTCAATGACGAGATTGGTTCTTTCCCCTTTTTTCGCTTCGCCATTGGCCGTTTCAACCTGTCTGCTAATCTGGCCAACTACGTTCTGGACTTCAGACTGGATGTTCTGGATCAATTCAGAAATGCCCTGAACCGCATCCGCACTTTGATCGGCGAGCTTCCTGACTTCCTCGGCAACCACAGCAAATCCTTTTCCATGTTCGCCTGCCCTCGCCGCTTCAATCGATGCATTCAAGGCCAGCAAATTTGTCTGGGCAGCAATGTCACCGACAAGCTGGATGATCTGCTCAACCTTCACCGCGTTCTCTTCCAATCTTTTCACTGTTCCAAGCGATTCACGGTTATCGTTGGCAAGCCTTTCGATTCCGGAAATCAAGGAATGAATCGCGTTCTTGGATTCCTGCAGGTCTTTTACCATCTCGATTGAAATCGTTTCGGACGCCCTTGCTTTCTCCTGAACTTCTTCTGCGATCCTAATGACTTGATCTACCGATTCTGCGGTCGTTTGTGTTGATAAAGCAGACGAGTCAGCACCGGCTGCAATCTCCTTAATCGTCGTCGAGATGAGCGAAGCCTGTTCAGACGCTGCTGCTGACTGTCCAGAAATGACGATGACCTTTTCATTCGTTTCTTTAAAATTCGTATCAATCTGGCTGACCATCTCACGGAGATTCGCGAGCATATTATTGAAAGCCAGTCCAAGTGAACGGATTTCGTCATCCGATTTTGACAGTTCAGCATCAACACTGATTTCGCCAGCTGCAGCCTTCATCGCTGATTGCTCCAGCTTTTGAAGCGGCTTAATAATAAATCCAGCAGCCACATAAGCCAGCATACCTGACCAAAAGATCCCCATCCCAAGTACAGTTGCCGTATAAGCTATTGAATTAATCTCCGTGAATTTTTGAATATAAGGATATAGAAAATAGATAAAGAATGCACTCGTTGAATAAGTAATGATCGCCAAGACTGTTGTCAGCCAGACCATTTTCTTCCTCAACCCAAATTTATAGCTCTTTTTAGCCGCCACTGATAATCCCCCTGATATGTAATGAAATAGCCTTCAAGGTTATTATCGGAGTTTTTTTACGATTTTTTCTATACTTTCTTTAATTTCTAGAAAAGCTTCGCGATAAATTTGTTCATTCCCGCCAAAAGGGTCTGCTACATCAGGATTTAGATCGTCTTCGGCAAATTCCTTCAAGGTAAAAGTTTTATCCCAGGCATCCGGATATTGGCTCAGAATCATCGTCTTATGGCTTTGTGTCATCGTTAAAATCAAGGTCGCCCATTCAATCTCATCCCATGTTAAGGTGGTGGAACGATGATCATGACTGATGTTATTTTCCTGCAGCACTACTTTCGCATTCACAGATGCCTCAGCATCATTAGCAGCATATACTCCCGCGGATTTCACCTCTACCCCTGGAAGCTGCTTGCTTTTTAATATCGCTTCCGCCATCGGGCTTCGGCATGTATTTCCGGTACAGACAAATAAGACGTGCGCCATGCTTTTCCCTCCTGTGATGTACTGTTAACAACTTTTCTTCATTATATGATAATTATTCACAGATTTCATTTTGTGGATAACGTGTAATTGAGGTTTTATCAACAATTCCATTTCACCATAAAAAAAGGCACCCGCTCACCAGGTGCAAAAAGGTTACTTTAAATTGGCAAAAGCAATTTGATTCCAAACGCCAGCAAGATGCTGCCGCCAAGCGCTACACTATATGTACCAAGCCAGCCCTGCACTTTCCGCCCAACCAGCAAGCCCGCCCATGTCAGTACCATTGCCGCTACACCAAAGCACACAAGCACCAGCGCTGTTCTTGCGCCATAAATGCCAAGCGTAAGTCCGACAGAGAAGCTATCAAGGCTGACGCTTAAGGCAAAAATAAATAGGCCTTTCCCCACCGGAGAGATTAAACTTACCTCATCCTCTTTAAAGCTTGACCAAATCATCTGCACTCCTAGCAAAATCAACAGAAAACCGCCGATGTAACCAGCAATCGCCCCGAACTGATCGGATAAAAACCTGCCCGCAACCATTCCCAGCAACGGCATCCACACATGGAAAAATCCGATGGTGACGCCAATTTTAAAGATATGCCTTTTTGTGAGTCTGAACATGCCCATTCCGAGACCTACCGAAAAAGCATCCATTCCCAATGCAAATGCCATTAATATCAGTGTGAATAATTCTCCAGCTATTGCTGCCATGTTTTCGCCCCCTCGGACTTGCTAATTCAGCATATGCACGTCCAAATGGTTTTAGAAGCATGGTTTATGGAATTAGAATTCGGTTACTCCTTTGCAAAGGGCACTGCGGTAAAAATAAAAAAGACGCTCCGTATAGACAGAGCGCCTCACATGTATATTCTATTTATCTATAATCGGCAATCCTGATGCTTTGGAAAGCCTGTTCATGACCGCCTGGCCAACGCCATGCTCTGGAAAGACTTCACCATAAATGATATCAAGATCTTCGCGGTTAAAAGCACGCAACGTATCATACAGTGCGCCCGCTACTGTTTCCAGCTTGCTTCGTTCACCGCAGGCAAGGACTACATTCGCATCATAGAAATCTTTGTTTTCTAGAGTCGTCATAACTCCAACCTTCAAGCCTTCGTTCCGTTTCTCCTGAACGAACTGCTGGATTTGTGCGCTTGTTCCATTTACAAGGTAAAAAGGAGCGTTCGGCGCATAGTGGCGATATTTCATGCCTGGAGCTTTCGGAGCCTGATCCGCATCCTTTAGCGCAGGATCGACACTTACCTTACCGATTACTTCCTCCAATTGTTCCCTTGTCACACCGCCTGGCCTTAAAATGACCGGAATCTCTGCCGTACAGTCGACGACCGTTGACTCGACTCCTACCCCTGTAGCGCCGCCATCTACGATTCCTGCTATCCTTCCAGTTAGATCATCCGAAACATGGGCAGCTGTTGTAGGACTTGGCTTCCCTGATAAGTTTGCGCTCGGAGCAGCCAGAGGCAAACCTGATGCTTCTATCAATGCAAGAGCAACTGGATGGTCAGGCATTCTGACCGCTACCGTCTGAAGACCTGCTGTCGCTTTTTCAGACAGCGCTCCCGATTTCTGTTCTA
The DNA here is from genome assembly GCF_036964885.1 of Bacillus sp. JJ1122. NCBI lineage: Bacteria > Bacillati > Bacillota > Bacilli > Caryophanales > Bacillaceae > Bacillus > Bacillus sp. JJ1122. The sequence continues at coordinate 114,328 of NZ_JBALQL010000023.1, read as the reverse complement.
AAATGATAGTCAGCGGTCCTGGCCAAAAGGCATCCATCAACGACTTCGCTTTTTCAGGTACAGCCTTTATAAAGGAATGAACTTGTTCCCTGTCGGATATATGAATAATCAGCGGGTTATCCCCAGGCCTTCCTTTTGCTTCAAATATTTTTAGTACTGCATCATCACTTTTGGCATTGCCGCCTAAACCGTAAACCGTTTCAGTCGGAAAAGCGACAACTTCATTTAACCTAAGTTTTTGTGCTGCTTCTATGATTTGTGGATATGTTTTTAAATTATCCACATTCTTATCCACTGTCCACTTCTTTGTTTCCATGTACATCCACCTTTTGCTTCTGGGTCTTCTTTCCCTTATACTAGTCCATTAATCCTTACTAGTTAACCATATTTCTATGAAAGTATAAAAGAAGAAGAAGACGAACACAAGTTTTTATCCACAAATTGTGTATAAAATTAAGGATTCAGTGGATAACTTTGTGGATATATCCACAATTTACAGAATAATTTTCATAATTGCTGAGTTATCCACAGTTAAGGCCTGTTTTAAATGACTTTTTTCCAAAAGGGCTTCCGGCAGCTCTGATTTATTGACCATTTCAAAACCTAAGCTGCCAAAGAAAGAAACCGCACTCATTTTATTTGTTACAAGATAAAGGGCTTCAAGTTCCTGTTTTTTTGCTGTAAGGAACGCTCTCTTAAAAAGAAGCATCAAATCAGGCTGAGCGATTTTCGGAGAAACGACAAATGACCGAAGCAAGCCTGCCCTTTCAACCGGCTCTACTCCTAGACACGCCTTCAGTTCCCCCTCCATATTCTCCATCAGCGAAAAATTTTCTATAGACTCATTCAATCCTTCCGCACTTACACCTGCTTCTGTTAAAAATGCTTCCAATCTAGGGAGATCCTCTTTATTTGCACTTCTGATTTGCCATGTCATTTCCTTCACCTCAAAAATTAAGATTCTAGTTAATGATTATGAGAGATTTGAAAAAAGTAGAACCTTTTAAAGATGATAGGATGATTTTAAAAGCGCAAACGCATTGTATAGTCTTGAGAAAATTGGTCATTTACGCGGAAAATTTAACTTATAAAAAAACATGGCAGCCATCATTTTGAATGAAAGCTGCCATGCCTTTGAGGTCTTGGTTTTAGTCTTGGTTTTATTATTAAGTCTTCATCAAATTGTGGTCTTTTTAAACCGGATGATTAATCGTTGTTGTTACGTGAACGGGAGTTTCCGCCTTTTTCGCCAATTTCTTTGTAGAAGTCTTCTCCATGATTTTCAGAAGTTGCTTCGCCACCCTTGCGGCCAATCTCCTGGTAGAAGTCCTTGTCGTGATTTTCAGATGTTGCTTCTCCGCCTTTGCGGCCGATTTCCTGGTAGAAGTCGCTGTCATGGCTTTCAGCAGTAGCCTCGCCGCCTTTGCGGCCAATTTCCTGATAGAAGTCTTTATCGTGATTATTGGAAGTTGCTTCTCCACCTTTACGGCCGATTTCCTGATAGAAGTCGCTGCCATGGTTCTGGCTTGTCGCTTCGCCGCCCATGCGTCCTCGTTCTTCACGTGACATTTTACCATTATCATTGTTGTTATTGTTTCTAGCCATTTTACTCATCCTCCTTGAAATCTGTTTTGTTGTTACACTCCTTGAATATCCGCTTAAGCCTCCTCTAAAACCACTGACAAAGGAATGTAATGAGCTTGTTTACGAGATGTAATATTTTTGGGAATTTACTCAGGGTTTTTTCCTCATCTTCCATCTATTTCTTCTAGAAGATGGATATAGTTACCTAGCTTCCCATAGTGAAAAATTCATAAGTGAGTGATTTAGGTCACTCTTCCATAATGAGTGATTGGTTATAATAAGCTTACATAAATGTAAACCCTTCTCATAATTCAATGAAGGGTTGATTGGAGGTACGGTATGGAAATCAAAACAATTTATGATCAGATAGGCGGAGAGGAATCAATCCGCAAAATCGTTGACACGTTTTATCCAAAAGTGTACGAAAACGATTTGCTAAGTCCTTTGTTTGAAGGGGATATCAATGAAATTAAAAGAAAGCAGTGGATGTTCCTAACTCAATTGACTGGCGGCGGCGCATTATACAGCGAGGAATTTGGACCGCCAAATATGAGAGCAAGGCATATGCCATTTGAAATCACCCCTGTTCGCGCTCAGGCGTGGTTAATGCTCATGCACGAAACACTGACCGAAACAGGTTTGATTGAAACGGACGGCGGCAAGGCTCTGTTTGAACGCTTAGGCCATATCGCACCGATTATGGTCAACAGTCAGTAATGTGATACGGCCCAATGGAATCAAAAAATTCTCCATACACATCCAAACCGGAGGGATTAACGATGGAAAAACTATCATTAACAGATTACCAGGAATTCAGCGAGGAACGATTTACAAAAAGAATCGTATTCAAAAAAGGTGAAAGCACCGTTTTCCTGTTGAATTTTATGCCAGGCCAAGAACTGCCGAAACACACGCATCCCGGCACGGAAGTATTTATTTTAACAATGCAGGGAGAAGGAACATTCACCCTTGACGGGTCCGAAATGAAAGCAGCCACCAACGACACGGTCCATGTTACAGGATCCGAAGAGCTCTCCTACAAAAATACCGGATCTGAGCCAGTCACTCTCTATGTCATGCTGAACAAAATTCCTGATAAGCGATTTGCGCAAAATATCTAAAGTGAACGTCTGGGGATATGATTCTCCAGGCGTTTTTATTTCTTAAAAATAAAAAATCCACCCCGCAGCAGCAGGGTGAACCATTTTATCCAAAAATCCTGTTCCAAATCTCGACCAGGAAGAATGTCACTTCTACTTCTTCTTCCTCGCCATCTTCGTAAACTGGCTTCATGTCTTCTTTTTCTACCTTATCAATCTTCTTTCCACCTTCAGCTTTTGCTTCCTTCTTAGACTTCTTATTATCCTCAGCTTGTGACTTCTCTTCTTCGCTGTCTAGCTTAACATCACCTTTTTTATCTTTCCCATCGAATCCTTCACTTGTTGCTTCTCCGTTTGAAAAATCAAGAAAGCATAGCGGCGGATATAGGACGCACCACCAGTTTGCTCCTTCACCTTCTCCAAGGGTAATCAGGATTGCTTCATACTCTCCTGCTGGATAGAGGAACTGACCGTAAAGCTTTGTTGGGAACTGGACTTTATCAAATTCAGTTTTTACAGACTGTGTTGACCCTTCTGATTTCACTACATTTACAGCAATCGCCTGGATTTCAGGCAGCTTCGACTTGATCACATTCCTTGCATCATTCAAAGATGTTAAGTCCTTAACCCACTTTGTAATCTCTTTATTGACCTCATCTCTTACAAGCCTTTTGATTGCCTGGTCCTTGTCTGAGTCGCTGTCAGCAAGAATCCTCAGCCTGATCGCCTCGTTCGGAATGACCATTGCTTCCTGCGCTGTCACTTCATTTTTCGGACTATATAAACTTATAATTGTTCCTGCACATAATAAGAGAATGTATAAGATTGCTGCTGATTTTTTTATTATCATCTTTCGCACCGCCCCTTCACTAGTCACAGTGTGGACAGATTGATAGATTCTTAAACTAGTAATTTTGAAAAAAATTCCCGTCTTTTTTATTCAAAGACGGGAATCTTGTTCTATAACATTTCAGCAAACACCATCCGGTCCTTGCCATTGATATCAAAAACGATTTCAACGTTCGAGTGTGGAAATGTATTTTTTAAAAGAGCGGCGACTGCTTCACCCTGCCCTGCGCCAATTTCGAATCCGACCAGCGCCCTTTCTTTTAAAACAAGGGGCAGCTCGTCCATAAATCTGCGATAAAGATCCAATCCATCTTCACCGGCAAACAGCGCCATATGGGGCTCGTGCTCCGTTACAATGTCGGACATCCATTCCTGATCAGCAATCGGAATGTAAGGAGGATTTGAAATGACAGCATCCACTTTTTCACCTTGTAAAAGAAGCGGCTGAAGCAGGTCTCCGTGGATAAAATCAATTTCCGCACCTAATGCAGCTGCATTTTTCCGCGCCACTCCTAATGCATCTTCTGAGAGATCGATGGCCGTCACCTTAAGGAATGGTTTTTCAAGCTTCAAGGTAACCGAAATCGCTCCGCTGCCTGTCCCGACATCAACGAGTTCAACAAGACCCTCTGGAAATAGCTTTTCAAGACGCTTCAAAGTCCCATATACAAGCTCTTCTGTTTCCGGACGCGGAATGAGGACATGCTCATTGACTACAAAGCGTCGGCCGTAAAACTCTTCTGAACCGATGATATACTGAATTGGTTCACCTTCTGCATGTTGTTTAACAGCCTCCTGAAAAACGGACCATACTTGTACATCAAGTTCTTCCCGTAGCATGGCCAGCATCGAGGTACGGCTGATTCCTGAAAAATGGCGCAGCAAAAGTTCTCCTGCATGCTCTTCCCGTTTGTGTTCTTTTAAAAAAGAAGAAGCCCAATTGAGGGCTTCAAATATTTTAACGCTGTGATTACTCATTGTTTGCACTCTCAAGCCTTTGAGACTGATCTTCCATGATCAATGCTTCGATAATTTCATCAAGCTTCCCTTGAAGGATCTGGTCAAGCTTTTGGATCGTCAAGCCTATGCGGTGATCGGTAACACGGTTTTGCGGGAAGTTGTAAGTACGGATACGCTCAGAACGGTCTCCTGTACCAACTGCTGATTTACGAACCTGGTCGTATTCAGCCTGTGCTTCCTGCTGGAACTTGTCATAGACACGGGCACGAAGAACCTTCATCGCCTTGTCTTTGTTTTTATGCTGTGATTTTTCATCCTGACATGATACAACGATTCCTGTTGGAATATGTGTCAAACGAACAGCTGACATCGTCGTGTTAACAGACTGTCCGCCTGCACCGCTGGATGCGAACGCATCGAAACGGATATCTTTATCATGCAGTTCAATTTCAACTTCTTCAGCTTCCGGAAGGCATGCCACCGTAGCTGTGGAAGTATGGATTCGGCCGCCAGATTCCGTTTCCGGAACACGCTGAACTCGGTGCGCACCATTTTCGAACTTCAATTTTGAATAAGCGCCATTTCCATTAATCATGAAGATGATTTCCTTGAAGCCGCCAACCCCAGTTGTGCTGGCATCGATAACTTCTGTTTTCCAGCCTTGCGTTTCAGCAAAACGGCTGTACATCCTGTAAAGGTCACCTGCAAATAGAGCAGCCTCGTCACCGCCGGCAGCACCGCGGATTTCCATGATAACGTTCTTGTCATCATTAGGGTCCTTAGGAATAAGAAGGAGTTTAATGCGGGCCTCAAGCTCTTCAATACGCGGTTCAAGCTCAGAGATTTCTTCCTTTACCATGTCACGCATTTCAGCATCAAGCTTTTCCTCTAGCATTGCTTTAGCGTCAGTCAATTGTTCTTTAACTTCTTTATATTCACGGTAAGCCATGACAGTTTCCTGGATATCAGACTGTTCCTTTGAAAACTCGCGTAGTTTCTTGGAATCATTGACGATTTCCGGGTCACTTAATAGCTCATTTAATCTTTCATAACGATCCTCAACTGCTTGTAGACGATCAAACACGGTCATTCACCTCTATTTTAATATCCTGATTAGGATCTATCGACTTCATTAAGCTTATTTCGCACCTATTGTCGCTTTTTATATTATTTTCTTTCGTAAATGCTCTTTTCTTTAGCACCAGATCAAAAATTAGAAACCACCAAGTTACGAAAAGAGCTCATAACATTCTAATTATAGTATAGGTGAAAACCTCAGTCAAAGCCATTCTGCTGGATATGGACTTTTATGAAGTGATTTAACCTGTACATACTTGCATATTAAGCACCATTATTTTAAAGATATCGATCTTATGTATATGTAAAAAGCATGCCCTGAATGGAGCATGCTTAAGCCAATTTTACTCAATATCCACATTGATTTCATAACGCGGCAAGGCTTTCGTCAGGTTCTTTTGAAGCGAGTTTTCAGCACTCGCCAGTTCCTTTTTGGATAGCCGATTATCAGGGTGGGCTGTCACATTCATGGTTCCACCATTGATCCAAATAGACCCAGGCTCAAAGCCTTGAGCAGAAATCACTTCTTTTGCTTTTTGGACATCCTGGGAAAAATTATGGCGGTTCTGATTATCGGTATTTGGCAGGTTCGGATTTTGGTCGCCCATTGTCATGTCATTGTCTTGATCTTTTGTAAAATTCGGCCCATCTCCGCCCCGAACGCCATTATCATTCGTTGTGAGGTCTTGTCCAGCGGTATCCTGGTTTTTGTCGTATGTCGATTCTGTGTTATCCTGGCCGCAGCCCGAAACGATTACCACTCCAAAAATAAGCATCATCAATATTTTTTTCATATTATGGCACCTCCCATCGTTATGTTGCCCAAAAGAAGGAGGAAGATGCTTTGAAAGTAGAAAATTAAGATGCTTGAGAATTAGAAATTGAATCAAGTTTCCAGCCATTAACGGCTATTAACACAAAAAAAGCCCACCCAACTCTCCAGGGCGGACTTATAAATAACAAATTATGATAAGCTTTCTGTTATTTTTTCAACTTTCAGCTCGTTTGGCGATTTTGGCACTTCATGATGGTGCCTGCAGCGCGGTTCATATGCTTCGGATGCCCCAACGAGAATGATGGGATCATCATAAGAGGCTGGCTTGTCGTTGATCAGACGCTGTGTACGGCTTGCTGGTGAACCGCAAACGGCACATACAGCCTGAAGCTTGGTCACATTTTCGGAAACAGCCATTAACGCTGGCATCTGGCCAAATGGCTCGCCGCGGAAATCCTGGTCAAGGCCTGCAACGATCACTCGATATCCGCTGTCCGCAAGATGCTGGACAACCTGAACGACTTCATTGTCAAAGAACTGTACTTCGTCAATAGCAATCACATCAATATCAGGGTTGATATGCTGGAAAATATCTGTAGAGTTGGCTATAGGCATTGCTGTAACAGCAGTCCCGTTGTGCGATACCACCGATTCTTCGCTGTAGCGGTTATCGATTTTCGGCTTAAAAACGGCAATATTCTGCTTGGCAAACTGTGTTCTGCGCACACGGCGGATCAACTCTTCCGATTTCCCAGAAAACATGCTGCCGCAAATCAATTCGATCCAACCGCTTTGTTTCATTACGTACATGGTCGGCCTCTCCTTCCTCGCTGGTTCAATTTCTGCATTTATTCGTTTAGATATTCATGTATTTAAAAGGCTAACCTTTTTTCAGCTTTTTCCATTATAACAAAAAAAAGTGCCAAATCCAGACTGAAAAAAGAAGTTCATTAAATTAAAATTTTTATAAAATCTATTTGTTATGTACCCGAGTACATCTAAATTAAGACAATAAAAAACAGGCAAGTCACAAAGCTTCTTGCCTGTTTTTTGAATTAGAATATTACTGTTGTTGGTCGTTCTTAAGGCCGTACTTCTTGTTGAAGCGGTCAACACGTCCGCCAGCTTCAGCAAACTTTTGACGTCCAGTATAGAAAGGATGGCACTCAGAGCAAGTTTCAACGCGAATCTCGTTCTTTACAGAACCAGTTTCAAATTCGTTTCCACATGCGCAAGTCACCTTAACTGTCTTGTAATTTGGATGAATTCCTGATTTCATTCTTTTCATCTCCTTCCGCCCTGAATCATATCCGAAACAGAGTTATAAATGACAGCAAATATAGTACTTGCTGTTTTTGTAAAAACACACTGTACTCAGTATAACAAGTACGTTTATTTTTTTCAAGTTTGTTTTACTTTCCATAAAAAGGGAGATGTAATAAAAATTAGGCTGTTGATTTTCGTTCCAGGCGCTAACACTCGATACGTCCTTCATTACAGCCAAAATTACATTACTGACGCTTTGTATTCCCCTTCATTTCCTCGCCAAGGACAGCGAAGAAATCTTCATTCGATTTTGACTGTCTTAATTTACGCAGGAATTTTTCCGCGAAGTCAGGAGAATCTGACATCGACTTGCGGATTGCCCATAGCTTATCAAGGTGATCCTTCGGAATAAGCAGTTCTTCCTTACGAGTTCCAGACCTGCGGATATCAATTGCCGGGAAGATCCTTCTTTCTGCAAGTGAACGGTCAAGATGGAGCTCCATGTTACCTGTTCCTTTGAACTCTTCATAAATGACATCGTCCATGCGTGAGCCTGTATCGACAAGCGCCGTTGCAAGGATCGTCAAGCTGCCGCCTTCTTCGATATTACGCGCGGCACCGAAAAAGCGCTTTGGACGGTGGAACGCTGCCGGGTCAATACCACCTGAAAGGGTACGCCCGCTTGGCGGGATGACAAGGTTATACGCACGCGCAAGGCGTGTGATGCTGTCCATCAGGATGATAACATCACGCTTGTGTTCAACGAGACGCATCGCTCTTTCAAGGACAAGTTCTGCAACCTTGATGTGGTTTTCAGGAACCTCATCGAAAGTCGAGCTGACAACATCGCCTGCTACCGATCTCTCTATGTCAGTTACCTCTTCAGGACGCTCATCAATCAACAGAACAATCAGTTCTGCTTCAGGATGGTTCGTTGTGATGCTGTTGGCAATTTCTTTTATCAGCATCGTTTTACCAGCCTTTGGTGGGGCAACGATCAAACCGCGCTGTCCGAACCCGACCGGCGCGAGGACATCCATGATTCTTGTAGAGACCTTATTATGGGTCGTCTCGAGTTTCATCTGGCGGTCAGGATATAGAGGCGTGAGTCCAGGGAAGTGTACCCTTTCCTTTGCAGATTCCGGGTCATCGCCATTCACTGCTTCTACCTGAAGCAAGCCAAAATAGCGTTCATTTTCCTTAGGAGGACGTACTTTTCCGGATACTTTATCGCCGTTTCTTAAATCAAAGCGACGGATCTGGGAAGCTGAAATATAAATATCCTCGGAGCTTGGCGAATAGTTGATCGGACGCAAGAAACCGAAGCCTTCCGATTGGATGATCTCCAGAACGCCTTCCATGAAGAAATAACCCTGCTGCTCGGCACGTGCTTTTAGGATCGCAAAAATCAGTTCTTTTTTTGACAATTTGCTGTAGTAAGAAACTTTATATTCCTTTGCAAGTTCATACAGCTCTTTTAATTTCATATTTTCTAAGCTTGAAATATTAACTTCCATAATGTCACCACGCCTTAAAATATTTCGTTTTCCTCCATAAAAAATAAAAAGAATTTAGATTTTAAAAGATATGGATGGAAAAAGAAGAAATGAGTTTCCCTTGAAGGATGTAAGAAGGAATTAATGAAGACTTTCTTTTGAATAAAGATGTGCTCTTGACGTTAAGTTATTGTTTATTTCCTCGAACTTTGTCCGTTTTTTTACGAAAAGAGCCTGGATGCAAGCAGTTTTTCGAAGTAAAAACAATTTTCATTTTACCCTTAATCAGGAAAAATAATCAATATATTTTTAAACTAGCTCCATTAATCATAGAGTGAGATTAATGGAGCTAGATTGAAAGGGTTTGCAATCATGGACAAAAAATGACTATTTCATCACAAAATGCGGCTTATGTTTCAGGCTGTGCTGGCCTTCAATAAAACGAACCGTACCTGATTTTGCACGCATTACTACGGAATGTGTTGAACCGTAAGAGCCTTTGAATTGAACGCCCTTCAGTAATTCACCGTCTGTAACGCCAGTTGCTGCGAAAATTGCGTCATCTCCGCGAACAAAGTCTTCCATGAGAAGAATTTTATTCACATCGATGCCCATCTTTTTGCAGCGTTCTAATTCTGCATCATTTTGAGGAAGCAATTTCCCCTGGATTTCTCCGCCGAGGCTTTTCAGTGCTACTGCAGCAATAACGCCTTCAGGTGCGCCGCCTGAACCAAAAAGGATGTCAACGCCTGTAGCATCAAACGCCGTATTAATCGCGCCGGCAACATCGCCATCATTAATCAGCTTGATCCTTGCACCTGCTTCGCGTAACTGTGCAATGATATGCTCATGGCGAGGACGATTTAACACAGTTGCCACGACATCTTCAATGTCTTTATTTTTCGCTTTTGCGACTGCCTTCAGGTTATCAAGAACGGAAGCATTGATATCAACCATTCCTACTGCTTCGGGTCCAACCGCAAGCTTATCCATATACATGTCCGGTGCGTGCAGCAAGTTGCCGTTATCTGCTACCGCTAATACAGCCAGTGCATTCCAGCCGCCTGATGCGACAATATTCGTTCCTTCCAGCGGATCAACTGCTACATCCACACGCGGGCCATAGCCTGTCCCAAGTTTTTCACCGATATACAGCATCGGTGCTTCGTCCATTTCCCCTTCTCCGATTACGACCGTGCCTTTCATCGGAATCGTATCAAAAACATCTCTCATTGCTGAAGTGGCAGCATCATCAGCCTCGTCTTTTTTACCACGGCCCATCCAGCGGGCTGAAGCAAGCGCCGCTGCTTCGGTTACGCGGACCAGCTCCATTGTTAAGCTACGTTCCATCGGATCCTCCCCTAATCATAAAAGCGCTAATACCCACTTGAAAATGTCTAGCTCCAGCACCTGGGTCCTCAGGTACAAAGACGACTCCGTCAATTCATCAGGACCCGTCTTAAGCCTGCCGGACTTGCACCGGAAGAGCTGACGTCGATCTCACCACGGGACGTGGCGAGATCGACAGCTGCCAAATATGCTATACTTTTTCACTTTTCGATAGGCATTAGTACTACTTTTTGTATTGTACAACTCCATTGTACTATACTTTTTATGATTTTTTTATCTCTTCTTGCTCTTCAGACGTCATATCTTCACGCCAAATTGTGGCACCCAGGCCATTCAGCTTTTCTACGATATGGCTATAGCCACGGTCGATATGGTCGACTCCAGTGATTTCCGTAACACCTTCAGCCATCAAACCGGCAATGACCAGGGCTGCGCCGGCGCGAAGGTCGCTGGCTTTCACCTTTGCTCCCTGAAGCTTAACAGGTCCACTGATGATGGCCGATCTGCCCTCTACTTTTATGTTGGCGTTCATTCTTCTAAGCTCATCGATATGCTTGAAGCGAGCACCGTAGATTGTATCGGTCACAACACTCGAACCCTCCGCTCTTGTCAGCAAAGAAGTAAAAGGCTGTTGCAGATCGGTGGGGAAACCTGGATAAACAAGGGTCTTAATATCTACTGGTTTATATTTATCGGCTGGACCAACAAAAATTTGCTCATCACTAGCCTCAATCTGAACTCCCATTTCCTTCAGCTTCGCAACGAGAGATTCAATGTGCTGAGGAATGACATTGTCGATCAGCACCCCTTCACCGATAGCCGCACCAAGAATCAGGTATGTGCCCGCCTCGATCCGGTCAGGAATGATCGTGTGGCGGCAGCCATGCAGCTCGTCTACGCCATCGATACGGATGACATCTGTACCTGCACCTTTGATCTTTGCTCCCATATTCGTGAGCAATGTCGCTACATCAATAATTTCCGGCTCTTTCGCCGCATTTTCAATGACGGTACGGCCCTTTGCACGTACAGCTGCAAGCATGATATTGATTGTTGCCCCTACGCTGACAACATCTAAATAAATCCTTGCACCACGAAGCTCGTCCGCTCGCAGGTAAATGGCACCCTGCTCATTCGTGACACTTGCTCCAAGGGCTTCGAAACCTTTTATATGCTGATCAATCGGCCTAGGTCCCAAATGACATCCGCCAGGAAGGCCAATGACAGCCTTTTTGAAACGACCAAGCATTGCTCCCATCAGGTAATACGATGCTCGCAGCTTTTTCACTTTTCCATTCGGCAAAGGCATGGAAATCATGGAAGACGGGTCAACCGTCATTTCATTGTTCGCGAACTCAACTGAACCGCCGATTTCCTCCATCAAATCTTTTAGCATATGAACATCGGAAATATCCGGCAAACCTTCAATGGTAACCGGTGATTCTGCTAAAATCGTCGCGGGGATCAAGGCTACTGCACTATTCTTGGCACCGCTGATCCGAACAGTTCCTTTCAATGGATAACCGCCTGCAATCTTAAGCTTTTCCATTTTTGACTCCCTTCTAAGCCGTGATATGTCAAGGTCAAGCTGGAGAAGCAAACAATGTGTCAGCTAAGACCGATTTAGGCTCGTCTATAATTAAAATTTACTCCGGAGTTATGAGGTACATTTTTCCAACAAATATAGTCAGATTCCGGCAGTTTTCTATTCCTCTAGTTTACACGATATTCCCAAAATCATGTAATAAAATGCAAAAAACTTCAAATTGGGTAAAAGTTCCTAAACCATGAATCAAACCCTTTAACGCTTTAAACCATCGGGGGTCTGACCCCCGATGCGGTAGTGCGATAAAGTGGTGGCTTATCCTCGGGAATTCCAGTCTTTTAAGAAGGCTTCGATTCCTTTGTCTGTTAGCGGGTGATTGAACATTTGCTGGATGACTTTGTAAGGAACGGTTGAGATGTGCGCTCCTCGCAATGCTGCATCCGTGACGTGCTGTGGATGGCGGATGGAAGCGGCAATGATTTCCGTTTCGATTCCGTGGATTGTGAAGATATCGGCGATCGTTGAAATCAAGTCAAGACCATTGTGGCCGATGTCATCCAATCTTCCGAGGAATGGGGAAACGTATGTAGCTCCTGCTCTTGCTGCAAGCAATGCTTGGTTCGCACTAAAAACGAGTGTTACGTTTGTTTTGATTCCCTCTTTTGAGAAAACAGAAACTGCCTTCAGGCCTTCTGAAGTCATAGGGACCTTAACTGTAATGTTTGGAGCGATTGCTGCAAGCTCCTTGCCCTCTTTGATCATTCCTTCTGCATCAAGCGCGATTACTTCTGCACTTACAGAACCAGGCACAAGCTCAGTGATTTCCTTCAAGCGGTCTTCAAAAGTAACATTCTTTTCCTTTGCTACAAGGGAAGGATTCGTGGTTACACCTGATAGAATTCCCAGTGCATAGGCCTCGCGAATTTCTTCCATATTGGCAGTATCGATAAAAAACTTCATTTGTAAACGCCTCCAGTCGACAAAATTTTCAATCACATTAAAATGGAATAAAACCGCCTTATAGTAAGGCGGTTTTAATTATAACAGAATTTATTGCTTTTACGCTTTGTTAGAAGAACCGAATTCGCGCATTTTGCCGATAACCGTTTCTTTGATCGCGTCGCGAGCAGGTCCAAGGTATTTACGTGGATCGTACTCTTCCGGCTTAGCAGCAAGAGTTTCACGGACTGCTTTAGCAGAAGCGATTTGGTTTTCAGTGTTAACGTTGATTTTAGCTGTTCCAAAAGAGATGGACTTCTGGATATCTTTAGTAGGAATTCCAGTTCCGCCGTGCAATACTAATGGTACACCAGCCGTTTTGTTGATTTCTTCCATTTCTTTGAAACCAAGATTTGGTTCACCTTTGTAAGGACCGTGAACAGAACCAAGTGCAGGAGCAAGGCAATCAATGCCTGTACGCTTCACTAGCTCTTCACACTCTTTAGGGTCAGCATAGATAACGCCAGCCGCAACTACGTCATCTTCCTGACCGCCAACAACTCCAAGTTCAGCTTCAACAGAAACTCCTTTTGAGTGAGCGTATTCTACAACCTTTGATGTAATTTCAACGTTCTCTTCGAAAGGACCGTGAGAAGCGTCGATCATAACAGAAGTGAATCCAGCGTCAATTGCTTCTTTACATTTATCGAAGCTTGAACCGTGGTCTAGGTGAATTGCGACAGGAACTGTGACTTTATAGTCCTCAAGTAAACCCTCTACCATTTTCACAACCGTTTTGAAGCCACCCATGTAACGTGCAGCACCTTCGGAAACACCAAGGATAACTGGTGATTTCTCAGCTTCTGCAGCTTGAAGAATCGCTTGAGTAAACTCAAGGTTATTTAAGTTGAATTGCCCGACAGCGTAGCCTTCCGCATTCGCTTTTTTCAGCATTTCAGTCATTGAAACTAATGGCATTGTTTTTCCTCCTTCGATATGATCATCTTCATTTTGACTTTGCTACCATTTTAAAGGTTTTCCTTCTCTGCAATTGTTTATGTACCCGAGAAAGGTTTCGCCAAAACGAATCTGATCCTGTGGAATTCATATGTATCATACCAAAAGAAATGCAGAAATGCCATTGTTCAACCCTTGTTTTTGCAAGTGTCATAAAAATGCTATAAAGCAAACGCTGCCAATAATTTGATTAATCTGTTAACTATTGTTTCAAATCGAAAAATTCCATTTTTATGAAATAAGATCTGTAGACAAGCCTGTTGATGTCGTTCCAGGCGCATCGCTTTAACTGAGCCATGAAATAAAAAAGTCCATCTTGATAGATTCAAGAGGGACTTCACTATGTATAAATGCAAGTTTTTTCTCTTACACAAATGACCGATATTTATTATGAAACTGTTTGCGAGTATTTTTTCACAGCTGCGCGGATATCATCGATATCAAAAGGCTTTGCAAAATGAGTGAGTGCTCCGAGGTCCATTGCTTCCTGGATCATATCCAGTTCCCCATATGCCGTCATGATGATGACACGGATGTCCGGCTCGATGACCTTCATTCTCTTAAGTATTTCAATTCCATCCATCCCAGGAATCTTCATATCCAATAGGACAAGATCTGGTGGATGCTTTTTAACGATATCCAGAGCCTGGACGCCATTTGCAGCCTGATATGTTTGATAACCTTCTTTTTGCAGCACTTCATTAAGTAGAATTCTGATGCCAAACTGGTCGTCAACAATAAGTATTTTTTCTTTCATGCCGCCTTTTCCCCCTAATAAGTCTTTTAGACAAATTTCAACTCGTTTGCGAATATTGCCTTGTGCAAAATGCTGGCGAAAATAGTCTTTATTTTAGATGTTGGTCCAGGAAACGCTCTTCGGTTCATCCCCAATTACATATTTCGTTAAGATAATTGAAATTCCTGCCATATATTTAAAGTTATTTTTCGACAGGACCTTTTACCTTCTCATTGTAGTCCTATATAATCAATATTGGCAAAGACGGAGGTGCTTTTATGTTAAAAATGTTTTCGACACAGTTAACTGGATTATTTAAAAGACTGCAGGAAAAAGAAGAGTATTCCATTGAAGATGGCGCACGCCTGCTGGCACAGGCTGCTGCAGGTCAGGGTAAAATTTATCTTTACGGAACACGTGAAATGCAGGCGATCGGGCTTGAGGCGGTTTACGGAGAGGAACCGTTGCAAACTGCCGCTATTTTAACAAATGAAATTGAATTGGAAGCAGCAGACCGCGTCTTGCTCGTAAGCCGTTATGCGAATGATGCAGAAGCGTTGGGGATCGCCCGCAATTTGCAGGAAAAAGGAATCCCGTTTGTGGCAATTTCCACCGTTCGCGGAGAAACGGATGGAGAAGGGCTTGATACCTTGGCAGACGTCCATATCGATTTGCGGATGACAAAGGGTTTGCTGCCGGATGATACTGGCAATAGAGTTGGCTACCCTACTTCCATTGCAGCACTATTTGTCTATTTCGGCTTGAAGTTCACGATTGAGGAGATATTGGAGGAGTACTAGTTACTTTTTTATTGGTGAAGGGTTCAACTGGTGAAATAATTGTTTCAACTGGTGAAAAACTATGTCCAACCGGTGATAAATCGATCAACTTGTATTAAATTAAAACCAACTTGTATTATCATCACCGCAACTGGTATTAAAACCGATTTTAGCCTTTTCAGCTCAAAATCGAAATGGTTTCAACAAGAATTCAGACATACTACCTCGTATAACGAATGCAACAAAAAAAGCCGGTACAGTTCCCTCACATTGAGGAATATTGTACCGGCTTTTGAATTTTATCGACGAGATTTGATTGAAGCTTCAATAAAGTCTCTGAATAATGGCTGCGGGCGTGTTGGTCTTGATGTGAATTCCGGGTGGAATTGGGACGCCAGGAACCATGGGTGATCTTTTAACTCGATGATCTCAACGAGGCGGCCGTCTGGGCTTGTACCAGAGAATAGGAAGCCTGCTTTTTCCATTGCCTGACGATATTCATTGTTGAACTCGTAACGATGGCGGTGGCGCTCATAAATGACTTCATCCTGGTAAGCAGCGTATGCCTTTGTATCTTCATCAAGCTTACATGGATATAATCCAAGGCGTAGTGTTCCGCCAAGGTCTTCGATATCCTTCTGCTCAGGAAGAAGGTCGATGATTGGATATGGCGTGCTTGGCATGATTTCTGCAGAGTGAGCATCCTTAAGCCCAAGAACATTACGGGCAAATTCAACTGATGCTAGCTGCATGCCAAGGCAGATTCCGAAGAATGGAACTTTGTTCTCGCGTGCGTATTGCGTAGCAAGGATTTTTCCTTCGATCCCGCGATCGCCGAAGCCGCCAGGGACAAGGATTCCGTCCACATCGTTAAGCAGTTCAACGACATTTTCAGCTGTTACTTCTTCAGAGTTAACCCATTTGATTTCAATATCGCTGTCAAATGCATAGCCAGCATGCTTTAATGATTCAACAACAGAAATGTACGCATCTTGAAGCTCAACATATTTACCTACAAGAGCGATTCTTGTTTTACCAGAAAGGTTTGTCACTTTCTCAACAAGCGCGTTCCACTCTGTCATATCGGCTTGACCGCAATCAAGCTTGAAGTGGTCGCATACAAGCTGGTCCATCTTCTGTTCCTGCAGTGCCAATGGGATAGAGTAAAGAGTATCCGCATCAGCTGCTTCAATAACAGCGTCCTTATCGATGTCACAGAAAAGAGCGATCTTATCTTTCATATCCTGTGAAATCGGCATTTCTGTACGAAGAACGATGATGTTTGGCTGAATGCCAAGACTGCGCAATTCTTTTACGCTGTGCTGAGTCGGTTTTGTTTTCATTTCGCCGGCAGCCTTGATGTAAGGTACCAATGTACAGTGGACGTACATGACATTGTCGCGGCCAACATCATTTTTAATCTGGCGGATTGCTTCAAGGAACGGCAATGATTCGATGTCCCCTACAGTACCGCCAATTTCTGTGATAACCACATCTGCACCTGTTTCTTTACCGGCGCGGAAAACGCGGTCCTTGATTTCATTTGTGATGTGCGGAATAACCTGAACTGTTCCGCCAAGGTAATCGCCGCGGCGTTCCTTTTTAAGAACCGTTGAGTAAATTTTTCCAGTTGTTACGTTGGAATATTTATTCAGATTGATATCAATGAAACGCTCATAGTGGCCAAGGTCCAAATCCGTTTCAGCACCATCGTCTGTAACGAATACTTCACCATGCTGATAAGGGCTCATTGTCCCTGGATCCACGTTAATGTATGGATCGAATTTCTGGATTGTCACGTTCATGCCCCTATTTTTCAGCAATCTGCCAAGGGATGCTGCTGTGATTCCTTTTCCAAGTGACGAAACTACGCCGCCTGTAACAAAAATATACTTTGCCATAATGTAATCCCCCTCATCAAACAGTTTGTACAATATGCACCTGTTTAATTGATTTATTAATAAATTTTTTACTCTTACGATGTGGCTCATTTAATGCTATTTTCCGTCCATGAGCCTATTCTCCGGGGAAAATAAAAAAAACGCCCCGCATACAAAGTATGGGGAGCGTTTTGTCGCTGTTTTAAATAATCGTCCTTTTTTAAGGAGCCCAAAAAGTATTCTACAGCCGGTCATACTAAAAGTCAAGCCGTGAATTACAGATCTTCGTCATCCTCTAAATCTTCATCTTCAAGAGGAAGATCTTCTTCTTCTTCTTCGTCGTCCAGTAATTCATCGTCATCGTCGAAGTCTTCAGTGTCTTCGATTTCATCGTCAATGTCGTCATCATCATCATCGTCGTCAAGTAAATCATCGTCTTCATCTTCGTCATCGAATTCGTCGACATCATCGTAGTCAAGTTCTTCCTCATCGATTTCGTCGAAGTCGTCGAGATCATCCTCATCAACTGCTTTCTTCGACTTCTTCTTCTTAGGCTTAACTGTAGTGACATTGTCCTCTTCCATTTGGTCAACAGGGTACCAAACACGCAGTCCCCAACGGGATTCTCCCTGTGACATGAATCGGCCATCTATGTTTAAATCTGTATAGAACTGAACCATTTTTTCAGTAACATCTGCTTCGCTCAGTTCAAGTACCTTAGTAATTTCATCCATTAATTCTTTGAATGTAACGGCTTGCTTCTTCTCTTTTAATAATTCGAATGCAGCTTCAATCAAAGACATTTCTTGAAGCTCTTCTTTTGAGTATTGTTTTAGACTCAACCTTCGCACTTCCTTTCTCTATTCCAGGCCTTACCCGGCCTTGCGTCCGATAACAAGGAAATTATCCCAGAATGCATATTCTACATTATAAACAAATTACAAACCTTTATGCTAGTTTAATCTGTCGTTTCTATCGCTTTTTTCGCTTTCTATCCCAGCCTCTTGATGAAGGGTACGCTGGTTCTTCTTTTTTTTCAATAGCTGGGTATAAGCCAGGTAAAAGAAAAAGATTGAGAGAAGAAAAAAAGGTATGGCACCGAGCTGACGCTGATATAGATAGTATGTGGCTGCAGCTGCTGTAGCTGCTCCTGCTGTAAGCAATACCAATCTCAATTCATTCACATCCTGCACTAGGTCGTATGTACCAACTCTAGTTGAGTTGCTTTTTGCTCTGATTTCGTCTTCGAAATGAGCCTATAGTTAGATTATATAAGATATGATGGAAAAATGTATGTAAAAGTTTTATAAAATCGTTTTTCTGCAATCGACGTAACATATAGAAATGCAGGAATGGCTTATAGTAAGCCTACAAGCCATCCTGTAATTGTGTCATATTTTTCTAGTTGTGTCCTACCTTTATTCACAAACTGCCCTTTTTTTAAACATTGAATGCGTTTTAAATTTTTACATATTCCTGCGGAACTGGCCGCCTACTTCATAGAGTGCTCTTGTGATTTGGCCAAGACTTGCAAATTTCACCGTCTCCATCAGCTCAGCAAAAATATTGCCTCCGCTTACTGCCGCTTCCTTCAGGCGTTTAAGTGCTTCTTCTGAATGATCCTTGTTCATACCCTTGAATGCTTCAAGATTGCGGATCTGTGTTTCTTTTTCTTCAGTCGTCGCTCTTGCAAGCTCCATGTTGTCGACTTCTTCCTCAGATGGAGGATTCGGATTCAGGTAAGTGTTCACACCGATAATCGGCAGTTCTCCAGAATGCTTCTTCATTTCATAATGCATGGATTCATCCTGGATTTTTCCGCGCTGGTACTGTGTTTCCATTGCGCCAAGCACGCCGCCGCGGTCATTGATCCGTTCGAACTCCTGAAGCACTGCTTCCTCTACCAAATCAGTTAACTCTTCAATGACGAATGCACCCTGCAGTGGATTTTCGTTTTTCGTCAATCCATGCTCCTTTGTGATAATCATTTGGATCGCCATCGCTCTGCGCACTGATTCCTCTGTAGGTGTCGTGATTGCCTCGTCATACGCATTTGTATGAAGCGAGTTGCAGTTATCATGCAGCGCCATCAATGCCTGAAGCGTTGTCCGGATATCGTTGAAGTCGATCTCCTGTGCGTGCAGCGAACGGCCTGAAGTCTGGATATGGTACTTCAGCTTTTGGCTGCGTTCATTTGCACCGTACTTATTTTTCATAACAGTTGCCCAAATGCGTCGGGCAACACGGCCAATCACAGAATACTCTGGGTCAAGGCCATTCGAGAAGAAGAAGCTCAAGTTTGGTGCAAAGTCATCGATCTTCATTCCTCTGCTCAAATAGTACTCAACATATGTGAAGCCATTCGACAGCGTGAATGCCAACTGGGAAATCGGGTTCGCCCCTGCTTCTGCTATATGGTAGCCAGAAATCGAAACAGAATAGTAGTTGCGCACCTTCTCATCGATAAAATACTGCTGGATATCGCCCATCATCCGCAATGCGAATTCAGTGGAGAATATGCACGTGTTTTGTCCCTGGTCTTCTTTTAAAATATCAGCCTGCACCGTGCCGCGGACCGTTTGCAGCGTCATTTCCTTAATCTGGCCAAACTCTTCATCATTAAGCGTGCGGCCAAGCTCGGCTGCCTTCTTTTCAACCTGCTGTTCAATCGCAGTGTTCATGAACATTGCTAAAATGATCGGAGCAGGACCGTTGATTGTCATCGAAACGGATGTGGATGGATGGCAAAGGTCAAAGCCTGCATACAGCTTCTTCATGTCATCAAGCGTACATACGCTAACGCCGCTCTCGCCAACCTTACCGTAAATATCAGGTCGGTAATCCGGATCTTCCCCGTACAGGGTTACGGAATCAAAGGCTGTGCTTAAGCGCTTTGCATTGTCATCTTTGGACAAGTAATGAAAACGGCGGTTCGTTCTTTCCGGCGTTCCTTCCCCAGCGAACTGGCGCTTTGGATCCTCGCCTTCTCGCTTGAACGGGAACACTCCTGCTGTATAAGGGAAGCTGCCCGGTACATTCTCAAGATATACCCAGCGTAAAATCTCGCCATAATCCTTGTATTTTGGCAATGCTACCTTTGGAATCATCAGGCCAGACAGGCTCTTCGTCTTCAATTCAGTGACTATTTCCTTGTCACGGATTTTCGTCACGAATTTATCAGCACTATACTTTTCCTTCAATGCTTCCCAGTTTTCGATGATATTTTTTGATACAGGAGTCAGCTTTTTCACAAGCTCTTCTTTCAATACTTCAAGGGATTGAAGGACTTCGCTGAATGTCCCGCTTTCTTTTACCGCTTCCATTGTTCCTTCGATCTGGAACAATCTGCGTGCAAGCTCAGCCTGTTCAGCAGCATGCTTATGGTAGCCGCGGACCGTCTCAGAAATCTCTCTCAAGTAATAACGGCGGTCGTTTGGAATAATGATGTTTTGCTTTTCAACCTTTGCATTTTTTGAAAAAGTTGTCGTCCAGTTCGTGCCCGCTTTTTCATTAATTTTATTGATAAGGTTAGCAAACAAAGCATTTGTGCCTGGATCGTTAAACTGGCTTGCAATGGTGCCGTATACAGGCATTTCATCCAGGTCTTTTTCCCATAGCAGATGGCTGCGCTGGTACTGCTTCTGCACCTGACGCTTCGCATCCTCAGAGCCCTTGCGCTCGAATTTGTTGATGACAATTAAGTCAGCGTAATCGATCATATCGATTTTCTCAAGCTGTGAAGGTGCGCCGAATTCACTTGTCATGATATACATTGAAACATCACACACTTCTGTGATTTCTGCGTCTCCCTGACCGATGCCGCTTGTTTCAACGATAACGAGGTCAAAGCCCGCAGCTTTTACAACATCGATTGCATCTTTAATCGCAAGCGATAGCTCGGATTTTGATTTCCTTGTCGCAAGGCTTCGCATATAAACGCGTGGAGAGAAAATCGCGTTCATACGGATTCGGTCGCCAAGCAGCGCCCCGCCTGTCTTTTGCTTTGTCGGATCTACGGATAAAATCGCTACGCGTTTTTCAGGAATTTCATTGATGAAGCGTCTGATCAATTCATCTGTCAACGAGCTTTTTCCCGCGCCGCCAGTACCTGTGATCCCAACTACAGGAACGGATTTCGTCATCGTCTTCACTTTTTCCATTAAGCTTTCCACTGCCGCAGCTGTTTCTTTTTCAGTGCCTACCTGCTGCTCTGCAAGCGTAATCAGCTTCGCAACAGCATTCGGGTCACCTGACTCAAGCTTTTCGATTTCCTCGACACCTTCTGCAGTCACTGTCGGGAAATCGCATTCTTTGATCATTTGCTCAATCATGCCATTAAGGCCATACTTCCTGCCATCTTCCGGAGAAAAAATGCGTGCGATCCCGTATTCATGCAGCTCTTTTATTTCCCGAGGAATGATGACACCGCCGCCACCGCCATAAATTCTGATGTGGCCAGCACCTTTTTCCTTTAAAAGATCATACATGTATTTAAAATATTCCACGTGCCCGCCCTGGTAGGAAGAAATCGCAATCCCTTGTGCATCCTCCTGGATAGCGGCATTCACAACCTCTTCTACGGAACGGTTATGCCCGAGGTGGATGACCTCAGCACCGAGTGATTGAAGAATCCTTCTCATGATATTGATTGAGGCATCATGGCCGTCAAATAAACTTGAAGCTGTCACAAAGCGAATATGATTTTTTGGCTTATACGTTTCCGGCATAATCATTCTGCTCCCCCTGTTCTTAATTTCATTTCCGATCCCTTTATCCCCCTGAAAAGCAGTTCAGTTTGCAGTTCTGTGTATTCTTCAAGCGTATACAGCCTCTGCAGTGCCCAGCGGCGGAATCCCCACATTTGCCCCTGGACAAAAATATCGTGCGCAATGATTTTGACCTGCTTTTCATCCAAAACCAGCTCGCCATTTTCGACGCAGCGCTGGATGACGTCTTCAAACATGGCCACCATTTCAATTTCTTTTTTCAGCACATACGGAAGTGCATCCTTTGTCAGCGATTTTACTTCCTGGTACATGACGAGCACTTCGTCCTGCAAGTCATCCATTACCTTGAAGTAGTTGGCGATTCCCACCTTCAGACTTTCAAGCGTTCCCTGGTTCGTATCCAGGTTTTCCTGAAGCCTGTCACGAACCTCGTCGTAGATGCTGTCGCAGACTAGATAAAGGACATCTTCCTTCGTGCGGATATATTCATAAAGGGTACCGATGCTAAAGCCTGAAGCCCGGGCAATCTCCCTGGTCGTCGTACGGTGAAAGCCCTTCTGCTTGAAAAGGGTAACGGCCCCTTTGATCATCTGGTCGCGCCTCTTTTTCACAAGGCGCTCATCTTTTACCGATGCCTGCACTTCTCGCTTTTTCATCACTTCTCTACCCGCCTTGTTCCGATTTTTCCAAAGGCCTTATTTTGTCAGCATACGTGAAATAACCAGGCGCTGGATTTCCTGTGTTCCTTCGTAAATCTGCGTGATTTTCGCGTCGCGCATAAAACGTTCCACTGGATAATCCTTTGTATAGCCATAACCGCCGAATACCTGGACAGCTTCAGTAGTTACCTTCATCGCAGTGTCGCCGGCAAACAATTTGGACATGGCAGATTCCTTGCCGTATGGAAGACCTTCAGACTCCAGCCATGCAGCCTGGTATGTTAATAGTCTTGCAGCTTCAACGGATGTAGCCATGTCCGCGAGCTTGAAGCCGATTCCCTGGTTAGCAGCAATAGGCTTGCCGAATTGCTGACGCTCTTTTGCATAATCAACCGCTGCATCAAGCGCGCCCTGCGCAATACCAACTGCCTGCGCTGCAATCCCGTTACGTCCGCCATCAAGTGTCATCATCGCGACTTTGAAGCCATCACCGACTTCACCAAGGATGTTTTCTTTTGGAACGCGGCAGTCTTCAAAAATGATCTCAGTTGTTGGAGATGAACGAATTCCTAGCTTTTTCTCCTTCTTGCCGACGGAGAAGCCTGGGAAACTGCTTTCTACGATGAACGCAGTTGTTCCTTTATGCTTGCTTGATGGATCTGTTAAAGCGAAAACGACATAAATGTCAGCTACGCCGCCGTTTGTGATGAAGATTTTAGATCCGTTCAGCACATAGTGATCGCCGTCTTCTTTAGCAGTCGTTCTCATTGCACCTGCATCTGAACCGCTTCCTGGTTCAGTAAGGCCGTAGGCACCAATGCTTTTGCCTTCCGCCATTGGTCTCAAGTATTTTTGCTTTTGTTCTTCATTGCCGAATTTAAAAATCGGCCAGCCTGCAAGTGAAGTGTGCGCTGAAAGCATTACGCCTGTAGATGCACACACGCGGGACAATTCTTCCACAGCGATGCAGTAAGCAAGATAGTCACTGCCAATTCCGCCGTACTCTTCAGGCCAAGGAATCCCAGTAAGGCCAAGCTCAGCCATTTTGTCAAAAATCTCACGGTCAAAGCGTTCTTCCTCGTCACGCTCAGCAGCTGTCGGTGCCACTTCATTCTTCGCAAAATCACGGACCATTTTTCTGATCATGTCATGTTCTTCGGATAATCTAAAGTTCATTTGTTACTCCTCCGTTTCGATATCTTCTCTATTTTTTGGGGTTTGTTAAACACGGCTGTTGATTTTCGTTCCAGGCGCTTCGCTTTCCGCGTGGCTGGCGCGAGTCTTCGCGCCTTCCACTACAATCAACAAGGTTTAAAAATCAACATTCAGCTTTAACAGAGCTTTTTTTAAAAGAAAATAAATCTATAAGATATTTAATTAAGCATTTCGATTACAACTGCTTGCTAATAACAATTTTCTGGATTTCGCTCGTGCCCTCGTAAATTTCAGTGACTTTTGCGTCACGGAAAAAGCGTTCAACCGGATATTCTTTCGTATAGCCATAGCCGCCGAATACCTGGATCGCTTCTGTTGCTACTTCTACAGCTGTCCTCGAAGCAAAAAGCTTTGCCATCGATGCTTCCAGGCCACATTTTTGCCCTTCTGAACGAAGCTGGGCTGCGCGATAGATTAATAGTTTTGCAGCTTCAACGGATGTAGCCCTATCGGCAAGCTTGAAGCCGATGCCCTGCTGAGCAGCGATTGGTTTTCCGAACTGCTGTCTATCCTTTGCATATTCCGTTGCTGCCTCTAATGCCGCTTCCGCAATTCCCAGCGCCTGTGCAGCAATGCCGATCCGGCCGGAATCGAGGTTACTCATCGCGATTTTAAAGCCTTCACCTTCCTGGCCAAGCAGGTTTTCTTCAGGTACCATCATGTCTTCAAATGTAAGCTGGACAGTACGTGAACCGTAGAGCCCCATTTTGTGCTCGTCTTTGCCGACGATGAAGCCCGGAGTGTCCTTTTCAACGATAAAAGCCGACACACCCTTTGTACCTGCTTCCGGATTTGTGTTAGCAAAGACAATATAAACATCTGCTTCGCCGCCATTCGTAATGAACACCTTCGAGCCGTTCAATACATAATGGCCATCCTTCTTTATCGCTCGCGTTTTCAGGCTTGCCGCATCCGAACCAGCGCTCGGTTCTGTGAGGCAGAATGCCCCAAGGTATTCACCAGCAGCTAGCTTTGGTACGTATTTCTGCTTTTGCTCTTCTGTTCCAAAATATAAAATCGGGTTCGTGCCTACTGATGTATGGACAGACAGGATGACACCAACCGTCGCGCTCACCTTCGAAATTTCATGGATGGCGATGATATATGAGATAAAGTCCATCTCCGAGCCGCTGTACTGCTCAGGAACCGGAATCCCCATCAATCCAAGTTCGCCCATCTTCTTTAAGATCTCCTTAGGGAACTCGCCTTCCTCCATCTTCTCAACAAACGGCGCAATCTCACTCTGAGCAAAATCACGCACCATCTTCCGCATCATATCCTGCTCTTCCGTAAACCTAAGATTCATACTCCAACCTCCTTTAGCGCTTTAAAGCCCCGGGGGTCTGACCCCCAGCACTTCACCGCATCACCGCATCGGGGGTCTGACCCCCAGTGCTTTAATGTGTTAATGTGATTTATTGGTATGTGTAGAAGCCGCGCCCTGATTTTTTTCCTAGCCAGCCTGCTTTTACGTATTTTCTTAGCAGCGGGCATGGGCGGTACTTGTCGTCGCCGAAGCCTTCGTGCAGTGTTTCCATGATGTAGAGGCATGTGTCGAGGCCGATGAAATCTGCCAGCGTCAGCGGGCCCATTGGATGGTTCATGCCGAGCTTCATGACTTCATCGATCGCTTCCTTCGTTGCAACGCCTTCATACAACGTGTAGATTGCTTCATTGATCATCGGCATCAGGATGCGGTTTGATACGAAGCCAGGAAAATCATTTACCTCTACAGGCACCTTTTCCAACGTTTTCGTAATGTCCTCGATTGTTTGATAGACTTCATCAGCAGTTGCAAGTCCACGGATGATTTCAACCAGCTTCATCACCGGAACCGGGTTCATGAAGTGCATGCCGATCACTTTCTCCGGACGTTTAGTAGCCGCGGCGATTTCCGTAATCGGCAAGGATGAAGTATTAGAAGCAAGAATCGCATGTGCTGGAGCAATTTCATCCAGCTGGGCGAATATCTTTGCCTTGATGTCCATGTTTTCCACTGCCGCTTCAATGACAAGGTCGACTTTTCCAGCATCCTGTAAGTCATGTGAAGAAGTAATTCTGCCAACAATCTCATCCAGTTGGTCACCAGTCATCCGGCCTTTCTCGACCTGGCGGTTAAGGTTCTTCTTGATTCCAGTCAATCCTCGTTCGACGAATTCAGCTTTAAGATCATTCAATAACACGCTGTATCCTGCCTGCGCGCATACCTGGGCAATCCCTGAACCCATTTGGCCTGCACCGATTACCATAATTGTTTGAACACTCATCGTTTCTCCCCCTGCTTCAGATAAAATTCATATCAACGGAGGACAGTATCAAACTGCCCTCCCAATCACCATTCCAAATCCAATTATTAATCCAGAAGCCTATTGATTAGGAACCTCGATCATCACCGCGTCTCCCTGGCCACCACCGCTGCAGATCGCCGCAATGCCGACCCCGCCACCGCGGCGCTTCAGTTCATGCATCAAGGTAAGGATGATGCGCGCCCCACTCGCTCCAATCGGGTGTCCAAGCGCAACCGCACCACCGTTCACATTGACCTTCTCAGGATCAAGGTTCGCGATGCGTCCGCTCGTTAAAGCAACCGCTGCAAAGGCTTCATTGATTTCAAAAAGATCAATTTCCTCAAGGGATTTCCCTGTTTTTTTCAACAGCTCGTTAATCACCAATCCAGGAGTCTTCGGGAAATCCTTCGCTTCAGTCGCAATCGCTGCATGACCAAGAATGACTGCCTGTGGTGTTTTGCCTTCACGCTGGGCACGCTCTTCACTCATCAGCACGAGGGCCGCCGCACCGTCATTGACTCCTGGTGCATTGCCGGCCGTGATCGTACCATCCGAATTGAATACGGATCCCAGCTTCGCAAGCTTTTCCAGTGAAGTATCCTTCCTTGGCGATTCATCATGCTCGACAAGAACCGGATTGCCTTTTCGCTGTGGCACTTCAACAGGAACAATTTCTTCAGCAAACTTTCCTGCTTCAATTGCTTCAATTGCCCTTTGATGGCTGCGGTATGCCCACTCGTCCTGCTCCTCGCGGCTGATTTCCAATTCTTTTGCGACTTCGTTACCGTATGTGCCCATATGCACGCCTTTGAAGCTGCAAGTCAAGCCATCGTGAATCATCAAGTCCTTCACCTGGCCATCGCCCATTCTTAATCCCCAGCGCGCCTTTGGCAGAAGGTACGGTGCGTTGCTCATCGATTCCATTCCGCCTGCGACAATGACTTCCTCGTCTCCTGCACGGATGATCTGGTCGCCAATCGTCAAGCTGCGCATACCAGAAGCACATACCTTATTGACCGTTTCCGTCTTCACTTCCCAAGGGAGACCTGCTTCTCTCGCTGCCTGTCGTGAAGGAAGCTGCCCCTGCCCTCCCTGAAGCACAGTTCCAAGAATGACCTCGCCTACTTCCTCAGGAGTAACACCTGCGCGTGCCAGCGCTTCTTTTACTGCGATACCGCCAAGCTGGCCTGCAGTAAAACCGCTC
Source organism: Bacillus sp. JJ1122 (assembly GCF_036964885.1). Classification (NCBI taxonomy): domain Bacteria; kingdom Bacillati; phylum Bacillota; class Bacilli; order Caryophanales; family Bacillaceae; genus Bacillus; species Bacillus sp. JJ1122. The sequence continues at coordinate 86,881 of NZ_JBALQL010000023.1, read as the reverse complement.
AGCGCTCCCCCAAGCTTGCCGAAAGGTGTTCTTGCCCCTGCTAAAATGACTGTTTTACCCATGATCATCTCTCCCCTGCTAATCTATTAATTAGTGAAAAAAGTAAGTCCATATCCACGAAGCTTGATGATGACTGAACGCTCGCTCGATAACTAGCTAAAAAAATAAACTTTTAAATGAAATGTAAAAATTGAAGAATTTCTAAGAGGTTGATTTGCCGATTCGGCATCCAAAGATGTAAGCGCTTTATCATACTATTCATTTTACTTTAAAAATAGTAGAAATTGAAACACTTTGCTAAAAATTCAAACAGATTCATCGAATTTTTCATGTGAGTCAACTTCTACTATTTAGGTGTTAGTATTGATTCATCTTATGATACGAGTGGTTTTAGTTCTCCAAAAACTGATTTTTCAAGCAGCTCTGCTACGTCCAAAGTATCGACGTTTTCTTCTACTTCCTTTGCCTTCGTTCCATCTGAAAGCATCGTTAAGCAGTATGGACATCCGGAGCTGATGACGGAAGGATTCACTGATAATGCCTGTTCTGTACGGGCAACGTTGATCCTGTGCCCTGTTTCTTCTTCCATCCACATCAAGCCGCCACCGGCGCCGCAGCACATTGCAGTATCGCGGTTTCGTTCCATTTCCTTCAAAGTTACCCCAGGAATTGCCTTTAAAATATCACGAGGTGCGTCATAGACCTCATTGTATCTTCCAAGGTAGCAAGAATCATGGAAAGTAATGGTCTCATTCAATGCATGCTTCGGAACAAGTCTTCCTTCCTTCACTAACTGTGCAAGAAGTTCTGTATGATGATAAACTTCCGCCTCAAGCCCGAAGTCAGGATATTCATTCTTAAAGATATTGTATGCGTGAGGGTCAATCGTAACGATTTTCTTCACTTCATTTTTTTCAAATTCTTCGATATTTTTTGTCGCAAGCTCCTGGAATAAGAACTCATTGCCAAGGCGGCGCGGTGTATCGCCGGAGTTCTTTTCCTTGTTTCCAAGGATCGCAAACTTAACGCCTGCTTCGTTCAGAAGCTTAGCGAATGATAGGGCGATCTTTTGGCTGCGATTGTCATAGGAACCCATCGCGCCAACCCAGAATAAGTATTCAAACTCTTCGTCCGCTTTTTTCAATTCTTTTACCGTTGGAACAACGACATCGTCGCGAAGCTCGCGCCAGTCTTCTTTTTCCTTGCGGTTCAAGCCCCAAGGGTTGCCCTGGCGCTCGATATTCGTCATTGCACGCTGTGCGTCACCATCCATTTTGCCTTCTGTTAATACAAGGTAACGACGAAGGTCGATGATCTTGTCAACATGCTCATTCATAACTGGACATTGGTCTTCACAGTTACGGCATGTCGTACAAGCCCAGATTTCCTCTTCTGTGATGACATCCCCAATCATGCTTGGGCTGTAGGCAAGACCTGCAGCAGCTTCATTTGCCCCCTGGCCAGCAGCTGCCAATGCAATCTGATTGCCCTTGGTGTTTGAAAAAGCAAAAGTTGGCACCCATGGCTGCTTGGAAGTGACAGCAGCACCGTGCAGTGTTAAATGGTCACGGAGCTTGACGATCAAATCCATTGGTGACAGCATTTTGCCTGTGCCAGTTGCCGGACACATATTCGTACAGCGGCCGCATTCAACGCAGGCATAGAAATCGATCATTTGTTCATAATTGAAATCGGTGATTTTACCGGCACCGAAAGTTTCCTGAGTCTCGTCTTCAAAATCAATCTTTTTAATCTTTCCTGGAGAATCGACCTTAGTCAAATACACATTGGCAGGACCTGCGAGTAAGTGCGCGTGCTTCGATTGCGGCACGTACACGAGGAATGCTAGCAGGAACAGCAAGTGAATCCACCATGCGATATAGAAAACCGTGATGGCTGCCGCCTCAGGAATTCCCCTGAATGCGGTTGCAATCAGTGAAGCAACTGGCTCTGTCCATGTGCCTTCATGCCCATGCCAGATCATGCCCATCCCATTGCCAAGAAGCACAGAAAGCATCAATCCGCCGATAAACAATAGAACAAGACCGTTTTTAAAGCCGCGCTTCAAACGGACAAGCTTTTCAACATAACGGCGGTAAAATGCCCATACGACTGCAACAAGGATCGTCAATGTCACGATTTCCTGGAAAAACGTGAAGCCTGGATACAGAGGTCCAAGCGGCAGATGAGAGCCTGGGTTCAAGCCCTTCCAAATAAAATCAATTGCCCCGAACTGGACAAGAATGAATCCATAAAAAAACATAACGTGGATAATACCGCTTTTTTTGTCTTTCAAAAGTCTTTTCTGGCCAAATACATGTACCCAGATTCTTCTTACACGTTCTTTTACATCATCATCAAACTCCGACTTTTTGCCGAGCTTGATGTATTCAATTCTCGTTTTGACCACATAAACGAACAAACTGACTGCGTAAGCGGTTACAAGCAAGAACGCGATAAGATTGATCCAAAGCAGACCGTTCATAAAATCGTTTACCCCTTTCGATGCTATTTTGTTGGATGAAAATTTCTAAACAAACCAATTTTCTGAATTTATCTTTAATACCATTATATAATGAATGAGCATTCAGTCAACTTATTTCCTTTCATTTCTGAAAATTGTTTATTCTCCCTCTTTTACAGGAACATAACATATAACATGCGATTTCGGCAAAGATAAAATAAATACTGTAAAGGGAGCCGGATCGCTATGGAAATTGGATGGATTGTACTCGGGATAGTAGCAGGGCTTGCCTTGTGGTTGTATGCAGACTTCATGCTCGGAAGAAAAAAGCATCTGTCGAACGTAAATAAAAAAGTTTTACCTATGAGGAATAGTGATCTCGCTATTTTTGCAAAAGGTCCTGAATTGTTCCATGACCTTTTTGCAGAAATAAAAAAAGCAAAACAGCACATTCATATTCTGTTTTACATTGTTCAGGATGATAAAATAAGCCAGGAGTTTCTTTCAATTTTAAAAGAAAAAGCTAAAGAAGGAGTTGAAGTCCGCCTGCTAGTCGACTGGGTTGGCAGCGGATTGAAGCGTAAATCGATCCAATCCTTGAAGGATGCTGGTGTAGAATTCGCTTTTTCGCAAACACCGAAATTCCCATTCCTTTTTTACTCTACGCAAGTGCGGAACCATCGTAAAATTACTGTCATTGACGGACGTCTCAGTTATCTTGGGGGCTTTAATATCGGCAAGGAATATTATGATCAGGATCCAAAGCTGTCACCATGGCGGGACTACCATTTAAAAATGACTGGCGAAGGAGTCATGGACCTGCAAAAAGAATTTCTCGAGGATTGGCGCGCAGCTGCTAAGGTAAATCTCCTGCATGACAAGGCTTATTTTCCGCCTTTGGAAAAAGGGTCAATCCGTCAACGGCTGGTGCCTACTGAAGGAATTCTGCTCGAGGAACTTATTGCAAATCTGATCACCGAGTCTGAAAAATCGATTTTCATTGGCACCCCTTATTTCATTCCAAGTAAGAGAATTTTTAATCTTTTACTGGATGCACTAAAAAAAGGTGTCGCTGTCACGATTCTCGTCCCTCACAAAGCAGATCATATTCTAGTAAAAGAAGCCTCCCTTCCTTATTTAAGGACGCTAATCAAGGAAGGAGCAGATGTATACCAATATTTAAAAGGCTTTTACCATGCAAAAGTCATTATTATCGATGATCAAGTTTGTGACGCAGGAACGGCAAATTTTGATAAAAGAAGCATGTTCCTTAATTATGAATTGAACTGTTTGATTCATGATCCCGTTTTTATTAAAAAAATGAATCATATCATTACAGAGGATATTTTAAATTCCCAAAAGGCGACACTTCAGGAACTGAATCGGGTTAACATGCTCCTTTCCGTGAAGGAAAAGGCTGCACGGACGATTTCTTACTTTTTATAAGGCTGTTTTCGTTTATTTGGCTTTCCAACTATTCATTTAAAAACAGCCTTTTTAAGCAATTCAAAAAATAACCGAAGCCAAACGTTGTTGCTGCGGTCAATGAAGGAGTTTCATTATGATTATTCGGCTTGGATATGTCTCTACTGCCATCAGTTTATGGGATGCTTCCCCGTCGAAGGCATTGACGTTTGCGCGTTACGGACAGCTGGCCAAGGAGGAGCGTCATGACAAGCTGCTTTCCGTGACGTACCAAAACCTGTTAAACACAGAAAGAATGATCCATTACAATATCGCTCACGATATCCCGCTTTACCGGTTCTCAAGCTCGATTGCCCCGCTGGCGACGCATCCAGAAGTGAACTGGGATTATGTTACGCCTTTCCGCGATAAGTGGCTGGAAATCGGAGACCTTGTGAAAAAGCACGGAATAAGGACAAGCTTCCATCCGAATCAGTTCACGCTTTTCACCTCGCCTCGGGAGGAAGTGACAGCAAATGCAGTTCTGGACATGGAATATCATTATGGAATGCTAAAAGCGATGGGACTGGAAAACGAGGCAATCATCAATATCCATATTGGCGGAGCCTATGGGAACAAGGAAGAAACCATTTTGCGGTTCCATGAAAACTTCGCGAAGCTCCCTGCTCATATAAAGAAAATCACCACACTGGAGAATGACGACAAAACGTATAATGCAGAAGAAACACTCGCCGCCTGCGTGAAGGAAGATGTGCCGTTCATGTTTGATTATCACCATCATATGGCGAACCTCTGTGAAGAAACTCTCGAGAATATTCTGCCTGTTGGCTTTGAGACATGGTCTCGGACAGGCTTGAAGCCAAAAATCCATATCTCCTCTCCTAAATCGGAGAAAGCGTACCGTTCACATGCGGATTACGTTGATCCTGATTTCATCCTGCCTTTGATTGCTATTTTGCGCAGCATCGGCCAGGACGTCGATTTCATGATTGAAGCGAAAACGAAGGATAAGGCTGCGCTCGCTTTGGTTGAGGATTTGGCAAAAATCCGCGGTGTGAAGCGGATTGGCGGGGCTGTTTTGGAGTGGAAATAATCTAAATGACTGCTAACCAAAACTGTTTCTTTTTTATAGCAGCAAAATCAAAAGTGAATAAAAACAACTATATAAGCAGTGTGATTCGTATATAAATACGAAATCGCACTGCTTTTTCACGCGTCGACAGGAAGAATATGCTAAAATTACAATTATTTACTTAGTCTGCTGCAGGGGCAGTATCCCGCTGAAAGCCTGCAGCCTAAATCAACAGGTAAATAAAAAAAATTAAAATTCAATAAAGTGGGTATTTTTATGAAACTCAAAACATTTCTGGGCTTTATTATTTTATTTGCTGCATATCACACCTCAGAAATAATAGGCACTAATCCTATTTTTATCTTGTGTAGTTTTCTATTATTTTTTATAGTCGCACAAATAGTTGCAAAATCACTTGGGGAAAAAGGAATATCTGCCTTTGGTCTGCAAAGAAATAAAAATGCTTCTAGGTATTTGATTACAGGTTATTTATTAGGCGTATTATTTTATGGAGGAAGCGTTATTGTATCTGTAATTTCAGGCAAAATTTATTTTGATGGCTTTTTCTCCATCAAACAAATGATCCTTCCTTTACTAGGAATAATTCTACTTACCTTTCTTTCCTCTGCAAGTGAAGATATCTTAACGCGTGGTTATGTTTTTAAGTACCTTCCAAGAAAACTTTCATCCGCAACATTAGTGGGAATCTCATCCGTTATTTATGTGCTTAATCACATTTGGAGAATCGATGATGGCTATACTCAATGGATCATGCTTTTATTAATGGGGTTAACCTACGCGATTCCTTTTGCAGTAACTGGCTCCCTTTGGTTTACAATAGGATGTCACTGGGGTTGGAACACAATTTCACTTTTCAAAAGTCAAATTGGAAATATGAGTGATTTAATTATTATTGACCATACAACTGACTGGACTTACATTTTAACGATGGCGATTTTCCTCATATTTGTATCTATCTATTCAAAGTTAGTCTTAAAGCCAGCTGCTGATAATAATGCAGACTCGGGATTAAAAAAGGGAATTGAACTATAATTTAAATTCCTTATCATGATATATCACTAAACAATTTGGTTATAAAAATGCGCGAGTCCAGCTGGGAACTCGCGCGTTTTTTATGAGTAAAGATGAGATTTTACATTTTTTCAGGTGCAGATACACCAATCAAAGCCAGTGCATTTTTCAACGTGATTTGGGCACTCTTGATCAGGGACAGGCGAGCCTGTGTTCTTTCTTTGTTGTCCATATCCAATACTTTTTCAGCATTGTAGAAGCTGTGGAACACTGATGCAAGTTCGAAAATATAGTTGCTGATGCGGTGCGGCATGCGTTTTTGAGCTGCCTCTGCAACCGCAAGAGGGAATTCGCCAATCTTTTTCAGCAGGTCCATTTCCTTCTCGGCTTCAATCAATTTGAAATCTGCATCTTTTCCGACTGTGAAGCCCTGTTCTTCAGCTGAACGCAGGATGCTTGAAATACGTGCGTGTGCATACTGCGCGTAGAATACTGGGTTTTCATTCGACTGGGAAACGGCCAGATCAAGGTCAAAGTCCATATGCGTATCCGCACTTCTCATCGCGAAGAAGTAACGAACTGCATCAAGACCTACCTCTTCAATCAGATCACGCATCGTAACAGCCTTACCAGTACGCTTGCTCATCTTCATTTTCTCGCCGTTTTTATAAAGGTGAACAAGCTGGATGATTTCAACTTCAAGCGTATCGCGCTCGTAACCAAGCGCCTGGATTGCCGCCTTCATACGAGGGATATAGCCGTGGTGGTCTGCTCCCCAGATGTTGATCAATTTTTCAAAGCCGCGTTCAAGCTTGTTCTTATGGTAAGCAATATCAGGAGTCAAGTATGTGTAAGAGCCATCCTGCTTGATCAGCACGCGGTCCTTGTCATCGCCAAGCTCAGTCGAACGGAACCATGTTGCACCGTCCTCCTCATAAATATGGCCATTGACACGAAGAGCATCCAATGCTACATCTATTTTTCCATCATGGTAAAGCGAAGTTTCTGAATACCACACATCAAATTTCACGCGGAAGTTCTCAAGGTCCTGCTTCAGTTTTGCCATTTCATATTTCAGGCCGTATTCACGGAATGTATCAAAACGCTCCTGGTCAGGAACATTGACATACTTGTCGCCAAATTCCTCAGCAAGCTTCTTGCCGATTCCAATAATGTCCTCACCGTGATAGCCATCCTCAGGCATAGGCTTATCCATGCCAAGCGCCTGGAAGTAACGAGCTTCAACAGACAACGCAAGATTGTTGATCTGATTGCCGGCATCGTTGATGTAATACTCGCGTGAAACATCGTAACCAGCTTTTGAAAGCACATTGCACAATGAGTCGCCTACTGCAGCGCCGCGTGCATGTCCAAGATGCAGGTCACCAGTCGGGTTAGCTGAAACGAACTCGACCTGGATTTTCTGGCCATTGCCAACCTTGGATTCCCCGTAGTTGTCGCCAGCTTCAAGGATCGCCGGAATCAAATCGGTCAAATAACTGTTATCCATGTAAAAATTGATGAAGCCTGGCCCCGCGATTTCAATTTTTTCAATGGATGCCTTGCTTTTATCAAAATTCTCGATCAACAGTTCTGCAATCTGACGAGGTGCCTTCTTTGCAACACGCGCAAGCTGCATCGCCATATTCGTAGAGTAATCCCCATGTGCCTTTTCCTTTGGTGTTTCAAGCACGACAGAAGGAATTTGCGCTTCCTCCGCAAGATTAGCCTTGATGGCAGCCTGCTTGATTTCTTCCTTCAGCTTCAATTGAACCTGTTCAACTATATTCATTTGGCTTCCTCCTTATAATTAATCGTCATATGGTATGTACCTGCATTCGAGCCCTGAATGGCCAAATCATACAGCAAATCCACATGGCCCTCCAGCTTTTCTTCATTAAAATCAGTATCAAGCCGTTTTGTGAGCGCCGAGGTTTCCAGCACACCATACGGCGTCTTATAATTGCCAGGAGTCTTTTTATTCAGCAGAAAATGAAGCCTCATCTTAATCGCACCGCTCCGCAAAATCAGTACTTCATTTCCCGATATTTTCACAGTCGTATGAACATCCCCTTCCTCCATCACTTCATCATACTGGAGGTACGAGCTGCTCGCTTTTTTATAGTATCGGCCAAAAGTGGTCAATTCAAAAGTCTCCTTCTCACTGCCACTATAAATAGCCGTCTTAACCGTCACCCTAACAGGTATTTGATCAGCGGGTTCAATCGACATCGATCACACGCCCTTTTCAACTCTTATTATAACTTTATAAGTATAAATATTCTCCTTTGAAAGTGCAAGGTTCGCAGGGAATCTCTCTGCATATTTCCTACTTTTAAACCAACCAAAATTAGGAATAGGTGTATAGGATTATAGAGCCTCCAACCCGGGTATAAATTATTAAAACCTTTTAAGGAGGTGGCCTACATGAAAATCGAAGTTAAATGCGAAGTAGAAAACTGTAAATACTGGGCAGAAGGCGACCAATGTGTGGCTGATTCTATTAAAGTGATCGCCAATACTGGCAGACAAGCAGCTAACGAGCGCGAAACAATTTGTGATACTTTTGAAAAAATGTAATTTTAGTAAACTGGATGGCTTATTGCTATCCAGTTTTTTCGTTTGTTGAAAATATAGGTGGAGAGTCGGCCATATACGTGGCTGCATTTTAAGAAGAAATATGTTATTCCACATGATTTTGTGGAGTTCCTGCAAGAACGCTTTTTGATTCCGCAGCTTTTTGTCGAAGTCCCACACGGAACCCTTTGATTCCGCAGCTTTTTATTGAAATCCCGCAAGGAACGCTTTTGATTCCGCAGCTTTTTATTGAAATCCCGCAAGGAACCCTTTTGATTACGCAACTTTTTGTCGAAATCCCGCAAGTTACCTCCTCGATTCCGCAAATCCTTGTCGAAATCCCGCGAACTGGAAAAAACCTCTGTTTTTTTCCAACTTTAAAAGGAGAAGCATCTCGCTTCTCCTCTTATCTAGACACATATCCCCTTTTTAAAAAATACAAATCTAGAAAAACAACATCCCTACAGAAATGACAATACCGCTGACAATCAGCGTAATGACGCAATACCCCATGATGTCCTTCGCTTTTAACCCCGCGATTGCCAATGCAGGCAGTGCCCAGAATGGCTGGATCAGGTTGGTCCATGCGTCACCCCAGGCTACAGCCATCGCCGTTTTCGGGATGGAAACACCCATCGTTTGAGCGGCCTCCAGCATAATAGGAGCCTGGACAGCCCATTGCCCTCCGCCTGATGGGACAAATATATTAACCAATCCAGCGCTCAGGAAGGTGAACAGCGGGAAGGTAAATTCATTTGAAATTGAGACGAAGCCTTCTGAGATGACGGCAGCAAGGCCCGATGTTGTCATCATTCCCATGATACCGGCGTAAAAAGGGAACTGGACAATGATTCCGCTTGCTCCTTTTACCGCATTCAATACGGCGTCAAGGAACTGCTTTGGAGTCCCATGGAACAAAATCCCCAGGAATAAAAACAGGAAATTAACAATATCAAGATTCAATTTAAAACCGTTGTTCGCGAAATAATAAAATAAGAATACAAGTCCAAAGACCCCAATCAATAGAGACGCGATGCGGCTATTTTCTAGACGCTCTGCAGGAGTCATGACTCCCTGCTCGATCGCTGCAGCCTGAACATCATTTTCCAAAATCAGTGGATCCACCGTTACCGTTTCTTCTTTAGATGGCATCATCATTCTTGTTACGATTGGCAAAATGATCAGCAATGCAATGACAATGAATAGATTGAAACCCGAAAAAATCGTCTGTTCAGTTGGAATAATTCCAATCATCTTCTCGGTAAAATGGCCCTCTGTTGCGATCGTAAGCGGAATGGAACCTGAGATTCCTCCATGCCAGACGACAAAACCAGAGTAAGCGCTTGCAATTAAAAGTCTGTAATCGACATTTTTAACTTTTTTCGCTAATTCCTTTGCGAATAGTGCTCCAATCACCAACCCGAATCCCCAGTTGATTAAGCTTGCAATCATCGAAACGAATGTGACGATGATAATTGCCTGACCAGGAGATTTCGCAAGTGATGCTAGTGCACCTAATCCCTTTTTAAAAATCGGGCTGCTGGCAAGCACATGGCCCGTTACAAGAACGAGAACCATCTGCATGGTGAAAACCAATAGACCCCAGAACCCATTGCCCCAATGCTGCACCATCTGGTACGGACCGTTATCTGTAAAAATAAGACCTAACCCGAATACAACGAAAGTTAATATGATGACAAACAGAAATGGGTCAGGCAGATAACGCTGCATTAAGCGATTGAAAAATGAAACCAACATTTTCATTCTTTTTACCTCCTTTTATGTAGTAACACTCATAAGCATTATATTTTCTCGATAATTTTGAATATTCCTTCTAAAAGTAAGCGATTTTACATTTTGTTTAAGTTTGGCGACTTTTATTCCGGTTGTTTTGACCATAGAAATCAAATAAATCGGCTTAGCTTTTGAATTCTTCCAATCAACAGTTGCTAAAAATTATCATTGGCTTTAACTCAGCCAAATTAGAAAAGCTGCCCCTTATAAAAAGGAAGCAGCTTCATTTCTCATATTTACTTCACAAACCCAAGCATCATTTCACGGATGATTTTGCTTGCAGTGTTTGATGTCATTTCGGATGTATCATAAATTGGTGCTACTTCTACTAAATCAGCACCTACTACGTTCACTTCTGAGTTTGCGATTGCATGGATGGATGCAAGCAATTCCTTTGAAGTGATGCCGCCAGCATCGACTGTGCCTGTTCCAGGCGCATGCGCTGGATCAAGGACATCGATATCGATTGTGACATAAACCGGACGGCCAGCAAGCGTAGGCAGAATTTCTTTTAAAGGCTCAAGAACCTCAAACTTTGAAATGTGCATGCCGACTTCCTTCGCCCACTCGAATTCTTCCTTCATGCCTGAACGGATTCCGAAAGAATACACATTTTTAGGTCCAATGTGCTCAGCAATTTTGCGGATAGGCGTTGAATGAGATAAAGGCTCCCCTTCATAATGCTCGCGCAAATCTGTGTGTGCATCAAAATGGATGATTGCCAGATTCTCATATTTTTTCGCTACAGCTTTCATAACCGGCCATGAAACAAGGTGCTCTCCACCCATTCCAAGCGGGAATTTTTCAGCCGCTAAAAGCTTATCGACGAATTCTTCAATCATATCAAGGCTTTTTTGTGCATTCCCGAAAGGAAGCGGGATATCGCCTGCATCGAAATAATTAAGGTCTGCTATTTCACGGTCAAGATACGGGCTGTATTCTTCTAGCCCGATGGATACCTCGCGGATACGGGTAGGGCCAAAACGGGAACCCGGGCGGTAGCTGACAGTCCAGTCCATTGGCATACCATAAAGAACTGCCTTGCTTTCCATATAATTTGAATGGCTCCCGATAAATACATTACCAGAATATGCTTCATCAAAACGCATTCCAAACACCTCTTTCACTATTGTTAGTCCACATTAAAATGGCCCCCGAATAACCGGGAAGCCTTAAACTGGGCGAACCCGGCAGAAGCATGCAGCAACGCCGGAGCCCACTATTCAAATCTTATTTTAAAAGATCGCCAACAAATTTAGGCAAGACGAAAGCTGCTTTGTGAAGCTCTTTCGTGTAGTATTTTGTTTCGATTTCGTGGAAGCGGTCTTCGCTTACTTCAAGCGGATCATGCTTCTTTGAACCTAGAGTGAATGCCCACATTCCGCTTGGGTATGTTGGGATGTTCGCAACATACAGGCGAGTGATCGGGAAGATTTCCTTCACGTCCTTTTGAACATTGCGGATCAGGTCAGCCTTGAACCAAGGGTTATCAGACTGTGCAACAAAGATGCCGTCTTCCTTCAACGCCTTGGAAATTCCAGCGTAAAAGCCTTTTGTGAACAGGTTCACTGCTGGTCCAACGGGTTCAGTAGAATCAACCATGATGACATCATACTGGTTTTCGCTTTCTGCAATATGCATGAAGCCGTCACCAACCTGAACATCAACACGTGGATCATCAAGCTTTCCAGCGATTTCAGGCAGGTACTTTTTAGAATACTCGATTACTTTTCCATCGATATCAACCAAAGTTGCTTTTTTCACGCTAGGGTGCTTAAGGACTTCACGGATTACGCCGCCGTCACCGCCGCCTACAACCAAAACTTGTTCAGGGTTAGGGTGTGTGAACAATGGAATATGCGCAACCATTTCGTGGTAGACGAACTCATCCTTTACAGATGTCATAACCATGTCGTCGAGCAATAGCATATTGCCCCACTCTTCTGTTTCCACCATATCAAGCTTCTGGAATTCCGTTTGCTCTGTATGTAACGTCTTGTTCACTTTCATTGTGATACCAAAGTTTTCTGTCTGCTTTTCTGTAAACCAAAGACCCATTAATATCCTTCCTTTCGGCAAAAAAATTTCCGTTATGATGCGGCGAAATTTTACATGCATGGACAAAGCCTGAAACACTGCAAGACCTTACGCCCCGTATTATCTATTTTCAAAATGAATCGCTTGCACATTTAGTTTTATACTTCCCCAACATCACAAATACAAACATCAGAAAAAGTATAGTTGAATCTAGCAAAATTGCAAGTAAAATTTCATTCTCAGCTTCTTAAATGTTTAAAACTTGCGATTTTCTTTCATACTGATAGTATCTATCTTTTTGAGGGGGAAAGCAGCATGGAGCTGATGACCGACCAGCGGTTTCGCAAAACAATTAAATATTTGCGGGCACTCATCTTTTTTGGGCTTGCAGGCTTGGCCTTAGCCACCGTCCTTTACTTTTCTCTGATTGGTTACGCCAAACTGCAGGGACCTCCGCCACTCGCGGTGCCCCAATCGACCTTATATTTTTCTGACGATGGCACTGTCATCGGCGAGAGCAATTCTGGACAGAAGCGTTATTGGGTTTCGTTAAAAGATATCTCACCGCATCTGATTGATGCCACGGTATCTATAGAAGATAAAAGCTTTTTTGCTCATAACGGCTTTGATTATAAACGGATTGCCGGGGCTGCACTCGCTGACGTAAAGGCGATGTCAAAGGTTCAGGGAGCCAGCACGATTACCCAGCAATACGCAAGGAATCTTTACCTGGCCCATGAAAAAACATGGAAGCGAAAAGCGGTTGAAGCGTTTTATACATTAAGGCTTGAAATGAATTATTCGAAGGATGAGATCCTCGAAGGTTATTTAAATACCATTTACTATGGCAATGGTGCATATGGTGTCCAGGCTGCAAGCCGTTATTATTTTGGCAAGGACGCGAAGGATTTATCCCTGGCGGAAGCTTCCATGCTGGCAGGAATCCCGAAAGGCCCTAACATTTATTCCCCTTTTGCTTCCATGGAAAAAGCAAAGCAGCGTCAGCAGACGGTTCTTTACACCATGAAGGCAAATGGGTTCATAGATGAGCTGACGGCAGAAAAAGCCAAAATAGAGAAACTGCAGCTTGTCGGCAAACATCAGAATGACCAACTTGGATCGGCACCGTATTTCCAGGATGCAGTCAGGAATGCGCTGAAAAATTCATTGAATTTCGATGACCGCACGATTTCCCTGGGTGGTTTGAAGGTATATACGACTCTTAATCTGGATCAGCAGGAGATCGCAGAAAAAACAATCAGCAACATGATTTCATCTGACTCAGATATCCAGGCCGGGCTTGTCGCCATGAACCCCAAAAACGGGTATGTCAAGGCACTTGTTGGCGGAAGAAATTACGAGGAAAGTCCATTTAACCGGGCCGTCCAGGCCGTCAGACAGCCAGGCTCTACAATGAAGCCGCTGCTCTATTATGCCGCCCTGGAAAATGGCTTCACACCATCAACGACCATGAAGAGCCAGCTGACTACATTCAAGTTTGATGACGATCGCTCTGAATATACACCGCACAATTTTAACAACAAATATGCAAACGCTGATATCACGATGGCCCAGGCTTTAGCACTATCTGATAACGTCTATGCAGTGAAAACACATCTATTCCTTGGTGAGGAAACCTTAATTGAAACTGCCAAACGATTTGGCCTCACAACGAAAATGGCAAAAGTTCCATCACTTGCTCTTGGTACATCAGGGGTGAGGGTAATTGAAATGGCCAATGCCTACAGTATGCTGGCCAATGGCGGCAAAAAAGTGGAGCCCGTTTTGATCACAAGGGTTGAGAACCATAGAGGGGATATTATCTATGAATACCAGCCTGAAGATGCCGAGGTATTGAAGCCTGCAGTAGCATCGGTCATGACCCAGATGCTGACTGGAATTTTTGATAAAAAGCTGAACGGATACGCTTCCGTTACTGGCAGTACGCTGATCAAGAAAATGACACGCCCATATGCGGCAAAATCAGGAACGACCGAAACAGACAGCTGGATGATTGGCTACACTCCCCAGCTCGTCTCTGCAGTATGGACGGGGTACGACAAAGGCAAGCCAATCGAGCTGCCAGCAGAAAAATCATACGCAAAGAATATTTGGCTTGATTTCATGGAAAAATCACTCGACAATGAGCCTGCGAAGAAATTCAAAGCCGCAAAAGGCACAGTCGCTGTGTATGTCGACCCTGCCAACGGAAAGCTCGCTGCCGATGGCTGCCCAGTTAAACGACTCACTTACTTCCAGGCCGGCACCGAGCCAACAGAATATTGCACAGACCATCTCGATGACATAAAGCCTAAAGAAGAAAAAACAGAAAAGAAAAAAGAAAAGAAACCTTGGTATAAACGGCTATTCGGAAACTAAACATCTGGTTAACATACCTTGTCAACGACAAAAATCGCCAAAAAAGGCCCTAAATCAAAGAAAAACCCCGGAAGCATGCTCCCGGGGTTTTTCTCGTCCTAGCATAAAATGTGTTTTTACGCTGTTATAAGTTTACTTTTTTTATTCAAAGTGAGCAAGCCAGATATTGTTAACTAGAAAAAATGTCACAATTTCGACAAATTTAAGGGATATTTATCCAAACAGTGAAACTTATATAATTTGGTTAAAAGAAGCCTTTTACTCTGCGGATAAACCTGCCTTCAATTTCTCCTCGGATCTCTCCCACATTCCCGGATCGTGGTTTTTCAAATAATCGGCAAGGATTTTTTTGGATTTGTCATCCATATGTTCAACGATGATATGACGCTTGATTGACTTATCAAGACGGTTCACATGCTCAGGCAGCAATTTATAGCCGCGGCGAATTTCTCGGTTGACGGTCATTTCGCACGCTGTAACCCCAGCATAGTACGGACCCTCTTCCTTCCTGTCAATCGTCACCCAAACAACCCAATACAGCTTCGCATCTGGAACTTCATTGCGGTCCGGGAGAAACTTGATGCCCTTTTCGACAACACTCCTCGCGTGCATCGCTCCCACATCAACTGTAGCCTCACCCGCATCAACATCAACGATGACCGGAGAAACATTATCTAAAGTAAGAACGCCCTTTCCGAAGCCCTTATGTCCATCCATCGGATCATTTTTAATAATATTGAAACCAATATTTTTGCCTTTTTTCTCTTCCATGTGAAAATTACCTCCTTAAAACGCTTTTCGAACTTTATTAGAACATTCTAATCACGATTTTCTCTTACGCAATGTTCCAATAGACCTTATTGGAACACTCTACTCGCAATTTTCGCTTTTCCAATGTTTCAATAGCCTAACTAAACAAACCCTGAATACCATCCAGCAATGCTGGTATCGCATAATGGAAAATCGGCTGGATTGTATATTGGTCAAGTGGGGTGATGACCAGGATCAAGAAAATAACCGATCCGTACGATTCGTACTGGGTAAGCTTCGCCCTGATATTCGCCGGTGCCAGGTCCTCGATGATGCGGTAGCCATCAAGCGGTGGGAACGGCAAGAGGTTAAAGACGAACAGCATTGCGTTAAGCCCTATGAATATATTGAGAAAATCAAGGAAAAATTGTGGTACTCCAGCAGCCAATCCAAGGGCGCTGTATATGTACCATATCGCGAAAGCAAGGAATACTAGTAGCAGGTTGCTGATTGGACCGGCAACAGAAACGAGTACTCCCGCAAGCCGAGGATTTTTGAACATAAATCGATTCACGGGGACAGGTCTCGCCCAGCCAAAACCAGCAATGAAAATCAGAATCGTTCCAAGTGGATCCAAATGCTGAATTGGATTCAGCGTCAGCCTTCCCTGCTTTTGCGCAGTCGTGTCGCCAAACTTATACGCTACCCAGGCATGCGCGAATTCATGCACCGTAAAGGCTATCATCAGCGCGACAGCAACATAAGGAATTTCAGTTAACGAATAGGGTAAAAACACATGCCATTCCCCTTTTTTGTCTTTTCTCTAAAGTATAACTTATTATTGAATGAATGTGAAAACGTGAATCTTTCCGCCCTGCTTGCACATTTTGGCGAATTATGAAAAACTGAAAATAGATTTACATATCCACACATTCAAGGAGGCAAAACACATGCCATACGTAACTGTAAAAATGCTTGAAGGCCGCTCTGAAGAGCAGAAGAAAGCTCTAGCTGAAAAAGTAACCGATGCAGTCAGCGAAACAACTGGCGCACCAAAAGAAAAAGTCGTTGTGTTCATCGAGGAAATGACGAAGAATCATTATGCTGTTGCCGGCAAGCGTTTGAGTGACGAATAGAAAGATATTTTAAAAGCTCAGAACAGCGAGTTCTGAGCTTTTTTAAATTTAAATGTGCGTGCTTAGCTTTTGTTCAAACTGAGGGTGGGTTACATATTCCATGTAAGTGACAGAGCCGTTAAAATTCAAATAAGCCTCGAATCTTGTTCGGTAAGCTGGTCCAGTAATTAATTCGAGCACTTTCCCTCTATGGATCCAGCGACAATCCGTCGTCTCCTCAGAAGTACTTAATTCCCCACCAATATTCTTACAAGCATAATCCAGCATCAATTTTGTCGGTACATCGGTGATCCCGTCATACCACTTATGTATTGCCGTATTAGAATATACTCCAATTAAGTTATTAATCTCTATATCAATACCACTTTCCTCTTTCACTTCCCTGCGGAGAGCATCCAGAAGATTTTCTCCAACCTCTACCTGCCCACCTGGAAAAACCCAACCCCCATGCTGAGTTTTAACAAGAAGGATCTTTCCTTCTTCATTCTCGACAATCCCACCAACCGCAACGATATGTGTTGGCATCTGCATGTAACCCACTCCCATAAAATCATTTTGCTGCTATCTATTCATTCGCCACACCCATCTGTATTTTCCTTCCAATTCAAATTTTTTTGATGCATTGATCTTGAGCTCTCTTTTTGCGGTCCCTCATCCGATATACTTTCAACTAGGCACCAATGGCTTCTAACTTGTCTTCAAAAACAAAAAAAAGAGTATAAAACCAATAAAGGCTTCATACTCGATTTATCTTATATCAACTGTCTGGATTTTTGCTTCAAGCTTGCAATATACGCATATGCTTCCGCAATCTCTTCATCAGTAAACTTCTGGCTCTTCTTCACCGTCTGCACTTTTTCCTTAACCTCGTCCTCTGGCAAGTTATCAAAATACAAAACAGTGGATACGAGTTCAAGGAATCTCGCATTCTGGTCGTTGATGTCAGTCAGGCAGTCGCCCAGGTAAGGCATCTCGATGCTGTTCTCACCAAGAAACTCCTGACCGGCTTCTGTCAATGTATAGCGGTACTGGTAGTAGCCGCCCTTCTTTTCCTTCACTTCATTCAAGAAGCCCATGTTGCATAGCTCTTCAACCCTTAAGGTAAGTTCTTCTGAATAAGGGCCATAGAAATGGAACTGGAACCTTTCCTGGAACGGAAACTCCATTTTCTTCGCGATATAAATCATTTTCTGAAGCTTCTTCCTGCCGATGACCTCTCCAGAAACTGAAATGGCATGTATGATTTTAGCGTGGTCTTTTAACAAAACGCGTCAACTCCTGTATCAATTGGTCCCATTGTCTAAGTTCAGCTCAAGAATCTGTACGATCTGCTCAATTTCAGGACGTCCTTTTTCTTTTTCCAGAAAATCAGCAGGATAATAAAGTTTATGGTCTGTCCGCCTTTTACCCGATATGGCATCCACAATCTCAGATTCTCTTGAAAGCTCGCGGATTTCCCCGTTTTTCTTCAGCAGGTGGATTGGAAGGCGTTCTTCCTCTTCGCCCGGACGGTAAAAATCGTATGGCAAATCTGAAGATGAGTCGACGACCAGGTAATATTCAGGGTCAAGTCCTGCTTGTTCGAACAATACAGAAAGCTTCGCCAGCTTTTTGTATTCTTTGGCAGGGTCGAACTCGACATATTTAAATAGATTGCGGTTATTGAAACGAATGCACAGATCACTCAGGATCGCGTCCTCTTCCTCTTCCCAAATTTGAAAATAGTAGAGAAACACAGCTTCATCCAATTTTAAATAGTCGTGCAGCGTCAAGCGGTCCTCAAAAATTGAGTAAAAATGTAGCGGTTTATGTTTGAAGGTGTAATTTTGCTCATGAAGATGTTTAGCACGGTGCAGGATTTTCGTTAAAATGACCTCGGCACTTCGTGTGACTGGATGGAAATAAACCTGCCAGTACATCTGATAGCGGCTCATTATGTAGTCCTCGACAGCATGCATCCCGCTTTGCTTGATGACAACCTGGTCTTCCTTCGGGCGCATGACGCGCAAAATCCGTTCCATATCAAAGTGTCCGTAGCTGACTCCTGTAAAATAGGCATCCCTTTGCAGATAGTCCATCCGATCGGCATCAATTTGGCTTGAAATCAAGCTGATGACAAGCTTATTTTCATACGTTTTTTCAATCACTTCAGCGACCTTCTTTGGAAAATCAGGCGCCACTCTTGTGAGCACTTCATTTACCTCGGTATCCCCAAGGATGATTTCCCTTGTAAACTCCTCATGATCCAGGTCGAATACCTTCTCGAACGAATGTGAGAACGGACCATGGCCAAGATCATGAAGCAGTGCAGCACACATCGACAGGAGACGCTCTCCCTGATCCCATTCAGGGCGGGAAGCAAAGGCATCGTCGACAATCCGGCGCACAATTTCATAAACGCCCAGCGAATGGTTAAACCTGCTGTGTTCAGCTCCGTGGAAGGTTAAGTACGTCGTGCCGAGCTGCTTGATCCTTCTAAGGCGCTGGAACTCCTTCGTTCCTATCAAATCCCAGATCACCCGGTCACGGACATGGACATACCGGTGTACTGGATCTTTGAAAACTTTTTCTTCAAATAGCTTTTCTTCCGAATATCCCATCGTTCCCCTTCTTCCTGTTCATCTTGTTAATTATTATAGCTTGTTTCATTCGCCAAATCACCTCGATTTTCTGCAAATTTTTACAAATTTTGCATCCTCATTTAAACAAAATGAGAGTTCTTCAGGGTTCATGGTGATTTAGTAAAATCTATAAAAAAATTTACCATACTATCTTCTTTCCATTCTTCGGCATTCCGTAAACAAGTTCCTTTTTAAAAGAAAAAGGTTTGTTAAATATAATGACCATCCGTTAGTTTTTCTATCTCATGAGTGGTCGTTAGAACCTCTATTATGACCATTCGCTTGTGTCTTCTTC
>NZ_JBALQL010000023.1:41037-67101 GCF_036964885.1 Bacillus sp. JJ1122 | reverse complement strand
TATGACTATTCGCTTGTGTCTTTTTCTCTTGAATGGTCGTTAGAACCTCTATTATGACCTCTCGCTTCCGCTGTCTTCTCATGAATGGTCTTTAGAACCTCTATTATGACCATTCGCTTTCGTTTTCTTATCTCGAATGGTCTTTAGAACCACTCCTCTATCAGCAGCTGTTGATTTTCCGCGGAGCATCTTCAATCACCTGGTTCTAAATATCTTTAACAAAGCCAAAAGAAAAATATTGTAGTTTGCAAGTTTAAAGAGGAAAAAAAATCACCTCTAAACTTTTGTTTAAAGGTGATTTGTATGAAAGTTATTAAAAAAACAAAGAACCTGAAGCGGATAATAGCTGATCAGGTTATTTCAGTTTTTTCTCGACTTTTTCCATAAGTTCTTCTTCACTTAGAGCAGCGACTGGCCGGTTGTTGACGAAAGCAAAAGTCTTCTTTCTGCCGGGCCCGCAATAGGACTGGCATCCAATCTCCATTTTCGCTTCGGGATCCAGCTGCTTCAGCTTCGGAATCAATGTTTTAAGGTTTACGGCCTGACAATCGTCGCAAACACGAAATTCGTTTGCCATTTAGGACAACCCTTTCTAATCATTCTGTCCAGCTCCAGCGCCTAGCCCCTCGGGTCATAAGCCGTCTCACTTCAGAAATCTGGATTTCCTGCGTGAGCCGTCTTATGCCTGTCGGGGCTGAACAAGGCGCCTCCGCTTTTCTTTTTAGACTAAAGGGTATTTTACAACTTATTTCATTCGATTGCAAGCCGGCGCGACGGTCCTCTTGCTTATCTATCTTTATGAAAAACACGTATTTACGCGAAAAATCTACTATCCTTCCATTTTGCAATGTATAAGCTTTCCAATTTCAGGACATGATTGAAGTATAAGTTTCAATAGTTAACCAATGTAAAAGGGAGTTGAAGAAAAATGAAAGTACGCCAGGATGCCTGGACAGATGAAAATGATTTATTGCTAGCGGAAACCGTGCTGCGCCATGTAAGAGAAGGCAGTACACAATTGAATGCGTTTGAAGAGGTGGGCGACAAGCTTGACCGCACATCTGCCGCCTGCGGTTTCAGATGGAACGCAGTTGTTAGGCACAATTATGAAAAAGCATTGCAGCTAGCTAAAAAGCAACGGAAACAGAGACAGAGAATCCTAGGAAAAGATCAAGGCGGCAAAAAGAAATTACTATATGCACCGCCAGTGCCAGTGATGGATGAAAGTTTGACGGCTTCGTTGCCATCAGCGGAAACACATGATTCCCAGATTACCTTTGATCTTTCGATGCTTGATCAGGATGATAATCAAATCGAAGCAGCACTTATGGCAGAAATGCAAGATTTAATGAATGAAAAACAAGAACAAAAAGATTTCTCTGTTGAAGCTGCTGAAATGGCCGAGGTGCCAGTCGCATCAGTAACGGCACAAAGAGTCCAGACTTCAACCGTAAGACATACCGTTCCTTCTACTGGCTTAACGATGGGCCATGTCATTGCCTATCTGCAAAGCTTGAATGGATCAACACTTCAAGTAGATATCTATAAGAGTGAGAATGAAAGATTAAAGCGCGAAATCAATAGTTTAAGAAAGCAGAATGAAGAACTGCAGGAAAAAATAAATAGGCTCGAGAAAAATACGAATACGATGCAGGAAGATTACGAAACACTCATGAAAATCATGAATCGCGCACGTAAGCTTGCCCTGTTTGAAGAAGAAGAACGTCCAGCAACAAAGTTCAAGATGGACCGTAACGGCAATCTAGAAAAAGTAGCAGAATAACCTAGTTTTCCTAATTACTAAATAGATAGATGATTGGTTGGAGAAGGAGAAAAAGCAGCAGCCCCCTCTTAAGAAAAGCCGGAACCATTTGGTTTCCGGCTTTTCTTTTATATGTGGCACCAATTTTGTTGATGCCTGGATTTTATTGTGCGGCTCAAATTCTATTCAGCAGCTGAACTCCTATTTACCAGGCGGACTTCAGAAGCCATGCTTTCCAACTATACCAGGGGTTCAAGAAACTTTTCATTCCGTTCGATAATCCGCTTGTAATAGTGGTCAAATAATTCAATCTCCGTACCGTTAAGATATCCGGATGTCAGCTCGCCGCTGTTTGCGTTCAGGAATCTTAAAAACCGTAACATCACATCCTGAACCGTCATCTCGACACCAAACAACTCGGAAAGAGAGGCCATGACCTCAGGCTGGATCTCCGGATAGTTAAATTTTGTACTCTCGCCTTTTTTCGCTCGTGAGTAAAACTCCCTGATCAATTCCGCGCGTGCGCTGCCACTTCCAGTCACACAAAGATAGATTTGGACAGCTACTCCTTTTTTCAGGCGACGCTGTGAGATTCCGGCAAATTTCTTGTCACCGATACTTAAATCATAGCTTCCCGGACAATACGAAGCCGAAATCTCCTTCGCTTCGATCTCTGAATTAAAATCAGCAAACATTTCTCTTATTAAAAACCACATGGCATCGTACCCGCGGTTGATGTCTATTCCCTTTTCCTTTTCAGGTAAAATAAGCGATAGATTAAGGACTCCTTCGTCAAGCACAACGGCAAGACCTCCAGAA
The DNA here is from genome assembly GCF_036964885.1 of Bacillus sp. JJ1122. Taxonomy (NCBI): domain Bacteria; kingdom Bacillati; phylum Bacillota; class Bacilli; order Caryophanales; family Bacillaceae; genus Bacillus; species Bacillus sp. JJ1122. The sequence continues at coordinate 64,520 of NZ_JBALQL010000023.1, read as the reverse complement.
TTGCGGACGATATATTGATAGCCTTGCTCCTCAAGGTAATCCAGCCCATCCTGAAGATGCGGCAGCCTCGTATCCTGTATGCCAAGGACAATCGTATTATGGTGCACCCATGCCCGGGCGGTTGCAGGCGACTGTCCTGTTCCAACCGATTCGCATAATGTATCATCCGTTCCGAACGACTGGAGGGCATGAAAGTGCGCACCCAGTGCCGACTGGTCAATCAATCTCCACTTGTCCTGACGCAATAAATTGAGCGCCTCATCCATGTGAATTCCCCTTTTCAAAACTCAATTACACATTTTCTATGATATTTCCGTTGATATTATAGCATATTGAAGTGGGGACGCTTTTCATTTACCGTAAAATCTTTGCTATAGAGAGCAAGATTGGGCAAAGCAGGCTTTCTGCCTGCAAGATAATAGCGAATTTCACGATTTTATAGCGGAATTGTTATTTTTATAGCGAAATCTTGATTTTTATAGCGAAATGGCGCTTTTAATAGCGAAAATCCTAATATTATAGCGAATTGAAAAAAAAGGCTCTTTTTTCCAATTTCTCGAATTAATAGCGGTAAAAAGCCGATCGAAATAAAATCGACCGGCTCCTGATTGCTTATATTCTTTACTTCACAAGCGCCTGCGCTGCTGTAATCAATGCAAGCTTGTATACATCTTCCTCGCTGCAGCCGCGGGACAGGTCGTTTACAGGGCGATTCAAGCCTTGTAAAATCGGACCTACTGCTTCAAAACCACCTAGACGCTGGGCGATTTTGTAGCCGATATTACCTGCTTCAAGGCTAGGGAATACGAATACATTCGCATCACCCTGAAGCGGGGAATCCGGTGCTTTCTTTTCGGCTACGGATGGAACGAACGCTGCGTCGAATTGGAATTCACCATCAACAATCAGCAGTGGATCACGCAGCTTAGCTTCTTCAACTGCCTTAGATACTTTTTCCGTTTCAGGTGAAACAGCAGAACCTTTAGTGGAGAAGCTTAGCATTGCTACTCTTGGCTCAACGTCGAACATTCTTGCTGTCTTTGCGCTTTCGATTGCGATTTCAGCAAGGTCCTGGCTGTCTGGTGCAATGTTGATCGCACAGTCAGCAAATACATACTTTTCATCTTCACGAACCATGATGAAGACGCCAGATGTCTTGCGGACGCCTTCTTTGGTTTTGATGATTTGCAATGCAGGTCTTACTGTATCAGCTGTAGAATGCGCTGCGCCGCTCACAAGGCCGTCTGCTTTATTTGCGTATACCAGCATTGTGCCGAAGTAGTTCTCATCAAGCAGAATCTGGCGTGCCTGTTCCTCAGTTGCTTTGCCTTTGCGTCTCTCAACGAATGCCGCAACAAGCTCGTCCATCATCGCGAAATTTGCTGGGTCATAGATTTCAATCGCATCAAGGGAAACATCCATGTCGTTTGCCTTCGCCTGGATCTGTTCGATATTTCCTACTAAAATGGGTGTTAATACACCGTCTGCAGCCAGTCGGCCAGCCGCTGCTAAAATCCGTTCATCAAGGCCTTCCGGAAAAACAATCCGTAAATTTTGTCCGCTTAACTTGGCTTTTAAGCCTTCAAATAAATCACTCATGCTAACTCCTCCTTTTATCTATACTTCTAGAATACTTTACGTGTTTCAAAATTCAAGAATGTTACCGTTTCCAGTCTGAAGTCTTTTTATTGTAAATATTCAAGCATGTTTTGCCTGCCTTTATTATCATTAACAAATTATCCTTTTTGTACTCTCTGTAAACAATCAGCGTTTTATAAGCATGACGTATGGAGAAACTATGATATGATAATGGTATATTTATGATTTTTAGGAGTGATATAAATGAGTGAAGCAGCACAAACACTTGATGGCTGGTATTGCCTGCATGATTTCCGTACAGTAGATTGGACAACCTGGAAGATGCTTTCTAGCGATGAGCGCCAGGCAGCAATCCATGAATTCCTTGGCCTTGTTGAAAAATGGAACGGTGCGCAAAGCGAGAAAAATGGCAGCCACGCTCTATATACAATCGTTGGCCAAAAAGCAGATTTCATGATGATGATCCTGCGCCCTACAATGGAAGAGTTGAACGAAATTGAAACAGAATTCAACAAAACAAAGCTTGCTGAATTCACGCTTCCTGCACACTCTTACGTGTCAGTTGTTGAGTTGAGCAACTACTTGCCTGCAGGTGAAGACCCGTACCAGAACCCGCAAATTCTTGCGCGTCTATATCCAGAGCTTCCAAAAGCAAAGCATGTTTGCTTCTATCCAATGGACAAGCGCCGTCAGGGCAATGATAACTGGTACATGCTTCCGATGGAAGAGCGCCGCAACATGATGCGCAGCCACGGCATGATCGGCCGCCAGTATGCTGGAAAAGTAAAGCAGATCATCACAGGATCTGTAGGATTTGATGACTATGAGTGGGGCGTTACTTTGTTTGCAGACGAAGTCCTGCAATTCAAGAAGCTTGTATATGAAATGCGTTTTGACGAAGTAAGCGCGCGCTACGGTGAATTCGGTGCTTTCTTCGTAGGAAACCTGCTTGAAGAAGATCGCGTATCAGCGTTTTTACATGTGAATTAAATCATCCTCTTAAAGCCTCGGACTAATTGTCCGGGGTTTTTTTATGCTCTTTTTTCCCTTTCATTTTTTCTGTCATAAAATCAAGCTTTCCTCATATGAATGAAATAGTGAGAATTCATTTTACTTGTACACCCTTCCTGAAAAAGGTCAATTTCACCAGCTTACATATAAAAGGTGAAATGAAAGCAATGAATAAAAACGTTTAAGGAGGAAAAACAATGACGCAATACAATTATCCATATTATAATTACAGAACCTATCCGCAAACGTACAATCCATATGTAGCGGTTGAATCCCAAGGCCAGGGTGGACTAACTGACACCCAGCAGATGGGACAAATGGGGCAAATGGGACAAATGGGACAGATGGGACAGATGGGCACTCCTTTTACTCAGCAGCCTGTGCCGTTTCCTTCTCAATCTGGCGGGGCGATGCCTGGCACGGGTCCGCAGGTTTCTGGCATGCTTCCGGCGGAGCAATCGTATATTGAAAATATTCTCCGTCTGAACAAAGGAAAGCTGGCAACCATTTATATGACATTTGAAAACAATCGCGAATGGAATGCAAAAATTTTCAAGGGAATCATTGAAGCAGCCGGAAGGGACCACATCATTATCAGTGATCCGCAAACAAATATGCGCTACTTGCTGCCAATGGTTTATTTGGATTACATCACTTTCGATGAAGAAATTGAGTATGAATATCCATATGGTGCAGGCGCTGGGTTAGCAACTTATCCTCCACGTTAAAAAATAGTACTTTTTAAAACGGCTTCGGCCGTTTTTTTTATTGTCAGCCCTCTCAACCTTGACAATCTCACTAGTGGAAAAATATGATTTATGTACATATTTTTACTATTTAAAAAATGCAGGAGGAATTTATGGAAACCACCCAAAAAAATTTAAAACTGGTGGTAGCAGGATTGTTACTAGGAATCTTAATGGCCGCCATGGACAATACGATTGTCGCCACCGCGATGGGTACGATTGTCGCTGATTTAGGGGACTTTGACAAGTTTGTATGGGTCACTTCCGCCTATATGGTCACGGTCATGGCAGGAATGCCGATCTTTGGGAAGCTGTCTGATATGTACGGACGGAAACGATTTTACATATTCGGCTTGCTTGTTTTTTTAATTGGGTCTGCACTGTGCGGAATTGCTGAATCGATGGTACAGCTCAGTGTTTACAGAGCGATTCAGGGGATTGGCGGCGGTGCCTTGATGCCAATTGCCTTTACGATCGTTTTTGATATCTTCCCGCCAGAAAAACGCGGGAAAATGACTGGACTTCTCGGAGCCGTTTTCGGGACTTCAAGCGTTCTTGGACCACTGCTCGGTGCCTATATCACGGACTGGTTCAGCTGGCACTGGGTGTTCTATATCAATGTCCCGATTGGCATCGTTTCTTTATTTTTCATTGTAAAGTATTATCATGAATCCGCTCAGCATTCCAAGCAAAAAATTGACTGGACCGGCGCTTTCACCCTGGTGATCGCTGTAGTCAGCTTAATGTTCGCCCTCGAACTCGGCGGTAAAGAATACAGCTGGGATTCGCTGCAGATTATTGGCTTATTCACCAGCTTTGCTCTGTTCTTCATTGTATTTATTTTTGCAGAAAGAACAGCGGAAGAACCCATCATTTCTTTCTGGATGTTCAAAAGACGCTTGTTCGCAACATCGCAAATTCTTGCGTTTTTATACGGGGCCACATTCATTATCCTTGCAGTCTTTATACCGATCTTCGTACAGGCAGTCTATGGCGGGTCAGCCAAAACAGCCGGCTTGATTTTAACACCAATGATGCTCGGATCTGTTGCCGGGAGTGCAGTAGGAGGCGTTTTCCAGACAAAAACAAGCTATCGCAACCTTATGTTCATGTCGGTTGCAGCGTACTTTACGGGGATGCTGCTGCTCAGCACGATGACACCGGACACGTCCAGGATGATGCTGACACTCTTTATGATTTTAGTCGGATTTGGCATGGGATTCTCATTCTCCCTGCTGCCTACTGCTTCCATCCATAATCTCGACCCTCGCTTTCGGGGATCAGCGAACTCTACGAACTCATTCCTTCGATCTCTAGGAATGACACTTGGGGTAACCATCTTTGGAACCATCCAAAACAATGTATTTAAAGATGAACTGATTAGCGCATTTAAAGGAATGGGCGGCAGTCAAGGCAATCAGTTTGCGGGCGACCCACAGCAGCTATTCCAGGCCGGACAGCGGTCGCAAATCCCGGAATTCGTGCTAGATAAAATTGTCCAGGCAATGTCGACTTCCATTACCCACATCTTCGCGCTGGCCTTAATCCCAATAGTGATTTCTGCTATCACCATTTTCTTTATGGGCAAAGAGCGTGTTGAGATTAATAAAACCATTGTAAAAGAATCTTAATCTACTTAAAAAAAGGGCAAGCCATAAAAGTTGGCTTGCTCTTTGTGTATTATAAATATTTAACAGCTGCTACCATCATAAGAACCCAGGCTGCAAGAAAGGCAACTCCGCCTAATGGAGTAATCGCTCCCAGAATGCTGATTTTTGTCACACTTAATACATACAGGCTTCCTGAGAATAAAATGATGCCGATCAGCATCAGCCAGCCTGACCAGGAAACAAGTGCATTGGCTGGCAGTTTACCAGCGAGGATTCCAATAATCAGGATGCCTGTTGCGTGGAACATCTGATATGTAACCGCGGTTTTCCATGTTTCTAAATATTTTGGTTCTACTTTCCCTTCGAGCCCGTGCGCTCCGAACGCTCCAAGTGCGACGGCAAGGAACGCATTAATTGCTCCAATTAAAATAAATGTCTTCATTCTTTCCACCTCTTCTTAAAAAATTGGCTATGTACTCATATTTGTTGTGCCAGGAAAAATTCATAGATGCCCTAAAAATCGAAAAGCGAATCTCCGTTTGAGTTATCATCCATTTCGATCTTCTTTGGCTGCGGCATCATAGGTGACGGCTGGTTTACAGGCATCTGTGGCTGCTGTGTGAAGGCCTGATTTGCAGCAAGGGATTGTAGTGACGCAGGCTGAACGATGTTCCTGCTTGTGTCAGGGCTGCTGTACCCAGCCGCTCCTGCTCCCTGCTGCACAGGCTCATCCAGCACTAGCTCACAAAGGGTTTTGATTGAATGGATTCTTTCCCGCTGTGCAGCTTCTGTATCTGCTTTTTTGGCCAGCCTTAGTTCATCTTCCATCTTCATTAGCAATTTTTGAAATGAAATATTCATCCACTCACCTCCATCATCGAAACATTTATGTATATCTTCATTAGCAATCATTAATTGTACCGTTCCATTCTACATCAATTCCCATTATTTTTCGACTACAGGAAACGAACATGTCAGTTCCACGTGAAACATGTCGATTTTCACCAGAGATCGATTTGCCTAGCATGTATATATTATTCAAAAAAAATTGTTGCTACTAGATTAGTGGTTTTCTTCCTCTCCAATTACAAAAAGCAAATACTTTTAATTTCAAGGCTGTGTTAAGCGTCAATCTTGATTTTTAGCACCTGTTGATTGATGCGGAGGGTACTCGACTACTCAGAAAATGCTAAATCATTTCTATTGTACCTGGACAGATTCTAGTAAGCTAAGTTAGATTGATTTCTTCACAATTTGAATTTTTTTTTAGTTAATTAGACCAATCACCTCGCAATTCTTTGCAAATTGGATTGTTCTCCTTCGGAAATTAAAGTTATACCGTAGCAAATTAGATGATTCATCTCGTAAATTAAAATAATCTCTACGAAATCGTATTAATTTCTACGAATAGAAATTTTATCTCTACGTTTCCCCTATTAATTTCTACGGAATTAAAGATATTTTCTACAAAACCACTCATAATTTCTACGTTTTCCATTTCACTGGAAGCGTGGTGAACGAGTATCTGGAGCAGAAATCAACAGTAAATTTACCAGAGTCAATTTTAATATACAAAAAGAAAAACCCTGGTTTCCCAGAGTCTCTTAACCTCATTCCTTCAAATCTTCTATCTGCCAGTCAATCTCCTCTTCACCCTGTTCTCTCAGAATCTCGTTCACTTTTGAAAACGGCTTGCTGCCGAAGAAGCCTCTTCTTGCTGACAGAGGGCTTGGGTGGACAGAGATGATGATTTTGTGCCTATTTTCGTCTATCAGCTTAAGCTTGCTTTGTGCCGGCTTTCCCCAAAGAATGAAGATAACAGGCTTCTCACGTTCATTCAACAGAGTGATGACTTTATCGGTAAAGACCTCCCACCCTTTTCCCTTGTGTGAGTTCGCTTCTCCTTTTCTCACAGTAAGGACCGTATTTAATAACATCACACCCTGATCAGCCCATTTTTTCAGGTAGCCGTTATCAGGGATAAAACATCCCAGGTCATTATTCAATTCTTTAAATATATTCCGGAGCGATGGCGGGATAGCCACTCCTGGTTTGACCGAAAAGCTTAACCCATGCGCCTGCCCTGGACCGTGGTATGGGTCTTGTCCTAAAATCACCACTTTCACATCCTCATAATCTGTAAAACGCAGCGCGTTAAAAATATCGTTTTTGTCAGGATAAACGGTTTCTGCAGCATACTCTCCTTTTAAAAATTCTCTAAGCTGGTGATAATAAGGTTTTTCAAATTCTTCAGCAAGTAAGGTTCCCCAGCCATTATTCAATAGTGCCAAGACATTCACTCTCCTTTTCTCTTTAAATCTACCCGATTTAAATGGAATAGGCACGCATGCCGAGAATATTCCAATTAATCCTTTCATGTTTAATAGATATGAGAACGGATATATATATAGTGTAGACGCGGAAGGCATTCATGCTTTCCAAGCTAGTATAGTTAAGATAAAAATCAAGGAGGAAGATACTATGTTAAAAGTAGAAGTAGTTGAAAACGGCGTACAGGCAACGGAAAAGATTAGCTCACTTGAAGCAGCTGGATTCGGCAAAGAAAACATCTATATTTTTGCACATGATGAAAACCGCAGCGAACATTTAACGGACGCAACTGAAACAGGCGGTGTAGGCTTTAAGGAGCAGGGCTTCTTTGATTCTATCGGCAATATGTTCAAGTCACGCGGCGATGAGCTTCGTAACAAATTTGAATCACTTGGACTATCCAAGCAAGAGGCTGAGCAGTACGAAATGGAATTAGACAAAGGCCGTCTCGTTCTTGTTGCTACAGATGAAGTGAAGTAATAAAAGCGCGAACAGCATAGTCGATCCCCAGTGATCGTTTATATAGAAACCCCCTGCCACTCTTGGCAGGGGGTTTGCGCGTTATTTTTCCTATCCGAAAAATCTCTGATAAATGCTCCGTGCATGGGACAGATCCTTTGTGCCGTGGATCAGTGCCCGGCCGTCCTGGAATATAACCAGCCTGTTGTCAGGCATTTCGACCGAAACCAAATATGGATTCCCTTTTACGTGATAGCCTAATTCCTTCATTTTTTCCGCAGTTTCCTGCAAATTAAGCTGCTGCTGATGCGGCGGCCGAATCTGAACTGTATCTCGCCCGCACAAAACAGTCGTCTTCGTCATGTTCTCAGCATCAAGATATGGATATTCAGGATGTTCGCCACATGAGAGGCACCCAGGATCCTTCGCTTTGGACATTTTCATGCTGGTATACTGGTTCCGCCACATATCGAAGCTGACGAACGAAGTCCTGACCGATTCCCAGTCTTCCACCAGGATTTTCAGCGCTTCTGCTCCCTGGTGTGCAATGACCATCTGGACTGCAGGACCGATGATGCCCCCAGTGTCACATGTCATCCCTTGAAGCGGAACCGTTTTAAGGAGACAATTCAGGCATGGCGTCTTGCCTGGAATGATGGTAAAGGTCATTCCAAAGCTTCCGACACAAGCCCCGTATATCCATGGAATTTTATATTTCTGGGAAATATCATTGATGGCCATTCTTGTTTCAAAATTATCTGTGGCATCAATGATTAGATCCACGCCGTCTGCAAGCTCCGCTAATTTTTCTGGAGTCGCATCTGCAATATATGCGCTGATTTCGACATCAGAGTTAATCGCTCTGAGCCTTTTTTCTGCCGCCGCAGCCTTTGGAAGCTTTTCGGCAACATCCTCTTCGGTATACAGCTGCTGACGCTGCAGGTTACTCGCTTCCACATAATCACGATCAACGATTGTCAGCCGCCTTACCCCTGCGCGCACCAGCAACTCTGCATTGCCGGAGCCGAGCGCACCTGCTCCAATCATCAGCACATGCTTGCTGCGGATTTTTTCCTGTCCAGCCTTTCCGATTGGAGGAAACAGCGTCTGGCGTGAATATCTTTCTGACATGATTATTCCTCCTCATTGAAAAGCGTAAACACTTGAAGAAAATACTTTCGACACAGTGACAGTGCAGACAATGGGCTGACCGCTGATCTTTAACACCTTATTATTCAGGCATTTCACCTGAATAAAGCCGGAGTTCTTCAATAGCGATTTGAACAGCCCTGTCTTTTGTATCACTTAATGATATGTTTGTTGTGATTGGACTCCAATACCAGTCTGAAACATACCCATAATCTGGCACATATTCTCTCGTCCATTCATAAAGAAAGTATTCAAATAACCGGTCTTTCCGCTGAATGATTTCCGCTTTATACCTTTTGCTCGGTGTGAGAATGATCTTAATAATCTGTTTCATCAGCCACCCGATACAGGCGGAATAAACGCGATAGTATCTCCCTCTTTGATCACTTCATCATTTGATGAAAACTCTTCATTGATTGCCGTCATCGATGTATCAAGCTTTTGTACCCCGTACTTTTCAGCCACGATTTGCTTCAATTCGGCAACCGTTTTACCAGCCGCTTCGATTTCCACTGATTCATGTCCCGCTTCATCGCGCAAATGGGCAAAGAATAATATTTTATTCATTGAGATCCTTCTCCTCCGGTTTTCCTGTCGGATATGAGACAGTTTCTAGTTGATTTCCAATCCATTCCTGGCCGTCTTCCCAATGCTCTTTTTTCCAGATCGGCACGATTTCCTTGATGCGCTCGATTGCATATCGGTTTGCCTCATATGCATCGTTGCGGTGTGGAGTTGATACGGCAATGACAACAGCAACATCTGTGATATCGAGCCTGCCGACACGGTGTGTGATCGCAACCTCAGCACCATTCCAGCGCTCCTGGATTTCTGTGCCGATTTGCTCAAGTTTCTTGATTGCCATTGGCTCATATGCTTCGTATATAAGAAAAAGGGTCTTCTTTCCCTTTGTCATTTCACGGACGGTGCCAATGAATGTAGTGATTGCCCCCGCATCACGCTGGACCACTTTATCAATGACGGATTGAACGTTGATTGGTTCTTTCGCTATTTCGTAATTCACCATTTTCACCTCAATAAAATTGATCCAAGTCTCTTAGATTTCACAGCATAATCGGTTCTGGATTCTCTACCACTGCATAGCCGCCGATTTTGTCGACTTCGGCCTTGAAGGCTTCGGATTGGATCACGGATCTTAACCAAATACCCTTTTCGCTTTCATAAAAAGCCTTTGTCATGAGCAAATCATAGTTTTCATCCGCAACCGGGATGAATTCCAGCCCCATAGCCCTGGCTGCAGGGAAAATACCCAGGCCTGCCGCGTTTTCATTTCCCTTCACTTCTGCTGCGACGCTCAAGTGAGAGAACATTTCGCGATCATAGCCATTCACCTGCTCAGGGGAAAGACCTGTTTCTTTTAACAATAAATCAAACAGAATCCTTGTCCCGGCACCTTTTTGCCTGTTGGCGTAGTTGGCGCCCTTCATAGCGATATCGCTGACATTTTCAATCCCAAGCGGATTCCCTTTTGGCAGCATCCAGCCCTGGGTCCTTTTTAAAAATGGATAAAGGACTGCATCCTGGCCGGCAAGAAATTTTTTAACATAGGTAATATTATATTCTTTCGTCTCCGGATCTAGCAAATGAATGCCCGCTACATGGGCCTCCCCTTTTCTGATTGCCATCAGCCCAGCCATGCTGCCAACGTGGGAAGAAACGATTTTCATGTCGGTGCGCTGTTTTTTCAGCTGGGAGGAAAGGAGATCGATCGTCAAATCATGGCTGCCGCTGAAGACAATACCATTCTTGATTTCTTCAACAGGTCTGTAAAGCTCTACCTCGACAACATCGCCCTGTTCATATCCAAGCTCCTCCGGCGGTACGACCAGCAAACCATCCGCACGCACGAGCGACATCGTAACACCGGCAGCGCGCGTCAGCGGGTTGGCAACAAATTGTCCGTCCACATAGCCGATGTTCATTCGGACAAAGTCCTCAGCTCCCATCGTGGAGACGATCCTGCGGCCAAGCTTCACCTGCAATGTCTGCCTTTTTGGCTCTGGTATCCCATGATATTTACAAACGAGCGGCCTGACAAACCACTCAAGCGCAAAATAAGCAGACACTGGATAGCCTGGTACACCTATAACCACTTTATTTTTAATCTTTCCAAGGATGACTGGCTTACCCGGTCTTGTTGCGACGCCATGGGTAAAAACAGTGCCAAGCTCCTCGAGAATATGCACAGTATAATCCTTAGAACCTGCTGATGAGCCTGCGTTAATCACAACGATGTCAGACGTTTCAACCGCGTTCAGCAGTGCTTCTTTAATTTTTTCCGGCTCATCTTTTACAATCGATTGAAGTTGAGGCGTGCCGCCCCAATCCTCGATATACGCGCTAAAAACAGTACCGTTGAATTCAATGATCCTGCCTGATGAAAGCGAAGTATCGGCGCTGACAAGTTCATTCCCTGTTGGAATAATTGACACCAGCGGCTTTTTCACGACGCATACCTGTGTGACCTGTGCCGCGAGGAGCGCCCCGAGGTCTGCAGGGCGCAGTTCACGGCCCTGGGTGAACAGCATTTCTTCCTGGACGATATCCTCGCCAATCGGACGGATATGCTGCCACGGAGTTGCTGGTTCGATGATTTCGATTGTATCTTCATCAATGACATGGATATGCTCGACCATGATCACCGCATTGAATGGTGATGGGATGGCATTCCCTGTATCAACATAAACAAATTGTTCGCCTTTTTTTAATTGAAGAGGCCGCTGTTCATGGGCTTCATACGTTTCCTCTGCGTTCACTGCGATTCCATCCATGGCTGAAGCATGGTAAAAAGGCATAGAAACATTGGCAAAAACGGGCTCTGCAGTAATGCGGCCAAGCGCAGAGCTGGCTGGGACCCATTCCTTTTCACGAGGAAGGTCGAAAGCAGCGAGCACTTCGTCTCTGGCTTCAGCCCGAGGTTTGTCCTCAAGGTAGATTTTACGATTATATTGTATTTTGTTCATGATGGTGCTCCCCCTATCTCGTCAAAATAACAGGCACATATTCCCCTTGAGAAATGCCCTCTTTTTCGGAAACAATCTCCACAATCCCATCGCTTTTTACCAAAGTTGTGATCAGGCCTGACTTGCCGATAATCGGATCAGCCCACCAATCTCCATCCCTTTCCTCCAGCTTGACCCTGATGTAATCAGATCTACCTGGTGAAGAAGCAATATTTTTAACGATTCTCGCAAAAATCCGCTCAGGTTTTGGATCGATTTTTTCCCCTTTTAATCTTCTAAAAACTCTCTCGCCAAACAGCTTGAAGATGATCATGGCAGACGCGGGATGTCCAGGCAGTCCAATGACCGGCTTTTCATCGGCCACGGCAAGAATCGTCGGTTTGCCAGGCTTGATGGAGATTCCATGGACAAACACACCAGGGTCTCCAAGTGACTGGATGACCTCAGTCGTATAATCCTTTGTCCCGACAGAACTGCCCCCGGAGAGGATCAGACAGTCCGCCTGCTCATACAATTCACGAGCCTTCCGGGAAAATTCCTGATAGTCATCACGGGTAATCCCCCCATAGATGACTTCAATCCCCCACTCATTCGCAAGGCCTTTGACGGTTAAGTAATTGATATCACGGATTTGTCCTGTTTCAAGTGCTTTCGTTTCATAAGGGACGATTTCATCCCCGGAGGAAAGGTATGCTGCTTTCAGTTTTCGGTAGACTTTCACCTGTGAGATCCCTAAGGCTGCAAGAGCTCCAAGCTCCTGAGGCCGCAATTTGGTGCCTGCTGCAAGCAGGACTTCACCCGCCCGGATGTCTTCTCCTGCGCGGATGACATTCTCACCCGGGGCTATCTGCTTATATGTGTTGAGAAGGCCGCCGATTTCCTCACAATGCTCAATCATGAGAACGCTGTCACTTTCAGGCGGAAGCATTCCTCCTGTCGGGACGTAAATCGCTTCTCCCCTGCCAACCGGCTTGGAAGCTTCTTCGCCCATATGGACTTCACCAGCCACATTCAAGAAGCCAGGCATCGATTCAGAAGAGCCAAAAGTGTCTTTTGCAATGACCGCATAGCCATCGACCGTTGAACGGTCAAAGCCCGGGACATTCTCTTCAGCCGTCACGTCCTCGGCAAGGATGTAATGGAGTGCTTCATCAAGCTTTTTAATCTCGGTTTCTTGGATCTTGCCGATTTTTTCATCTATTAAAGCAAAAGTCTCCTCAACGGTTTTCACTTTGAAAAATTGCATGCTGCCTAACTTCCTTTCTGGCACCTGAAAAAACTATCAATCACATTGTGTCATTTTTTTTGCCTCTTCATATTCCTCTGGCCGATTCATATTGAAAAATACCCGCTCGAGATTTCCCTCGCAATAAAGCCTTAAATCCTGCTCGTCCAGGTAACGCACATCCAGACGGTCAAGCAGGTGCTTCATCCTAAGCTTTCCTTCTTCGATACAATCCTTCGCAACAACAGCTGCCCTTTTCTGGTAGACGGCAAAAAGCGGATGCTGCCTGCCTTCACTGATTGGGACTACTGCTTCATGGTGTTTTAACTCTTTGACAAGACTTGCTGCAAGCTCTCCCGACACAAATGGCATGTCACAGGCGACGACAAAATTCTCTTCGTAGTCCGAAGCCTCAAGTCCGGCGTGAATCCCCGCAAGCGGACCAGATTCTTTATATTGGTCCGTAACGATCTTGATATTTAAAAAATGATAGGTTTCAGGTTCATTCGTTACTAGAATTATATCATCGAATACATGCTTTAGTTCACCCAATATTATCTCAATATTCGTTTTTTCGTGAAATTTCAGTAAAGCTTTATTTTTTCCCATCCTGCTAGATTTTCCGCCAGATAAAACGATTGCTCCAGCTTTCATTTCACAGCACCTTCTTTTTAATTTGTTTAGTTTTGTTTAGACTGCAGAGCTGGCTGTTTGCCATAAATGCAAGTGTTATAGATAACATTTGGTGGACACTACTAGTACTGGCTATAAAACTCTTACCAATAGAACATAGTCCATTTATTGCCTGCTTGTCCCTTACACAAGATACTTGTTATACCAAGTCCTTGCTAACACTTTTATGTAGTATTTCAATAGTCGATCAGCTAATTCCTTTAAAGGTTGTATATAAGTGAATTCGAAGTAAACAAATCCAGATAAACAATCATCGCAGCAAACCCTCTTAATTCATCATAACAAATTGATATTTCACGACAGTAATATACATCACGCCACAGACCAAAAATAAAACATCCCAAATCCAATCCTTTGTCTAAATCCAAGGAATTGGTATAATCATAAGAAAGCATACACAAGAAAAACCACCACACTAACGCATCACAGCACTGGGGGTCAGACCCCCGCTGATGCACCGCGGTGAAGCGTCGGGGGTCTGACCCCCAGTGCGTTAATTGAGTAAAGTGTTTGGCTGGCGATTTGAAATGGAGGTATTTTGATGACGTTGAAAAAGGTTTTGACTATTGCGGGTTCTGATACGAGCGGCGGCGCTGGGATTCAGGCTGATCTGAAGACGTTCCAGGAGCTTGGGGTTTATGGCATGACTGCCCTGACGACTGTCGTAACAATGGATCCTAAAAAGCACTGGCATCACGAAGTGTTCCCTCAGCCAGTTGAATTGGTTGAAAAGCAGCTTGAAACAATCCTTTCAGTTGGAATTGATGCGATGAAGACCGGAATGCTGGGAACAGTGGAAATCATCGAGCTTTCTGCGCGTAAAATCGATGAGTACAAGCTGGACAAGGTTGTCATCGACCCTGTCATGGTGTGCAAGGGCGAAGACGAGGTACTTATGCCTGAGAACACAGATGCGATGAGAGAATTGCTTCTTCCTAGAGCAACCGTTGTCACTCCAAACCTATTTGAAGCTTGGCAGCTTGCACAGACTGGTCCAATCCGCACAATTGATGACATGAAAGAAGCTGCAGCCAAGATCCATGACCTTGGCGCTAAGAACGTCATGATTAAGGGCGGAAGTAAGCTGAACCATGAAAAAGCGGTCGATCTTCTTTATGATGGAAAAGACTTCACACTTTTCGAATCTGAAAAAGTGGAAACAAGCTTCACACATGGTGCTGGCTGCACATTCGCGTCGGCCATCACTGCACAGCTTGCAAAGGGCAAATCTGTCCCTGAAGCATTGGATGTTGCTAAAAAGTTCATCACAGAAGCGATCAAGCATGGCTTCCGATTGAATGAATACGTCGGCCCAACAGCCCACCTTGCGTATAACAAATTCGCAGACGGCAACAGAGGCGAATAAGCAGGAAAAGCGCAATCTACCATTGCGCTGCATAATAAAAAGGATGGCAGCCGCCATCCTTTTTTTACGTTTACAAAATAAAGAATCCACTGTAAAAACCGAAGTCCCATCACCTAACATTCTCAAGAGTCATGCTAATGGAATGCCTGATTAACAATTTTTGCAAGTATCTTCAAGCATACATTTCGCATTCAGAACATTTTTTTAGTAATATGGATTTATCGATTTTCTAACATATAAGGCTGACTAATCGGCTAATATAAAGTAAAACTTCATTGAGTTTGCACCATCTATCCGGGAAGGAGGAATCATTTATGGATCCGGTTATTGTGCAGGAAGTCCAGGCTGCCCTGGACGGCTTTAGAGACAAGGAAGTCTATGTCCATTTAGAAACAACAAATGGCGCATATGCTTCACATAACAACGAGTCATTTTTTTCATCAGGCGCTTACATCCGCAACGCGAAAGTTACATATGAACGCGCGAAGATTACTGGTGAAGGACCATACCGTACAGGATTGAAAATTCCATTAGGCTGGATTTATGCTGAAGGAATCACTCACTTTGAAATTGATGCACACGGAAGGCTGCTGCTTGCAGGCCACGATTTTAGCGGAAAGCTCGCAGTCGCCCTGCAAATCAGCGAAACACCGTTCGAATAATATCGCTTTGAACAGGCTGGCTGAAAGGAGAGATTTTACCATGGAAAAAGAAAGACATGTACTCGTCGTGTTTCCTCATCCAGATGATGAAGCATTTGGCGTTTCCGGCACGATTGCATCCCATGTGAACATGGGGACACCCGTCACTTATGCCTGCCTGACACTCGGCCAGATGGGACGAAATATGGGAAATCCGCCATTTGCGAACAGAGAAACACTTCCAATCATACGTAAACAAGAATTAAAGGAAGCGGCCCGCGCGCTTGGCATTACTGACTTGAGGATGCTCGGATTCCGTGATAAAACGGTTGAGTTTGAAGATGAAGATAAGCTGACCAACCTGATGTCGTCATTGATCGCTGAATTGAATCCTTCGCTGGTCATTACCTTCTATCCAGGCTATTCTGTCCACCCGGACCATGAAGCAACAGGCGCCGCGGTAGTGTGCGCAGTTGAAAAAATGCCAGAAGCAGACAGACCGAAATTGCACTGTGTTGCATTCTCAAGGAACTGCGTGGAAGAATTGGGACAGCCCGACATTATCCATGATATCAGTGCTGTAGCTGATGTTAAGCTTGAGGCAATGAAGGCCCATCGCTCCCAGACCGAGCTAATGCTTGCTGACTTGGCCGATAAGTTGAAGGACAAGGATCCTGCTACGATGGCCTGGATCAACAATGAACGTTTTTGGACCTATAAGTTTTAATAATTGACGAAATCCACCATTCCATGGTGGATTTTTTGTTACTTCCTTTCATATACCTCCTCAACCATCAACCCTTTTACAAAAATCACTTCATCCTCCGGTTTCCCTTTAATCTTCCATACAGACTCTTTAAACCCAATAAATTTGCTGTTATCAGTTTTTCCGATCAGCTTGTCGAGTTCAAACTTTCTATCACCATTTTCGTAAAACTTTTTATAGGTGTCATACCCTTTTTGAAATTCATGATTTTTATAGACCAAAGTTTCATTGGCTTTAGTCGTATACACATTTAGGCTTGCATCATAGATATAAAGACAGCCAATCAACAGCAGCGGAGCGATTAGCAATACGATCTTCTTTTTCCCTTTTAACAAAAAATCACGCCCTATGCATTACTTTTTAAATTTTCACCAAATTCTTATATTTACCAATATCATAGCATAATTTCTAAGAGGATTTAATGCTGATGTCCTCCCTAACAAAAGAATTTCATATATAAAATTCTTTTGTGAGTGATTACTCACTTTACAAACAAAGCGTCATCATTTAAACTGTAATCAACTAAGTGAGTGATTACTCACTTTTAAAAAAAGGATGGTGAACTTTCTATGATTGTCTCAATAAAAAATGTCTCGAAACGATTCGGAAACCATGAAGTTTTAAAGAAAATAAACTTAGAGATTCAGAGTGGTGAAATTTTCGGGTTGCTCGGGCCTTCAGGAGCAGGCAAAACAACGCTTGTAAAGCAGCTGGTTGGCCTTGAGCTGCCGAGCGAGGGAGAAAACGTTCTTTTTGGTAAAAAAATGCCCTCTCTCCAGCTGATTGAAAGGATTGGGTATATGGCGCAATCTGACGCACTTTATACAGAATTATCCGCAAAGGAAAATCTTGAATTTTTCGCTTCCCTATTTGGCCTGAAGGGTGCAAAGAGAAAGCAGCGGATTCTCGAAGTGATGGAGCTGGTCGACTTATCGGAGCATCTTAACAAACTCGTAACCAATTATTCTGGCGGCATGAAACGTCGTCTTTCCCTTGCAGCTGCACTGCTGCATGAACCAGAATTGCTGATTTTGGATGAACCGACCGTCGGGATCGACCCTGTGCTGCGCAAAAGCATCTGGAATGGTTTCTATGATTTGAAAGCGAAAGGCAAGACACTGATTGTTACCACTCACGTAATGGATGAAGCGGAGAAATGCGACAGGCTGGGATTGATTCGTGATGGCAGATTAATTGCCGTTGGCACGCCTGAAGAATTGAAAACCAATACGGGGTCTGCAACCGTTGAAGAAGCATTTTTAACATACGGAGGTGCTCAGCATGCGAATTAGTGCTCTGGTAATCAGGATTATCCGCCAATTTCTAAGGGATAAAAGGACGCTTGCGATGATGCTTGTCGCTCCCCTGCTGATCCTGACGATGCTGCATCTTGTGTTTAATGGAGAGAATTATGTTCCTAAAGTTGGACTTGTAAATGTTCCAGATGCGGTGATCGAGAAGTTGGATTTGAAAGATGTAAAGATGAATGAATATGATTCTGAAAAAGCAGCTAAAGATGATGCATTAGATCGCGAAATTGACGGTTATCTTCTATTTGATGGACCTGTGCTTGATAAAATCGTTCTTGAAGGAAGCGATCCGTCAGTAAATGGTGCTTTTATGAAACAGATTCAAGAGGCCACTAAGCCACTGCTGCCGGCCGCTGGCCAAATGGAACTGAACGTCCATTACCTGCACGGCTCAGAGGATATGGGACAGTTTGATTATTTCGGCCCAGTATTGCTAGGATTCTTTGCCTTCTTCTTCGTTTTTATCATTTCCGGCATTTCCTTTTTGAGGGAACGCACTAGCGGCACACTGGAAAAGCTGCTTTCAAGCCCTCTGCGTAAATGGGAAATCGTCATTGGCTATGTGCTCGGTTTTGGGATCTTCACCATGCTGCAGGCCACTTTAATTGCCTGGTATGCGATTTATATTCTTGGGATGCTGATGGAAGGTTCGTTCATCTATGTTCTATTAATAACTTTAATGCTGTCGATGACGGCTTTGACTCTAGGCATACTGTTGTCTGCCTTTGCGAACAACGAGTTCCAGATGATCCAGTTCATTCCGTTGATCATCGTACCGCAGTTCTTCTTCTCGGGGCTGATCAACCTTGATACAATATCAGATTGGCTAAGCTGGCTCGGCCCGATTACACCGCTCTATTATGCAGCAGAAGCACTGCGTGATATCATGGTAAGAGGCTATGGCTGGGATGCCATTTATGGTAATCTGTTGATTATGGCCGGTTTTTCCGTTGTATTTATCCTGCTGAATATTTTAGCATTAAGGAAACACCGCGCAGTATAAATACTCTTGAATACGACGCGGAGGGAGTTAAAGATGACAGATCGCGAAATGAGAATCGACGGGTTAATTGATGAAGAAGAAGCACTGACTGACAAGCAGAAAAAAATTATCGTGTCTGCGATCGAGTCTTTTGCCGAAAAAGGATATTCCGCAACCTCTACAAGCGAAATCGCCAAAAAAGCAGGTGTAGCGGAAGGCACCATTTTCCGACATTATAAAACGAAAAAAGATTTGTTGCTGGCAATCGTTGCCCCAGTGATGGCAAAGTTTGTCGCTCCTTTTATTATAAAAGACCTTAATAAGGTACTCGACCAGGATTTTGAACATTTAGAGGACTTCCTGAAAGCCATCCTTGAAAATCGCAGGGATTTCTTAGTTAAAAACCTGCCTATAGTCAAAATCCTTTTACAGGAAATTCCTTTCCACCCTGAATTAAAGGACTTATTCAAGGACCATATTGCCTTAAAGGTGTATGAACGCTTCGAAAAAATTGTCGAACATTATAAAGCAAATGGCCAGATTATCGATATTCCTGCCTACAGTGTCTTCCGCTTATCCCTATCAACCATCTTCGGGTATTTAATCGCCCGTTATATGATTCTGCCTGAAGCAGACTGGGATGATGAAGCAGAATCGGAGAGAACTGTTCAATTTATCCTACATGGATTGGGCGGGCTGAACAGCAAGAGCTGAATCCAATCCTTTTAAAAACATTTTGATTCACACTTAAAAACAGGAACAGCCATCAAGCTGTTCCTGTTCCTCATTGGAGCACATCCTCAATCCTTACCCTGTACAGCTTATCATCCCCCGCACCCGGAGTCCCTCTGCCATCAGTATTATTGCTGATGAAATATACATAGCTGCCATCAATCAGTACATCCCTGACCCGGCCTACGCCGGTGACGACTTCCCTCGTTGTTTTAGCAACAGGATCAAATTCGCGCAAAGCATTCCCTCTCAACGTTGCAACATACAACTTTCCGTCATGCTCCGCCATTCCGGATGGCGCCCATGTATTGTCGCCGGACTGAAAAAGCGGAGTTTCCATACCTTGCTTCTTTTCATCGCCGGTAATTTCTGGCCAGCCGTAATTCATCCCACGTTCAATTACATTGATTTCATCGTGTGCGGACGGACCATGCTCGCTTGCGTACATCGTCCTATCCTTTGCCCAGGCCATTCCCTGAGGATTACGATGGCCGTAGCTGTACACATAGGACCCAGTGAAAGGATTGTCTTCCGGAACGGATCCGTCTAAATTCAGCCGCAGTATTTTACCGCCTAAAGAGTCAAGGTCCTGCGCGATTTCAGGCGTCGCTGCTGCATCGCCAGCGGTTGCATAAAGCTTCCCATCCGGGCCAATCTTTAGACGTCCGCCATGGTGGAAACGGCCGCTCGGAATATTATCAAGTAAAAGCCTGCCTTCTATCCATTCATCACTTTCTAAGGTTAATTCGACAATCCGATTGAACTGTCCGGTGCCATTCTCGTATGTATAATAGGCAAATGCCTTATTGGATTGCGCAAAATCTGGTGCCAGCACAAAACCCAGCAGCCCTGCTTCTGCTGCCTGAGATAATTCTTTTTTCAAGGAAACCTTCTGTCTCACCAATGTTCCATTTTCTACTCTTACAATCGTACCCGGCCGTTCACTAAGGTAAAACGTCTTGCCGAGTTTGTTGATTGACCATGGGATTTGTAAGTTTTCAGCAACAGTTTCCAGATGATCAACCGGCACAATTGCTTCCTGATCCTGTTGCTTTTCCTTTTCTTCTACTGGCTTTGAACTATCATCTCCGCCTGAACACCCAGCAAGAACCATCAGCATTGCAGCCAACACATACAAAAATCTTTTCATGACACCCTACCCTTCATTTAATTTGGATTACTTCTTATTTAGAAAAAACTTGCTAGAAAAACAATTTTCATTTTGTGAAATTAGTCCTCTAACACACCCAGAATCGCCTTGCCAACACCGCTTTCTTCATTCGTAAGCGTGACCTCGCCGCACAAGGTCTTAATTTCATCGACAGCATTGCCCATTGCTACAGGCTTGCCGACTCTTTCTAGCATCGATACATCATTAAAATTATCTCCGAGAGCCATCGTTTCTTCTAAAGTGATTCCCCTGGATGCAACAAATTTTTCAAGTGCAATTCCTTTTTGGGCATCAAGACTTGTGATTTCAATGTTCTCGCTGCCTGATGAACTGATTGCCAGCCCTTCAATTTCTTTTAATGCCAAGTTTGCAGCTTCAAGCTTTTCAGGGTCAAGGGAAAAAGCGAGGAGCTTGTATATTTCATATTGATCCTGTTCAAATAGCCTGTCATAGTGCTCGATCGTACGGACCAGTCCTTTATGCAGCCTATCTTCAGCTGCTTTGGCAATCTGGTCAATCGAAACTTCAGGATTTGCCGTTGAAAAGATATCGACGATAATGGAGATCGCCTTATCCTCATCTTCTGTAAATGTCCCTTCATTTGTATACACCTCGAAATAAACCCCATTCTCAACCAGACGCAGAGCTGCCTGGCGAGCCTGTTCTTTATTAAGCGGATTAGAAGAAACGATTTCCCCAGTATTCGAGCGCACTTCTGCCCCATTTACGCAGATCATCGGTAAACGCATGCCTGCTTCTTCCAGCACAAATCTTGCTTCCTGGTAAGAGCGGCCTGTCGCTACAACAACCTCCACTCCATTTTCCAGCGCCTTACGGATCGCTTCCCGGTTTTCGGAGGTAATCTGCTGCGTTGCTGTCAATAATGTTCCATCCATATCTGTTGCAATACATCTAATCATGATTTCACCTTCTGCAATTATTTTCAGTCTTATCATCATGATAGACCTTCAAACATTCCACTTCAAACAATACGTGTATATACTTGTTTCTCTATCATTATTGCCATCCTAATCCCCAGCTTAACCATGGTTTCAACCGGTTAGTACAATTAACCTATAAATTTAAATTTCTCTGATACTTTCATATTGTCATTCATAGATTCATATGCTATTATGTATCCACAGCTGCAATCGTTTGCATAACAGGATAACAATAAGGAATCGTTTTACAGAAATCCATTTGTATCAATGTATTTCTTGTTTTTATCCCATTTATGTAAGCGTTTTAGAGGTGTTCTGTATAGAAATGATCTTCTAAGTATCTTTGCAAAAATATGCAAACGCTTTCGGAACGCATGTGATTGCATGCAAAAAAACAAAAATTTTTGGGGGTATCTCAACAATGAAAGCAAAAAAGCTATTTCCAGCAGTTCTTTCTCTTGGGCTTTTAGTTGGCGGAGGTCTTGCAGGATGTTCATCAAGCGATGACAAGGCAACAGGTAATGACAAAGGTAAAGGCGGAGAAGAAGTTACCGTTGACATTTTCCAATTCAAAGTGGAATTCAAGGATCAGTTCGAGGATCTTGCAAAAGCTTATGAAGACGCTCATAAAAACGTCGACATCAACATCACAACAGTTGGCGGCGGTGAAGATTACGGTGCTGCACTAAAATCTAAATTCGCTTCAGGCAATGAACCTACTATTTACAACGTCGGCGGACCGCAGGACGTTGCAGACTGGCAAGAGAAGCTAGCTGACCTTTCTGACACAAAAGCTGCAAAGGCTGCTCTTAACGGCACGCTTGAAGGCGTAACAAAAGACAATAAAGTACTTGGACTTCCATATAACCAGGAAGGCTATGGCTTCATTTATAACAAAGGCATTTTTGAAAAAGCAGGAATCGATCCAAAGAGCATCACTAGCTACAAAGCTTTAGAAGAAGCTGTAAAGACTCTTGACAGCAAAAAGAAAGACCTTGGTCTTACATCAGTATTTGCACTTCCTGCAAAAGAAACTTGGGTAACAGGACTTCACTTATCAAACGTGTTCCTTGCACCTGAATTCGACCAGAACGTAATTAATGCATTCGAAGCAAAAGAAGTTAAGTTCGAGCACGGCGATGCATTCAAGAAAATTCTTGACCTGCAAAACAAATACTCTGACCAGCCAACTGTAAGCCTTGACTACGCTAAGCAAGTAGAAGAACTATTCTCTACTGGCAAAGCTGCAATCATTCAGCAAGGTAACTGGGTATCTGGTTCAATCGCTGGTATCGACGAAGAGCTTGCTAACAGCGGCGTAGGAATCCTTCCGATCCCGGTTGAAGGCTACAAAGAAGATTCAATCCCAGTTGGCGTACCAATGTACTGGGCTGTAAACAGCAACAAGGATGAAAAAGAAGTAGCTGCAGCGAAGGAATTCTTAGACTGGTTGTACACTTCTGAAGAAGGTAAAACAGCTGTAATCGAAGATTTCAAATTCATTCCTGCATATGACGGTTTTGACGCTGGCAAGATCTCTGATCCACTAGCAAAAGAAATCTACCAGTACTCTCAAGACGGCAAGACTCTTGCTTGGACATTCATGGGTTACCCAACTGGATGGGGACAAGAAAAGCTTGGTGTGAACATTCAAAAGTATGTAAGCGGTGAAATGAGCTGGGATGATCTTGTAAAAGAATCTTCTAAAGCTTGGGCAGACGCTCGTAAGTAATAAGAAAAGCGCAAGCGCCTTGTTCAGCCCCGACA
>NZ_JBALQL010000023.1:36149-40966 GCF_036964885.1 Bacillus sp. JJ1122 | reverse complement strand
TTATACTTTCTTATCTTTCAAAAGAGGAAACAGAACGGCTTTGGCTGTTTTGTTTCCTACCTTTTTTTCTAGAAGTTAAATAATGAGAAAAATAGTTTGTACAAACGTTTGCACAACAATGGATTTTTTACTAAAAACGTGTAATCCCTTCCCGGGCATTACATAGACAGGAGGATTTACAGATGCGTAACCGGAATCTCTGGTACTGGCTTTTCCTGGCTCCAGCATTGTTCGCGCTTGCTGTAGTTGTGATTCTGCCGCTTGCATACGGAGTGTATTACTCATTTACTGATTGGAACGGGATTAAGACACCATCATTTGTAGGCCTTGAACATTATAAAGCCTTATTTGCTGAGGAAGAATTTAAGGATGCGTTGTGGTTCACCACTAAATTCACCGTTGTCTCAGTGTTTCTAATCAACTTTTTCGGCCTCTCTTTAGCGTTGCTTGTGACGCAAAAATTCAAAACGAACAATATCCTTAGAACGATTTTCTTCATGCCAAACCTTATTGGCGGACTGATCTTAGGTTTCATCTGGCAGTTCATTTTCACAAAAGTTTTCGCCAGCGTCGGCGAGATTCTTGGAATTGAAGGCTTGCAAGGCTGGTTATCGACAACCGAAACGGGATTCTGGGCAATGGCAATCCTGATGAGCTGGCAAATGGCCGGTTATATCATGGTCATTTACATCTCATTCCTTGAAGGAGTTCCGCAGGAATTGCTTGAAGCAGCTGAAATTGACGGTGCAAACAGTTTCCAGCGTTTTTATCACGTCACATTCCCGCTGGTTATGCCTGCATTCACAGTCAGCTTGTTCCTGACACTTTCAAACTCCTTCAAGCTTTACGACCAAAACCTATCGCTTACTGGCGGCGGACCATACAACTCCACCCAGATGGTGGCGATGGAAATTTTCAAGACAGCGTTCGTTGAAAACGCGATGGCTTTCGCTCAGGCAAAAGCAGTCATTTTCTTCTTGATCGTTGCAGTCATTTCATTGACACAGGTTTACATCAATAAAAAACGGGAGGTCGAGATGTAATGAAGAAGAAAAAGCAAAGCAGAATCATCTTAGAAATTCTCGGCATCATTTTGGCGCTGATTTGGCTTTCCCCGTTTTATCTGATGATCGTCAACTCTTTTAAAACAAAAAGAGAAATGTTTGAAGACACAATAAAGCTTCCAGATGTTTTTACATTCGAGAACTATTCGGTTGCTTTTGAACGTCTCGATTTCATCAAAACATTCTTTAATTCCGTATTGATTACGGTGCTGGCGGTTGCTGTCATCATTATCTTCTCTTCGATGGCTGCATATGCCCTATCCAGAAAAGGCGGAAAAACGAGCGGTATCATCTTCATGCTTTTTGTAGCTGCGATGCTCATCCCTTTCCAATCGGTCATGATTCCACTGGTTTCGATTTTTGGAAAGGTTGAAATGCTTAACAGAGCCGGACTGATCTTCATGTATCTTGGCTTTGGCGCAAGCTTGTCGATCTTCCTTTATCATGGAACATTGAGCGGGATTTCAAAGTCACTTGATGAAGCGGCAACAATTGACGGTGCGAACCGATTCCAGATTTTCTGGTACATCATTTTCCCGATGTTAAAACCGGTTTCTGTAACAGTCGCAATCCTGAATATCATCTGGATCTGGAACGATTACCTGCTTCCTTCCCTGGTCATCAACCAGCAAGGAATGGAAACCATTCCGCTAAAAATGTTCTTCTTCTTTGGAGAATACACAAAACAATGGCATTTGGCTTTGGCAGGTTTGACGATCGCGATCATTCCAGTCATCATTATTTACTTCTTCCTTCAAAAGCAAATCATCAAGGGAGTATCAGAGGGTTCCGTAAAATAATTGTCTTGCACGAACAATCGATCGTATAGGGAGAGACGACCAATGGCAGTCACAATTAAAGATGTAGCAAAGGCAGCCGCTGTTTCACCTTCGACCGTTTCAAGGGTGATAGCCGATCACCCTCATATCAGTGAAGAAACCAAGAAGCGTGTACGAAAAGAGATGAAGAAGCTGGGATACCATCCTAATTTCCAAGCTCGAAGCCTGGTTGTCAGGAGTACCGAAGCAATCGGCATCGTCATGCCCAATTCAGCTACCCAGGCATTGCAAAACCCGTTCTTCCCTGAAGTGCTCAGGGGAATCAGCATGAAAGCACACGAGGATAAATTCGGGGTGTATTTAACGACAGGCATTACGGATGAAGAAATTTTCGAACAGGTTGTTTCCATGGTCCAGGGCCGCAGAGTCGACGGCATCATTCTCCTTTATTCGAAAACGGATGACAGGATCATGAAATATCTACTGGAAGAGAATTTCCCTTTCACCGTCATAGGCCGGCCATACAAGAACGCTGAACGAATTACCTATGTAGATAATGACAATATTTATATCACGAAACAGGTCACAGACTATTTGATCCATCTTGGCCATAGCAAGATCGCTTTCATCGGAGTCAATTTAGACTACGTCTTTACAATCGACCGGCTTGAGGGATATAAACAAGCCCTCCATGATGCCGGCATTCCTTTTGATGAAACGTATATTATTCATGAGAAATGCTTAAAATCAGAAGGAAAAGAAGGCATAACCAATTTCCTTTCTTCTCATGAGCCACCTACTGCCCTTGTTGTGGCAGATGATTTTATGGCCATTGAACTCATGAGTTATTCAGAGGAATTGAATATTAAACTGCCAGAGGAGATTTCAATTGTGAGCTTTAATGATGTACCGCTCACAGAGCATATGAAGCCGCAGCTGACGTCCGTGAACATCGATATCTTTCAGTTAGGCTTTGAAGCAGCTAACTGTTTAATAGAGATCATTAAAAATCCAAAAGCTCTTCCTAAGCGGATCACGATTCCCGCTAAAATGGTCGAGCGAAAATCATGCAGTTCTATTGGAGCTAAACTATAATCGATACAGTCCGGTGAAGTTAGACTGTAAAAGCCAACTCACCTTGGCAGCGCAAAACTTTTAAAGTAAAATGACTGGATACATCAGGTTTTTTACAAAGAAATGAGGGTTCAAATGAAACACACGTGGTGGAAAGAAGCGGTCGCCTATCAGGTATATCCAAGAAGCTTCATGGATTCAAACGGCGATGGCATTGGCGATTTAAAAGGAATGATTTCGAAACTTGATTACTTGAAGGATTTGGGCATCGATGTGATCTGGATTTGCCCGATGTACAAATCCCCTAATGATGATAATGGCTATGATATCAGTGATTACCAGGATATTATGGACGAATTCGGTACGATGGAAGACTTCGACCAGCTGTTAAAAGAAACACATAAACGCGGCATGAAGCTGATCATCGACCTTGTCATTAACCATACGAGCGATGAACACGCCTGGTTCCTTGAATCTCGCGAGTCAAAAGACAGCCCGAAACGCGAT
Source organism: Bacillus sp. JJ1122 (assembly GCF_036964885.1). Classification (NCBI taxonomy): domain Bacteria; kingdom Bacillati; phylum Bacillota; class Bacilli; order Caryophanales; family Bacillaceae; genus Bacillus; species Bacillus sp. JJ1122. The sequence goes on along the minus strand of NZ_JBALQL010000023.1, from coordinate 37,542 downwards.
TGGTATATCTGGCGTGATGGCAAGGATGGCGCAGAACCAAACAACTGGGAAAGTATTTTTGGCGGATCTGCATGGGAATATGATGAAGCAACTCAACAATACTTCCTGCATATTTTCTCACGCAAGCAGCCTGACCTGAACTGGGAAAACGAAGAAGTCCGCAAAGCGTTGTATGACATGATCAACTGGTGGCTTGATAAAGGGATCGACGGCTTCCGTGTAGATGCGATCAGCCATATCAAAAAAGAAGACGGACTTCTGGACATGCCGAACCCTGAAGGTCTTCAGTATGTCTCTTCATTTGATAAGCATATGAATGTAGATGGAATCCAGCAATACCTTGAGGAACTGAAGCAGGAAACCTTCTCTAAATACGACATCATGACTGTCGGTGAGGCTAATGGTGTCAGCATCGAAGAAGCGGACCTATGGGTTGGAGAAGAAAACGGCAAGTTCAATATGGTCTTCCAGTTTGAACACCTTGATCTTTGGGATTCTGAAAAGAAGGCTCTTGACCTTGCAAAATTGAAGAAGGTATTCACCCGCTGGCAAAAAGGCCTTGAAGGCAAAGGCTGGAATGCGCTTTTCATTGAAAACCATGACAAAGCGCGCATTGTCTCTACATGGGGAAATGATAAGGAATATTGGCGTGAAAGCGCGACTGCGCTCGCATCCATGTACTTCTTGATGCAGGGTACACCATTCATCTATCAAGGCCAGGAAATCGGCATGACGAATGTCCAATTCCCTTCAATTGATGATTACGATGATGTAGCCATCAAGAATCTTTATAAAATCCGCCGTGAAAATGGCGTTTCCCATGAAGAAATCATGGAATTCATTTGGGCAACGAGCCGCGATAACTCACGTACACCGATGCAATGGTCATCAGCTGAGAATGCAGGCTTCACTACCGGCAACCCTTGGCTTGGAATGAATCCTAATTATCCAAGTGTGAACGTCGAGCAGCAGCTTGCCGACCCTGATTCCATTCTCCATTTTTATAAAAAAATGATCGAGATGAAGAAGGAACACGAAGTATTCACTTATGGAACGTACGATTTGATTCTTGAAGACCATGAGCAAATCTACGCGTACACAAGGACACTGGACGCTGAGCAAGCAATCGTGATTTCAAACCTTTCCGGTGAGCCGGCAGCGTTTGAATTTGATGGCTTCTCGCTTGATGCAAATAAGCTATTGCTAAGCAATCACGAGGTAGAAACGCACGGACCAGTTACATCCTTCACGTTAAAACCTTTTGAAACGAGAGTTTATGTGAAATAATCATTTTTTGAGGGTGTCGCCAATGTATATTGGGACACCTTTTTTAGACTGTAAACAAGAGTGTCGGAATAATAGCGTTTATGACCATTCAGGGCTTAAATCTCTC
>NZ_JBALQL010000023.1:0-35945 GCF_036964885.1 Bacillus sp. JJ1122 | reverse complement strand
AATCTCTCTGCGAATGGTCTTTAAAACCGCTCTCACGGTCATTCACATTAAAAGCGAATACACGACAAACTAAAAGGGTGTCCCCAAAACATCTTGGAAAACCCTCTAAATATAAATGACTATCGTCAGATGATTCCCAAACTGCTAAATGACGAATGTCTGGTACACGACTTCCTCGCCATCCTGAACCTCCGTAACCTCTTCCACATGCACCTCGAGCTGCTGATAAATCTTTTTCCAAAAACGGACTGCTGGCTCGTTCTTGCTGAGCTGTGAAATATAATAGGTTCCTTTGTGCTCGTCAAAGACCCTTAGGGCTGCCGCTTTAGCGACTCCCTTTCCGCGGTAAGGATTCAGGATAAAAAAATCATTTATGACTTTATCTACTCTTTTCGTCAAAGGTGCTTCCAGCAGCAGGATAAAGCCCGCCAGATGATCGTCGGCCTTTATTAGATATGGCGAGAGACCTTCCCTTTCCCAAATAAAAGAAAATGAATCAAATTCAAAGCTCCCATCCTCACTTATCTGCAGTCCATTTGCATAGGCAGATAGATCATGAAGATACAATGAATAGAGATTGCGAAGGATTTTTTGCTGATCCAATCCTATTTTTTCTAATGTAACGTTCATCTCCGTTCTCCTCGCTAAAAAATATTATCAAGAAATAAGATTCCAGCTGCTAGAAGGAGATTCCTGCAAGAGCAAGCAAAAGAATTCCTCAGTAAATAAGACTTTCCTGTTTAACTTGATAGCATAACGAGAATATAACTCAGGAAGGAATTGGGACCAGAAAATCATTGGCAAAACACGATTTATGTATTAAAATGATTCCTTGTTTATAAATATGTAATTTAAGGGTGAACTTGTTTTGGAAAAAACTCTGAAGAAAAGAAGAGCCTCTGTTGGAGATCTCTTAACATTCATCATCCCATCATTGATTGGGATTTTCTTTTTTATGATACCAATCTCCTATAAGGGAGAAATCACGATCCCAATCGCTGTCTTATCAGGATTGATACAGAATCTGCTGGCGGCCTTCCTTCCGGCAATCATGACTGGGATTATCGTATTGACACTAATCGGAACCGTTATGGTAAAAACCATCAGGCCTCAAATATTGAATCGCAATCCATTCATTAAAGCATTATTCGATGTACCTGCAATCTGGCTGATTGCCAGGATTTTAGGGGCTATTTTTGCGGTAATGACTTTATTTCAAATTGGCCCGGAAGCGGTTTGGTCAGAAAATACGGGAGGGCTATTGCTCAATGACCTCCTGCCCATCCTTTTCTCAGTATTCTTATTTGCAGGATTATTCCTGCCGCTGCTGTTGAACTTCGGTCTGCTTGAACTGTGTGGCACCTTGCTGACAAAGTTCATGCGTCCCATTTTTAATTTGCCTGGACGCTCCTCAATTGACTGCCTGGCATCATGGCTTGGTGACGGGACAATCGGAGTCCTGCTTACCAGCAAGCAGTATGAAGAGGGCTATTATACAAAGCGAGAAGCAGCTGTGATTGGAACTACTTTTTCAGTAGTATCCATTACCTTCAGTCTCGTTGTCATCTCCCAGGTCGGCCTGGCCAAAATGTTTGTGCCATTTTATTTAACGGTAACTGGAGCTGGCGTGATCGCGGCGATTATTATTCCGAGAATTCCACCATTATCAAGAAAGGCTGATACATTTTTTGTAGAGAGGCCTGACGATTATTCTGAAGAAAAAATCCCTCAAGGCTACACTCCATATTCGTGGGGTATGGAACAGGCACTTGATAAAGCAAGCAAAAACAAAAGTCTTTCCCATTTCTTTACAGAAGGGGCAAAAAACATCCTTGATATGTGGATGGGTGTCGCTCCGATCGTCATGGCGCTTGGCACACTTGCCTTGATTGTCGCTGAATACACACCGGTATTCCAGTGGCTTGGATTGCCTTTCATCCCGCTGCTCGAGCTTATGCAAGTCCCAGAAGCGAAGGCTGCTTCTGAAACACTGATCGTCGGCTTTGCTGATATGTTCCTTCCTTCGGTAATTGGGGCAGAAATCGGAAGCCCCATGACACGCTTCATCATTGCGGCCGTTTCAGTTACTCAATTGATTTATATGTCCGAGGTTGGCGGTTTGCTGCTTGGATCCAAGATTCCGGTGAGTTTTGGTGAATTGTTCGTCATCTTTATCCAGCGCACCCTTGTGACATTGCCCATTATTGTCCTTGTCGCCCATATGATTTTTTAAAATCACGAAAGAGAGCTCCTGATTCAGGGGCTCTCTTTTTGTTCTCACTAGAAACACTGGAATGACCGTATTTGTCTCAGATCAATACCGAAGTATACCCAACCCCTGCGGCGTCTCCATCTCCAGCCAGCAACTGAATTCCGTCCAACAAAGGTTGGGAAAAACCAAAAGCTACTGCCATTGTTCAGCCAAACATACGTATATCGGTACATGCACCTTCTGATGCCTCCTGGATCAACAGCAAAGGCTGATGCCTGGGATTCTTGAGGAACGAAAGATGGTGGCGGTGATGTTGGAGCTCCTCCGCCTTGCTGTCCTCCTCCTGGCCCGCCTGGAAATCCTGGTCCGCCTGGGCCACCTGGGAATCCCCCGCCTGGAAATCCACCACCTGGGCCTCCGCCTGGGAATCCGCCACCTGGGCCTCCGCCCGGAAATCCGCCGCCTGGGCCTCCGCCTGGGAACGGGAAGCCTCCGCCCATTCCTGGGAATACCCTTGCGTCATATGGCGGGTAAACTTCATTTTGGTAATAACCATAATCTTCTTCATCATTCTGGTATTGTCCATATGGGTAGAAGTTGTAATAATTCAAACTCAATTCCCCTCTCTAGATGTTTTCCTTGTAATGTATGCAAGATGCCCAATTCTGTGCTAGTGGACACTCAGGCTTTCGATTTCCTTCTGGATCTGACTGGCAATCGCATCTACCTTTGAAAAATCCATTGCACCTATATAAATGGTTTCAAGCTGGTCGCGCAGTCCTTTTGCTTTTGCCAGAGAAGCAATCGCTTCGTTCATCTTCTCTTTGTATCTGCTGCCGACATCCTGGATTTCCGCAGCATACTTTTCATCTGTCCCTGGGACAATCAGTTCGGCATACATATCGATGATTTCATCTGTTTCCCGCTCCGGGAAGTACTCATGCGGAGCTGTGCTGTCAAAGATGGCAAAGTCCAGTTCACGGACAATGACCATATCCAGGCTGTGCGGGTCAAAACCGCAATGGTAGACCTCGACATCGTAACCACGTGATTTGGCTTCTGCGGCAAGTTTTTTCAGCATGGTCGACTTTCCTGAACCAGGGCGGCCTTTAATGAAATACCTCTTGCCGACTGTTTCTGTCAGGTTAGGGACAAAATCCACGGCTCCCACAGGTGTCGCTGCTCCGAGGAAGCGATCATGCACCCTGCCTTCGCCTGCTGATTTGTTGTGGCCGAATAGCCTATCGATCAATTGGTTCGTAAACTCATTCGCTTTTGCAAAGTCCATATTCTCGATATAAAACTTTTCCCATTCATCATGGATTCTCAACGCTTCGGCAAATTGGCTGTATGCCGTGTTGAACGCCTCGCTGATGTCCTCAGACAGCTTCGTAATGGTTCCTTTATGCTCCTGCAGCTTGCATGAATCCCATGCTTCCCCTAGGTTTACATATTCCTCAACTGCGCCTGGTGCTTTCGGCTCGATGACATGCGGAGCTGTTCCATCAACGATGCCTGCATTCAATTTAGGAATGATGACCCCATCAATTGACTTGTTATCTGATGAGCAGTGCAGAAATTCAATATCATAGCCCTTTTCAAGCCATTCATTACCGATTTTTTTCATCAAGGATGACTTTCCGGTTCCCGGGCCGCCCTTCAAAATGAATAAACGAGATAACCCTTTCAGGTTCGATTCATATAAATTGTAAAATCCGCGCGCTGTATTTCCTCCGGCAAAGTAATTCAGTATTTTCCCAGCCATTTAACCGCACTCCCTCCAGCCGTTCAATCTAACGGCATGTTATCGCTTCCTCCTTACTATATGCAGGGCAATTGGGCTGGGTGAATGCCCAGCAGCCATTTGTCTAATTTCCGAAATTATTTCCCGGGCAAGTGATGTTTTTCACAGGGTGCCACCCTGCTTTCACAAATACTTCACAATAAACACATAAATATGTGCCGTACATCACACTGCCCTTTTTTCCAAAAAGTTAGGATGTACTTGTAAACCTATCAAGGGGGGAAAAAAGTGAATAAACCTGTCATTCATTTCATCATCAGTGCTCTTATCGGCCTGGGCCTAGGATATGCAGCATTTGACCTCATCCCAGCCAATGATCGCCAGGACAAAGAAGTCGCTGTCACCGAAGAATCAAAGTCTGCGGACACAGCAAAAGAGAATGCTGAACCTGCTGAAACAGAAACAACTGCTGCGGCAGGTGAAGAAAACATTCTTAAATCTAAAGGCTGCCTCGGCTGTCACTCTGTTGAAGCCTTGAACCTGAAAGGCGGAGCAACCGGTCCGGACCTCTCACAAGCATTTAAAAATGTCGAAGGCAAGCATGGGAAACCCGTTGCTGAATTCCTGAAAGAGCCAACATCCGCAGTCATGTCAGGCGTAATCGGAGGCAATCCGCTGTCTGAGGAAGAAATAAACCAAGTTGTAAGCATTCTTAAAGAGGCTTCAGAAAAATAATCCAAAGGTGGTGCAGTGTTAAATGAAAAAATGGGTTCCCGCAGCTTCAGGGCTGCTTGCCGGCTTTATGGCGGCGACAGTATTTTTCGCTGATTTTTCATCAGGACCTAAAGGAGAAGCAAGCAAAGACACCGCAAAAAAGTCGAACGCTGAAAAAGTGTATGTTCCTTACGGAGAGCTGGATGAATACTATATGCTTTCATCGGGTGGACATTCAGGGCAGCTATTCGTATATGGACTTCCTTCCATGAGGAAAATCCGTACTGTTCCTGTTTTCACTCCCGATCCGGCTACGGGTTATGGATTCGATACAAAAACAAAAGAAATGCTGGGCAAGTACACATGGGGAGATTTCCACCATCCGGCGATTTCAGAAACGAATGCAGAATATGACGGCAAATTTGTCTTCGCCAATGACGTTGCCAATAACCGGATCGCAGCTGTTGACTTAAGCACCTTCCACACAGCGGATATCATGGAAATGCCAAATATGGGCGGTCCTCACGCAGGGACATTTGTAACGCAGAATACAGAATACATCGTCATGCCAACACGTTTCTCCGTTCCAATTGGAAAGGAATACGCACCATTGGATGAATTTGAAGATAAATATAAAGGCGTCGTTTCGATGGTCCAGTTTGACCAGAAAAAGAAGGAGCTTGGCCTGGCCTATCAAATCATGCTTCCGCCTTGGTCTTACGATTTATCTGACGCCGGCAAGAAGATGTCTGGCGACTGGATCGTCATGACGACTTACAATACTGAGTTCGCGACAACAAACAATGAAATCAACGCTTCCCAGAATGATCGGGACTATATCGTATTGCTTAACTGGAAGGAGCTTGAAAAGAAAGTAGCTGCCGGTGAATATGAAGAAGTCAATGGCGCGAAGATGATCGATCCTCGTAAGCATAAGGGTTCCATCTATGCTGTACCTGTCGCGAAATCTCCTCACGGTGTTGACGTGACTCCAGACGGAACGCGCTTCATTGCTTCAGGAAAGCTTGCTCCGCTGATGACTGTCTTCTCTTTTGAAAAAGCGTTCGAGCTGATCAAGAACGGTGAGTTTGAAACTGAGAAATACGGCATCCCAGTTCTTCCTTATGACAAAGTCGTAGAACGTGAAGTTGATCCTCCAGGAGCACTTGGGCCGCTTCACACACAATTCGACGACAAAGGTAACGCTTATAACACCATGTTCATTTCTTCTGAAATCGTCAAATGGAAAATTGACACCGGTGAAATCTTAGACAGGACTGCTGTACATTACTCACCAGGACACTCAACAGCCGCTGAGGGAGACACTGCCACTCCGGATGGAAAATGGCTTGTATCATTGAATAAAATTGCAAAGGACAATTTCTTGCCAGTTGGACCTTCACACCCTGAATCAATGGAATTGATCGATATCTCCGGCGATAAGATGGAAGTCATCTATACAAGTCCTGTTGACCCTGAACCGCACTATGCGCAGACGATTCACCGCGACAAAATCAAAACCATCCCTATTTACGCCAAGGATGAGAAACTCGAGAATTCCGTCTGGAAGCAGGAAGACACAAGAATCGAGCGTAAAGGAAATGAAGTCCATGTCTATGGTATCGCCATGAGATCTAAATTCGTCTTTGACGCAAAAGCGAAGCGTCCTGACGAAATAAAAGTTAATCAGGGCGATAAAGTATTCATCCACTTAACGAATATTGACCTTGACCAGGATATCACCCATGGATTCGGGATCATGGACCACGATTTGAACTATGAAGTCCAGCCTGGCCAAACGAGCACCATCGAATTTACCGCTGAAAAAGCAGGTACATTCCCGATTTACTGTACAAACTTCTGCTCAGCTCTCCACCAGGAAATGAGCGGCTACTTGCTGGTAGAACCGAAATAACCTGGAAGGCTTAAATAGAGAAAAGGGTATCTGAGCTTTGAGCGATACCCTTTTCTGAATTCAATCTAGAAATGCCCAGCTTTTCCACCTCGTTTTGCCGCCTGCAAATGTGTGTGCTTACCAAGGTGCTTACGCATTTCTAATAGGAGATGATCAAGATGGCAAAAAAATTATCCATAGGTTCTATGCTTAGTCTATTTGGAGCTGCTGGGCTAATCTTTACCTCTATCAAATTCCCTTGGTGGGGAATGAAGTTTTTTGCACCGCAATACCGTGAGGGTCTGGATATCATTGTCTATCCAAGCAAACTCGAAGGAAACATTGATATTGTAAACGGCTTGAACCATTACATTGGGATGGCTCCCTTCAGCAATGAAAGCTTTCCTGAACTGCACTATTTACCTGGACTGATCATGGGGCTCGCCGTCATCATCATCATGGTTGCTTTATTAAGAAGGAAAGCCCTTTTATACGTTCCAGTTGGGCTGTTGATCATCGGCGGTGCTCTTGGCATTTATGACTTGAAGCGCTGGCTGACTAAATTCGGCACTGAGCTTGACCCAAAGGCACCGATCGAGCTCGACCCGTTTGTACCACCGATTATTGGAGAGAACATCCTTGCCAACTTTGTCACACACAGTTATTTCACCACAGGCTCATTCATATTAGGAGCTGCATTCATTTTGACACTTCTGCCCTTCTGGCTGGAGCGAAAGCGATGAACAAACTACTAATCTTATTTGTTGGGATAGGCGTCTGGATTTTATCCACCCTGCCTGTCTCTGCAGATGTATCCCTGCAAAAGCTGATTGATGAAACTCCAATAAACGGTGAATTAAAACTTGAAGCACAGACTTATGAAGGCAATATTGTCATCACAAAGCCAATCACGATGATTGGAAAAAAGGGAACGGTCATCCGTGGTGATGGAAAAGGTAACGTCATCCTGATTAAAGCCTCCCATGTCACGATAAAGAATCTAAACATTGAAAACAGCAGCCTAAGCAGAAACTCCGGTGAAGAATATTCCGGCGTTCGCTCGATGGGAGATCATAACCAGTTTATTAAACTAGTTATTCACGATGTTTACCATGGCCTCTTTCTTAATAGTTCAAAGTATAACCTCGTTGATGGTGTAAGAGTAACCGGCCAGGGAACGGGCAAGCTTGGCAGCCAGGGTAACGGAATCCAGCTGATTCGTACCTACAACAGCATCATTGAAAACTGTGAATTAACCAAAACACGCGATGGCATTTATGTTGAATACGCGGACAAAAACGAAATACGAAACAATCAAGTTAGTGAAACACGTTACGGTTTGCACTATATGTACTCAAACGAAAACACCTTTTACAAAAATCACTTTAATAAAAATACCGGCGGTGCGGCCATCATGCATTCGCACGGAATCGTTTTGAAGGAAAATCAATTCTCCTTTAACCAGGGCTCACGTTCATTCGGGCTAATCATCCAAACGAGCAGCAGCAACACCGTATTGGATAATGAGTTTTACCTGAACCAGCGAGGCATCTATCTCGAACAATCCACGCAAAATCGGATTGAAGGAAATAAATTTTTCCATAATGAAATCGGAGTAGAACTTTGGACTACTTCAACATCACAGGTGTTCACAAAAAACCATTTCAAGCAAAATGTGGCCAACGTCCTGACGATTGGCGGAGAATCCTATAACCAATGGAATCAAAACGGGATTGGGAACTACTGGGGAACAGAGCTTTCTGTTCTTGATCTGGACCAGAACAAAATCGGCGACTCTCCTGTTGAATATAGATCATCTCTGTACAAGTTAATTGAAGAAAATGAGCTTGCTTACCTGTTTTTGAAAAGTCCCGCTATAAAAATTTATGAAAAAATCAATGAAGTCCTGAGCACCCAGAAGGTGATGGTCGTGGATGAATACCCATTAATCAAAGAGGATCAGCCATCACGCGTTTCGCTGCTCTATCCTGCAGCCATTCCTGCAATCCTGGTTCTGGGCTGGATTTTTATCAAGAAGAGAAGGAGTCGTTTATCATGAATTACATTTGGAAGGAATGGCTCGAACAGTCACGCGGGAAAGGTCTCTGGCTTGGCCTTGCCATGGTCATACTATCTTCCATGTTTCTTTTAATGGAAGCTCGTTCTTATCCAGATGAACTCGGATTTGATGCCTTTCTTCTCTCGCTTTACGATATGAATATTTTCCTTGTTCCGATTTTTGCGCTCTTCATTTCCTCTTTTTCGATTTTTCAGGAAAAAGAGCTTAAAACATCGATGATTTTGCTGACGAAAAAAGAATCGAACCGCAGTTTGATGCTGAAAAAAAGCATCGCCATCCAGACAGTCGTCATCGGCGCATTCGTCGCCTGGTACTTCGTGTTAGCCATCATGATGAAATGGTTCTTGCAATTCCAGCTTTCCAGCTTTCTTTATTTTGTGGCAACCGTTGTTGTCCTGCTGCTGATTTTTAATCAGCTAGGGCTATTTTTAGGAAATATCACAAACACGAAAATGCAGCTGATCGGAGCCACCATCTTCACCTGGTTCCTGGTCGTCTTCCTGATTGACCTTGCATTCATCCAATACGTTCCGTCTGTATCCTATGAAAATGTCAAACTGTTTTCATGGCTCTACTTCCTGGACCCGCTGCATACTATGCGCTTCTTCCTGGAAACCTCGCTCAGCTTATTCTCGCTGAACAATATGTCGAGATTGATGGAAAAGATGATCTGGATGGCACCATGGAAGTTTCTCTTGATTGATCTGGCCTTCTGGCTGATCTTATTTTTCGAGCTCTCCATCCTGTTCCGCAGCAAGGGGGAAAAATCATGATCGAAATCAAAGGACTATCTCAGTCTTATAAAAATAAACAAGTCTTAAAGGATATCAATCTATCCATTGAAAGGAATGAATATTGTGCCCTGGTCGGCCGCAATGGTGCGGGAAAATCAACGCTGATTCGTTCAATTCTGGGGCTGCAGCCTGTTAAAAATGGAGAAATTACTCTGGGAGGCTACTCGAATAAAAAGGGAGACTGGAAGAAGATCGTTTCCTACCTTCCGGAAAAGTTTCATCTCTATCCTCATCTCACTGGTGAAGAAAATATGCGTTTCTTCGCATCGCTTGGTTCCAGGGAGATCGATGAGAAAAAAATGGAGGAAAATCTCAAGCTCGTCTCCCTTTGGGAGGACCGCCAAAACCAGGTAAAGGGCTATTCAAAAGGAATGCTGCAACGCCTCGGGCTCTGCGTCATGCTGTACTATGACACAGATATCCTGATTCTCGATGAACCTACGAGCGGCCTTGACCCGCTCGGACGTGAGGAGATTTTACAAATCCTGAAATCCCTTACCGGCAAAACGATCTTCATGGCCTCCCACCACATGGACGAAATAAAGCAAATCTGCACGCATGTAGCCTTCTTAGAAGATGGAAGGATGAATAAGTACACAGTGGATGAATTTTTAAATGAACATTTAAAAGGAGCAGATTCAAAATGAAAAAATTAATCGCTGGCTTCATGTTGCTCATGTTGGTCTTATCAGGATGCAGCTCAGATTCAGATTATGAATTCACTTTAAAACAAGCACCAAAGCATAAAGCAGGCGAAAGCTATCCGGTGGTCATTAAAATCTTAAAGAATGGCAAACCAGCTGAAGGCCTTGAATTCGCCGCTTACCTTGAGATGGCAAAAATGGACCATGGGACGATTGAACTGACGTTTGAAGATAAAGGCAATGGCTTATACGAATCCAGCGTTGAGCTGCCGATGGCAGGAGAATGGCTCGCTACGATCGAGGGTGAAGCAGATGGCAGTCCATTCGAACACGTGATTACATTTGATGTGGAAAAGGACTGATGCTCAGATGAAAAACAAGACGCTGTTTATCCTTACCACGCTTCTGATTGCCCTTATGCTTAGCAGCTGCCAGCAGGACGAAAAAGAGCCCGCCAAAGAAAGCAAAGCTTCTGCAGAAAACAAAGCTAACAATCACACTACAGCCGATAAAAATGGTTTTACAGCTGATGATAAAGTCGTCACCATCGAAGGAAAGGTGCTTTCCTATGAGGATCTGCAATTTTACCAGTTGATGAACAAGGTGGAGATTGAATTGAATCGCCAGCAGGACGAACAGAAGCTCCAGGAGGATGAGCTTAAGGATAAGCAGGCATATTGGGATGAACAGCTTAAATATCATGATAACTTTAATGTTAATTTATCAAAAATGATTGAGCAGCACTCCATGTACCTGCTGGCAATGGAAAAGGGACTAAAGGCAGAGGGAAATGCGGTTTCTGGCGCGATCAAGGAGTTTTCCGCCAAGGTTGAGAAATATGAGCCTGCCGCAAAGCTTGTCGCAGACTTTCCAGAGGATGCCTATCAAAATAGGCTGAACAGCTTCTTCACTGAAAAACTGCTCACCCAGCAAATTTATGCAATACTAAAAACAGACGCTGCAAAAGAAAAGCCAAATGCCTCTGAAAAAGAACTAGCCTATGATACATCGAAGAACTATGAGGAATTATATCAGTCCCAAATAGCCAGTTTGGATATCAAAATCAATGCAGCTGAGAAGGAATAGGTCCATTTTTGAAACTGAAACCATGCTGTAACCGGCTTTCCCTATTCTCTATTAAACGTAGCCTGTTTACGTAAACATTGTTGCTTTTAGAAAAGAGCCAAAACGCAAAAAACCACAACCCCTTTGGGCTGTGGTTTTTCATTTCGTCAATAATGCCAGCTTGCCATTCGTGGCTTTCAATAGCTCGACTGGTGGAAGCTCGACCTGAAATCCGATTTTTCCAGCACTTACGATCATTGTTTCTAGTTCCTCGGCGGTGGCGTCCAAGATGGTTGGGTAGTTCTTCTTCATTCCAATAGGCGAACAGCCGCCACGGATATAGCCAGTGAACTTTTGGATGTCCTTGACCGGCAGCATCTCCACATTCTTTTCGCCCGCTTCCCTGGCCGCCTTCTTCAGGTCCAGTTCCGCTTCAACAGGAATGATAAAGACATATAGATTCTTGCTTGCCCCCACTGCGACAAGTGTTTTGTATACCTGTGCTGGATCCTTGCCGATTTTTCCGGCAACGGCGACACCGTCTATTTTTCCGTCATTCGCATCATATGCGAGAATCTCGTACTGCACCTTTAGCGTATCAAGGATTCTCATTGCATTCGTTTTTAGCTTAGCCATCCCTCTTCCTCCTAAACTGAAGGTACTTAGGATAATTTTACCTTATAAAGGCTGAGGTGTTCAATCCTGCCCCACCCTGCCACTCTCAAGGCTATCTTCTTGATGATTTGCACTTACTGGCTTCCTTCCGACTGATATATATGTTAGGCCAGCTTTTTCAGCCTTCTGGAGCTCATAGCAATTCCTGCCGTCAAAGATTACGGGCCGACGCATGAATAACTTGAACCTTTCTAGATCATAATCGGTGATTTGCGGCCATTCTGTCATGATAAAAGTAACATCCGCTCCCTTGACGGCGGCATCCACATTTTCCGCGTAATAAAGCCTGCTTCCGTAAATCTCTTCTACTTTTTTCATAGCGGCTGGATCATAGACCGATATGTCTGCACCCTCTTCCAACAGCTGGGCGATCAGGTCCATTGCCGGTGCTTCGCGAATATCATCTGTATGCGGTTTGAATGCGGTACCCAGCACTGCGGCACGCTTCTCCTTCAAAGAACCCATCATCTCTTTTGCCTTCACAAACAGCTGCTGTTTTTGCCTGCTGTTCACCTCGATGACAGACCTCAGTATTTTAAAATCATACTGATAGTACTGTGTCAGCTTTTCCAGCGCCTTTGTATCCTTTGGGAAACACGAACCGCCGTAACCAATTCCTGCTTTTAAAAACTGGCTGCCGATCCGCTGGTCCATGCCCATCCCCTTCGCCACATCCTCGATATTGGCGCCAGTGTGTTCACACAGATTGGCCACTTCATTGATAAAACTGATTTTTGTCGCCAGAAAGGCATTCGAAGCATATTTGATAAGCTCCGCACTGCGGACATCCGTCTGCAGCACAGGCAAACCAAATGGTTCATATATCCTTGCAACCTTGCCGCCCGCCTCACGGTCACCCGCACCGATGACGATCCGGTCTGCATGAAAAGTATCCAGGATTCCGGAGCCTTCACGCAGGAACTCCGGATTCGAAACAACCTCTACCTTCAGGGCTTTCGGGATCTGCTTTTTTAATAACGCAGCTATTCTTTGGTTTGTCCCTACAGGAACTGTACTTTTGATGACAATAATCGCCTCTTTAACTAAATTGGCACCAATGTCCGCTATCGCTGCCTCCAAATATTCGAGATTAGCAGAGCCATCTTCATTTTCAGGCGTTCCTACAGCAACAAAAATATAATCAGCGTTTTTATAAGCTGTTTGGACATCAGCGGTAAAATGGAGCCTTCCCGCTTCGAGATTTTTTTGGAGCATAGCCTCGAGGCCCGGCTCATATATCGGGCACTGCCCTCCAGAAAGAGCCCTTATTTTCTTTTCATCTATATCAAAACACGTTACATTGTAGCCTACTTCAGCAAAACAAACTCCCGTCACAAGGCCAACATACCCTGTTCCGACGACTGTGATTTCCATATTGGCCCTCCCTTGCTCTAATGTCCTTATTTTATCATGACAGACTGCATTTCCCCTTTATTCCGCCCAATTTGGTAAAAACTTGTCTGCCTCGCGTACCAGCAGGGTAATAGAAAAATAGTTACCGTACATGTTTTTTCACTTAAAGGGAAAAATTAGTTATTATGAAGATTTTTAAGGAGGATTGTTGATGAACGAATTCAATTCCAGATTACCACGTTTTCCAGAGCCTTTTTGGCGTAAAACAGCAGAGCTTCCCTCTTTCCCAAGACTGCAGGAGGATTTGGATGTTGACGTGGCAGTAGTGGGTGGAGGCATTACGGGCCTGACCTCAGCCTATCTGCTGGCGAAGGAAGGAGTCCATGTGGCTCTGATCGAAGCAGGCACGATTTTGAATGGAACAACTGGCCATACAACGGCAAAGGTCACACCGCAACATGGGCTCATTTATGACGAACTGATCAGTCATTTTGGAGAGGAAAAAGCACGCCTGTACTATCAAGCGAACTGTGAGGCAATGAAATTTGTCAAAAAGCTCGTGAAGGATGAACAGATTGATTGTGATTTAACCGAAGAGGACGCCTACATCTACACAAATTCCGAAAAAGAAATGGAGAAGCTGCTCCAGGAATTTAAGGCTTATGAAAAGCTGGGCGTTGTTGGCGGCGAGTATGTTTCCGAAATTCCAATTCCGGTAGAAGCCAAAGCGGCTGTTGTCATGCGCAATCAGGCACAGTTCCACCCTCTAAAATTTTTGAAGCATTTAGTTGAACGTTTCATTGAAATGGGCGGGCAAATCTATGAAAACACAACAGCTGTCGACATGGAAGAGGGCGATGAGCCAGTTATAACGACCAGAAACAACCATCGGATTCACTGCAATCAACTGATCATCAGCTCGCATTTTCCTTTTTACGATTTAAAAGGATTTTACTTTTCGCGCATGCAAGTGAAGCGTTCGTATGTACTTGCGGTCAAGACCGAAAAAGAATATCCGGGCGGCATGTACATCAACGCTGAGACTCCGACCAGGTCGCTTCGCTTCACAGATTGGAATGGCGAAAAGCTTGTCCTGTTTGGCGGAGACAGCCATATCACTGGCCAGGAAGAAAACACCCATCAGTATTATGAAGCACTTGAAGCGTTTGCTTCACAAACATTCGGCATAAAAGAAATCCCGTTCCGCTGGTCTGCACAGGACCCAACGACGCTAGATAAAATCCCATTCGTCGGAAAATACTCATCCAGCACGGAGAACATTTTTGTCGCAACAGGCTACAACAAATGGGGCATGACGAATGGAATCAATGCAGCTCTTTTGATGACAGACCTTGTTTTGAAAAGGGACAACCCATACAAGGATCTATTTGAACCGCAAAGATTTCATGCCAATCCTGACATTGCGACCTTCGTAGCCGATAATGCCACTGTCGCGAAGGAATTGATTAAAGGCAAATTCGACCGGCCATCCACCACTCCAGAGAGCCTTGGGAAGGAAGAAGGCGCTGCCGTTACTGTTAACGGCAAACGAGCTGGAGCATATCGGGATGAAAACGGAAAGCTGTATGTCGTCGATACCACCTGCACGCATATGGGCTGCGAACTGAAGTGGAATAACGGTGAACGCAGCTGGGACTGCCCTTGCCACGGCTCACGCTTCTCCTATAAAGGAGATGTTATCGAAGGTCCAGCCGAGCTGCCATTGGAGAAAGTGGAATTAGAATAAGGTAAAGCCGCCATTCTTGTTAGAGTGGCGGCTTTTCGCTTGATCGCTTACATAAAGCTTCCTTCTGTTAAATGATCCACTTCTTGATAAAGTGATACGCCATACTGGTAAACAAAAACGCCGCCTTACGCTTACTAGTAAAATAATGCACTTTGCTAGTGATAAAGTGGACTTTACCATTACTAGTTATAAACTTGACTTTACTAGTATTAAAACGGACTTTACTAGTAATAAACTTCACTTTATAAGTAATAAAACGCAATGAACTAGTAATAAAACGTTTTCACTAGCAAATTGCATCCCCTTACTTATAAACCAACGGCTTCTGTCAGTAAATAAAAGCACGTCGGGGATTTTCAATTTTGGAAAATCAGGATTCCGATTCATTTTTAACGAAAAATGTTACTTTTTTTCCTCCAGCAGCGTCTTATGGATCCAGATGCTTGCCTGCATCCCATCGCCCATCGCAATTGTGACCTGCTCTGAATGGGCAACGACATCTCCTGCCGCCCAGACATGCTCCACATTCGTCATTTTTGTACGCGGATCAACAAGGACATGCTTGTTTTCATGAAGTTCTACACCAAGCTGCTGTGCGAGCTGTGACTTCACTTCATTTCCTCCGAAGGCAATAAAGCCGCGTTCAGATGTTATCTGCTCCCCATTTGAAAGGATGACTCCCCTGAAATCTGGTCCATCTGCTAAAACCTTTTCGATTGGCCCATCGACATACTGGATTCCCTTTTCCTGCATAGCAGCCTTCTTTTCTTCATTCACTTCTGTTCGTTCATGGTTAACATAGGTAATCTTATTGGAAAAATAGCTTAAAGTCAGTGCCATATTAGCCCCGACATTTCCGGCGCCCATCACAATCGTGGATTTGTCCTTCACTTCATACCCGTCACAATCCGGGCAGACATAGACACTGTTACCAAGGGCCGGCATCAAATCCGGGAATGGCGGAATCCGATCCATAATTCCTGTAGCAAGCAGCAGCCTTTTCGCTTTGTAGATTTCACCGCTTTCAGACTCGATTTCAAATCCATCATTTGTTTTTCTAGCCTTAGCAGCCTTGCCTATTATGAACTCGACACCGAGTCTTTCAGCTTGCTGGCGGCCAATTTCCCTCAATTTTGGTCCGCTGATTCCATCAGGATAACCAAGGATGTTGTGGTAGCTGTGGCAAATGGCTGATCGTCCATCTCCCGCATCAAGCACCATGGTTTTATGATTATAACGGCCGAGCTGAATCGCTGCCTGCAGACCCGCAATCCCGGCGCCGATAATTAGACAATCATACATTTCATTACACCGTCCCTTATAAAAAGAATTATAGTAGCATATTTCCCTTTTCCAGGAGGGGTAATCCGGTATTTGCAACTTAAAAGTCCAAATTGGTCATCATTTCTGTATGATTTGCCTGGTGAATTCGGCTTCTTTCACATGAATTTCTACGAAAAGGGGATTAATTTCTATAGTTTTAAAAATTATTTCTACAGTTACCCGATTAATTTCTACGGTTTTTTAGATTATTTCTACAAAACTGCTCATAATCTCTACGTTTTCCATTTAGCTGGAATATGCAATCCATCTAATTTTGTCGAACACACACAATATAAAACCTTTGCACTATAAATTCAGTTATAATTAAAGTGAGGTGGATATTTATGACAAATACAATGGTAAAAAAACCAAAATTCCTGCTTTATGTATGTTTAGCCTCATTGATCCTGCTATCCAACTACACTCTTTATCGAACCTCTATGTTTGGCCCAATTCCCGAAGGCGCTGTCTTAGGATCATTGCTTGATTTGCTGATCATATTGCCTCTTCTGACGTACTTCATGATCATCCGCAAACGGTATTCACTCAAATATCTTGGTATGGTGATTTTCGCGGGTTTTGCTGCCGCTTACTTTATTGTCCCTCAGCAGCATCTATCGGAGTACTCCTTCCTTCCCTACTTGCTGATGGTTTCTGAAGGGGCATTCCTGCTGCTTGAGCTTTCTATCGCCTACACCGTGATCACCAGACTGCCAAAGCTTTTAAAAGAGTACAAAAACTTAAGCAGGCAAAACTCATTTTTCCTCTTTAATGTGAAGAATGCGGCTGAAAAGCATTTACCTGAAAACAAGACCGCGCTGATTTTCACAACAGAGTTTTCCTTGTTCCATTACGCCCTCTTCTCCTGGAAAAAGAAAATCCATATTACCAGCGGCCAGGCTTTTACCTATCATAAAAAAACAAGCGTAAATGCTGTCTACATCATGCTGATCCACGCGATTGCCATTGAGTCGATCGGGCTGCACTACTACCTGCATAGCTGGAATGCCATTGTTGCTTACATTTTGTTGTTCTTAAATATATATGGCATTCTTTATTTCCTTGCTGAGATTCAGGCGACTCGCCTTACTCCGTACTTGTTGACAGAGGATCATTTGCTTCTGCAGACCGGATTTTCAAAGAGCATGCATCTTCCATTAAACAACATAAAAGAATTTAAACACTTTGACGGACCGGAAAAATTCACCCGGAAAGAACTGGATGAACTTTATGATGCCCGAGTCGCTGATTTCATCGTGGAAAAGCCGGCATTTGAAATCTTGTTACATGAACCGCAGGATATCCATTTCATGTATGGCTTAAAGCGGAAAGTGTCGAGGATTGTGCTGAATGTCGATGATCCAGCAGTGTTTTATGAGGAAATGCATAAAACATTAACGACAGAAAAAAGCGATCATTCTTTATAGAGTGATCGCTTTTTTGATAGTTGTTGCAGGGAAAATCATTAACCATTATATACTTCTAAGATTTTCTCAAATGATAGCTCAGCAGTGCTGTCGTAGACAAGGTCTGCGTTCTCGAAGCTTTCCTTAGGTCCTACTGCAACAGCAAACATTCCGGCTCCTTTAATGGCCAGCACGCCTGCTGCTGCATCCTCGACGCCAATGCATGCTTCCGGCTCAACGCCAAGCATTTCGGCAGCACGAAGGAAAACTTCAGGATGAGGCTTGCCGTTCACGACTGTTTTCGCGTCGACAATGATATCGAACTCGGATTTCATTCCAAGCGACTCCATTACTGTGAACGCGTTTTTACTTGCTGATGCAAGGCCGAGCTTAAGGCCATTTGCTTTAATATCAGCAATCAATTCCTTGATCGCTGGCAACAAGTCTGTTGGAGTGATGTTCTGGATCAGCGTTAAATAGTGTTCGTTTTTCTTGTCAGCAAGTGCCTCTTTTTCTTCAGCAGAAAAGTCATTCTCCCTGCTGCCAATCACAAGAATTTTCTCAAGTGAATCCATCCGGGAAACGCCCTTAAGCTCCTCATTATCCTCGCGGGTGAATGTAATGCCTAAATCCTCTGCAAGTGCCTTCCATGCTAAAAAATGGTATTCAGCCGTATCCGTAATAACACCATCGAGGTCAAAAATGAACGCTTTAAGTGGTCTTGTCATGGTTAAAACTCCTTTTCTATCACGAATCAAGATTCCATGTAGAGAGAGATCCTCAGGCATTCCCGAAGATCTCTCTTATGATTATTTCAATTTTACAGAAAGCTCGCCATTTGCAGGAATCGTAATTTCCTCGCCATAAAGGTTCATAGCAAGCTCTGGACCTTGCTGGGAAAGAACGACGTTTTCCTGGTTCACTGCTACTTTTACATAGTGGTCACGGAAGATGATGTTGAAGCTGTACTGATTCCACGCCTTAGGAATGAACGGCGCAAATGACAATGTGCCTTCAGCCGTGCGCATGCCTGCAAAGCCCTGGACAATTCCAAGCCATGCACCAGTCATGCTCGTAATATGCAAGCCATCTTCAGTGTCATTGTTGTAGTTATCAAGGTCAAGCCGTGCCGTGCGGTTGTACATTTCGTACGCCTTCTCTTCCATGCCAAGCTCTGCAGCCAAAACTGCGTGGATACTTGGAGACAAAGAAGATTCATGGACCGTCATCGGCTCATAGAATTCAAAGTTACGGCGCTTCTCTTCTTCCGTGAACTCATGATTGAAGAAATACAAGCCCTGAAGGACATCCGCCTGCTTGATGAAGCAGCTGCGAAGAATCTTATCCCATGACCAGTTCTGGTTAATTGGGCGATCTTCGGCTGACAGTTCATCAACCGTCTTTAAATCTTTATCAAGGAATGTATCGTGCTGGACGAATACGCCTCTTTCTTCATCATACGGGAAGTACATTCTGTCGATGATGTCCTGCCATTTCGCAAGCTCTTCATCTGAGAATTCAAGTCCAGCAAGGCGGCCCTCATGACCGTTTTGCTTCAAGATTTCGATGACTTCGAGCGTATAACGCAATGTCCATACAGCGATACGATTTGTGTACCAGTTGTTGTTGACGTTGTTTTCATATTCATTCGGGCCAGTTACCCCGTGCATCATATACACATTCTTGAACTTGTTGAAGTGGACGCGGTCTGCCCAGAAACGGGAAATTCCAGCGAGCACATCAATGCCATATTCATGAAGATAGTTTTTATCTCCTGTGTAATTCACATAATTATAGATTGCATATGCAATCGCGCCGTTACGGTGGATCTCTTCAAACGTGATTTCCCACTCATTATGGCATTCCACACCTGTAAAAGTAACCATTGGATACAGCGCGCCCTGCAGTCCCTGCTGCTTCGCATTGTGGTATGCGCCATCAAGCTGGTTGTGGCGATAGATAAGCAGGTTGCGGGCCACCTCGGACTCAGCAGTTGAAAGGTAAAGCGGGATCGCATATGCTTCAGTATCCCAGTATGTCGCTCCGCCGTATTTTTCGCCTGTGAAGCCTTTTGGTCCAATGTTCAGGCGGGAGTCTTCCCCATAGTAAGTCGAGAACAGCTGGAATAAGTTGAAGCGGATTCCCTGCTGTGCTTCATCATCCCCTGCAATTTCCACATCGGCGATTTCCCAGCGGCTCAACCAGCCTTTTTTGTGCTCTTCCAATAGCTGATCGAAGCCTTTTTCGACAGCACGATCAAGTACTTCGCGGCCTTTTACAACAAGCTCATCCGCTTCATAATCACGGTCTGTTGTAACAGCGACATACTTGTAAAGGGTTACAGTTTGTCCCTGCTCCGCTTTTACTTGAATGCTATTTTCTACATATTCATCCTTTTCGTTCACTTCCACTTTTGCTGCTTCAACGTTGACAACCGTTTGCATAGTTGTCGCTACCTGGAAAGTTGGCGTGCCGAATGGATTGTCAATTGTCTTCATGACAAGGCTGCCAGCGAATTCCGACGTATCCTTGCTCACTTCATACCAAAAGTCTTCTTCATAGTTAGAATCTTCGTTACGAACGTCCCCATCCAAATACGGAATAAAGGTAACGTTTCCATTATAGTTTTTAGCAGTTACGGAATAAGAAATTGCGGCTAATTCACGGTCAGCAACGGATAAGAAACGCACTGCTTCCACTTCAGTTTCCTTGCCATTCTGGACAATAGCGAACTTCCTTGTCAGCACACCATGCTGCATATCCAGCTCACGATAGTATCCCTTCACTTCTGCCTTATGAAGGTCAAGTTCTTCTCCATCGACCAATACTTTTACGCCGATAAAATTAGTAGAGTTGATGACCTTGCCGAAATAATGAGGATACCCATTTTTCCACCAGCCCACACGAGTCTTGTCAGGGAACCAGACACCTGCGATATATGTGCCGCGGTGGAAGTCTCCAGTATATGTTTCTTCAAAATTTCCACGCATGCCCATATGGCCATTCCCCAGGCTCATGATGCTTTCAGCAAGTCGGAAATCTTCTTTATGCAATTCAGTTTCGATGATTTTCCAGCTATCGATTTCAAATAATCTTTTCATAGCTTTTATCTCCCTTTAAGAAGTTGTACAAACGTTTGCACTATTATATCATGAATTTCTTGAAAAATGGTAAAACCATTGGTGTTAATTTTGTGTCAAATAAAATTAATTATTATTTTACTATTGTAATCTGTGAAGTTAGTCCTATGATTTTTTTGAAATTCTTCCTACTGGGGGATTACCCTATTTTTATGGTAAATTTGTTATATTTTATTGAAAATTTTATATAATCTAAAAGAACTATAAAGAAAGGAGGTAATCTTATGAGTGCAAGGTTTTTTAAAGTGGCCGCGGTCTATTTTGTAATTGCTATTATTCTAGGAATCGTTATGGGGATCAGGCATGATTTTTCACTTGCATCGGTGCATGCCCACTTAAATCTGCTTGGCTGGGTGTCTATGGCCTTATTCGGGACTATCTATCATCTTTATCCTGCAGCTGGAAGCAGCAAGCTGGCCACCATCCACTTTTGGCTTCATAACCTTGGAGTGCCGGTGATGCAGGGCGGCATAACCCTTGTCATGCTGACAGAAAATGGTGTCTTCACTGCATTTGCGATTATTGGTTCTCTCGTCGTTGTACTAGGCGGAATTTTATTTGCAATAAATGTATTCAAGCATGTAAAAGCGTAATTATTTGCTATTAAAAAAGTTCGCCTGAATCTCAGGCGAACTTTTTTTATTTAAGCGAGTTCCGTTTGTTTCGTTTCCGTGCCCCATAACCAGACCGCTGCTGCTCCAATCAAAATGGAGATGCAGAAGATCGTGAAAATCATCGTAATCGAGATACCTTGGGCTGATAAATAAGGAACCATTAATGGTCCGAGAATTCCGCCAATCCGCCCGAAAGATGCAGCCATCCCTGCTCCCGATCCACGGATTGTAGTCGGGTACTGTTCTGGTGTATAGGCATACAACGCGCCCCACGCACCAAGGTTAAAGAATGACAACAGGATTCCAGCCGTAATCAAGAGCGCAAGCGAATCTGCCGAACCGAAGAAATAGGCGCTGAGCGCAGTTCCAATCAGATAGACGACCAGCACAAACTTCCTGCCCGCTTTTTCAATCAGCCAGGCCGCTGTAAAATAACCCGGCAGCTGAGCGAGAGTCATGATCAATACATATTGGAAGCTCTTGATCAGCGTGAAACCTTTCATCACCATCACGCTTGGCAGCCAGAGGAACATTCCATAATAGGAAAAGACGACACTGAACCAAAGAATCCAAAGCACCGCTGTTTTTTTGACATGCTCTTTTGACCATACTTCTGCAATGCTCTCCAGGATGGTGAGCCTTTCTTTCTTTTGAACCGCCAGGAAGCGCGGGGAGTCCGGAAGGTTCATACGAAGATACAGTGCATAGAGTGCAGGCAGTGCGCTTAAGATTAAGGCCATCTGCCAGCCAAACTTCGGGATGATAAAGTAGGAGATCAGCGCCGCCACAAGCCAGCCGCCTGCCCAAAAACTCTCCAGCAGGACGACGACGCGACCGCGCTTTTCAGCAGGGACGCTTTCCGATACTAAAGTTGAGGCGACCGGCAGTTCTCCACCAAGTCCCATCCCAATAAAAAACCGCAGCAGCAAAAAGAATGACAGAGTCGTGGCCATAGCCGAAAGTCCGCTGCCGACAGAGAACAGCAATAACGTTATAATAAAGACATTTTTCCTTCCAATCCTGTCAGCAAGCAAGCCGAATACAAGCGCTCCGACTGCCATCCCAATTGAATTCACACTGCCAATCCAGCCCATCTCCTGGACAGACAAATCCCAGTCCACCTTCAGCGCCGCAATGATGAATGACAATATCCCAACATCCATTGCATCAAACATCCAGCCCAGACCAGCAATTCCAAGAAGCTTTTTCTCTGAAATCTCCTGAGTTTTTTTCATATAGCCCTCCTGCTCCATTGCAACGATACAAGTAGTTTCCCTTAATTTTATATTTTTAACATAATATCTCTTCTGCCCTTCTATATTACCATGTGTCTTTACAGTAGTCATGATAAAGTTTTTTCTCTATTTAAAATTGGAAATTAACGATGATTATTTCGAGTTCGCCAGAATGAACTTCGCCAAATTATTTTAAGCGAAGAAAATTTCACTTTAAATTTCAGTAAAATGAATCCCATGCTCGCTGATTCAACTTACCAATAGCTTTTTCCAAACAAAAATCCCCCTGCAAACGCTGCAAGGGGATCATAAAATCAACTTATTTTATCCAAAATGACGGTTACCTTGAACAAATCGCCATCGACTTCAATATCGAGTGTGCCTTCGTGCAGATCCACAATCGATTTCGCAATCGCAAGCCCGAGACCGGAGCCTTCTGTGTGGCGCGATTGGTCTCCTCGTTTGAAGCGCTCGAACAACTCATCCAAATCCTCACCAAGCTCGTATTTCGTCACATTTTTAAAGGTAAGCACAGCCTGGTCCTGCTCAGCTTTTACCGAGATATAGACTCTTGAATTCTCAAGAGAATACTTAAGAATGTTGCCGATCAGGTTATCAAACACCCTCCATAGCTTCTGGCCATCGACAAACGCGTAAACTGGATGGTCAGGCTGGGACACGCGCAAATGCAGTGATGATTGACTTAAAGCTTCGTTGTGTTCCGCAAGTGCCTGCTGCAGGAGCTGGATGAGATCAACTCTATCTTTGCGCAGCTCGATGTTGCCGCTCGCCATTTTCGTCGCCTCGAACAAATCATCGATTAAAACCTTCAATCGCTTGGATTTACGGTCGAGGATCTCGATATAGGAAGCTCGATCCTCTGGCGCTAAGTCAGGCGTTTTTAAAAGCTCCGTATAGGTGATGATTGAAGTCAGCGGTGTCCTTAAGTCATGGCTTACATTTGTGATCAGCTCCGTTTTCAAACGCTCGCTCTTTGCCTGCTCCTTGTGCGAGACCTTCACAGAGTTTCTCAATGTGTTGATGTCTGCTGCGTGCCTTGCAAAAACGGATTTGCCTTTTACCGGGATATCGCTTCCCATTTTCCCGGCAGCAAGCTCCTCAGTATTCAATAGAATCTTATTGAAGTAGCCTGCCTTTTTCATGATGATGATGAGAAGCGGGAGCCCAATGAAAATGAAAGCAAGACCAAAAATGACAATGAATCCTGGTTCAACAAATACTGCAGCAGCAATCATGCCCAATCCAAAAACGAATCCTAGCAGCACGATCAACTGAATCCCGATACTCCTCACAAGGAATGCATCCACAATCGCCTTATAAGCTTTAAATACAAGGCTTTTCTGTAAATCCTCCTTAAGTTGCTGCCCATCATTTCGGTATTCAGCAATTGATTTCAGCTGCATCAAGCCAAATGCCAGTAATGCGGCGGCCGCTGTCATGCTGATCAATAGCTCAATCAGCGAAGATAAGATGTCAGAATTGTAATATACAAACTGCTCGCTAATCAGAGTCAAGGAAAGCAGGAAGAAACCAGATGTCGCAAGCATGATGCCCAATCTCACATCAAGCGGAACTTTCGCATACATCGGCTTGAAATTTTCAAACGTTCCAAAAACAATAGCTGGCTTGCGCCTTGCGATAATATAAGCAGCAATCAGCGCACCGATACTGGCAATCATATATCCAATGAAAAGCATCTGGCGTTTTTGGAAATAACGATAATCACCAATTGCCTGAAGCGATGCTGGAGCATTTTTCGATAGCCCAATCTTCCCTGTAAAATTACTGTTTTGTCTGCTTAAAATATCCTCAGCAACTTCATTGTAAGGAATGAATTGCTCGCTAATTCCTGTATATCCATAAAACTCCTGAATTTCACCGTAATCCTGGACAAAGTACATTTCTTTGTTATTGATGAAATCAGAAACGGAATCACCTTCCTTAAGATTAAGGTTTGTGAATACCTCTCCCGTATCTGCGTCTTCCATATAATACTTGTACGCACGCCCAAAGTTCACAAATTGCCGGCGGTACTTCTCTAGCTCCTTATAAAATTCATCTATACGTTTTTCTTTCTCCTTCACAATTTTGGCCTGTACGTGTTCATCACTATTGAAGTTTTCAGTTATGTCAGCAATTTTCGTGTCCCGTTCCTTCGTCAGGGCATCGACAACGGCCTTGTTCCCGCTATCCTTTGCATCCTGGATCTGCTGCTCATACTGCATTCCAATATTGGCAATTTGATCGCCCATATTTCCATACCGCGTCCGGTGTTCTTCGATTTCCTCATCCGAAACGGTGATTTCCTTCTTCATTTCTTCTTTCGTCATGCTATTTAACTCAAAGACTTGCAATAAGCTAACAAATCGGTTCATCTGGTAGCCATATTCTTCTGATTCAAAGTAATCTCCCTGCAAAAACTGGCTGCCATTCGTAAAGGCAGAAAACAATCCGCTAAGCCCAAATGAAACGAGCAAAGCCCAAATGACGACAAGATACTTACTTTTCGATTTTATATCCAATGCCCCACACCACCTTTAAAAACCTCGGATTCTTCGGATCGATTTCTATTTTTTCACGGATTTTCCGGATATGGACCGCTACCGTATTTTCAGCATTGTAGCTCGGTTCCTTCCAGACACGTTCATAGATATCGTTGATTGAAAATACTCTGCCGGCGTTCGTCATCAGCAGTTCGATAATCCTGTACTCGATCGGCGTCAGTTTAACCATTTCACCATGTGCGGTGACTTCCTTTGATGACTGATCTAGAGTCAACCCGTTCAAGTCAATCACCTGTGTTTTTCCTTCATATGTACCCAGCGTGACATACCGTCTCAGCTGCGATTTCACCCTGGCAATCAGTTCGAGCGGATTGAACGGCTTCGTCACATAATCATCCGCACCAACCTGGAGACCGAGGATTTTATCCGTATCCTCACTTTTCGCGCTCAGGATGATAATCGGAATATTTTTGTCTTCGCGAATCCGGAAAGTAGTCGTAATCCCATCCTGCCGCGGCATCATCACATCAAGAACGATCAAGTGAACCGGCTGCTCATTGAGCTTTTCGATCGCCTCAATCCCGTCGGCAGCCTTGATGACTTTGATTCCTTCATTCTTCAAATAAATTTCAATTGCATCGCGTATTTCTTTTTCATCGTCAACCACAAGCACATTGTATTGTTCCACGTGAAAACCTCCTTTCCACAAAGGCAAGCTTTGATGTTTTCTATTCTAGACGGCGAACCTTAACATTCACCGACGATAAATCTTAAGTTTTTCTTAATAATGGAAAAAGCGGTGTGTGTGAATCTATTATATATTTTTATCATGATGGTGAGGAAAGGTATTTTTTTGGAAAGAATCCTTGAGGTTATGTTGGACACACTTGAAAATATTCTTTTAAGATTCATCCTGGCGTGATGAGTCTCTTCTGTAACTTGAGTTTCCAATTGGTTGAATCGCTCCCTATCCAACTGGAAAAAATCATTGATAATTTCCAGTTCGCGGGATTTCGACAAAAAGTTGCGGAATGAGGTGGTTTTTTCGCGGAATAAAGATGGTTTTTCGCGGAATGATCCCCTCTTTTCGCGGAATCCAGAAAACTTGAGAGCAAAGCTTCAGATTATAATAGTTTATTTACATTAAAAGTGTAAAAAATCCAACCCTTCCAGCTGACAAACACTTTATTTTCGCAAAGTAGCAATGATTCGGTTTGGTTTTAACAATAAATCCAATGCCTCGTTAATATGATGAACGATCATATCGCTTTTCAAGAGTGTGGAGGTTGCGCAGCCTTCATTGCCGATCACCGCGATGCTGACATCTGCTTCTTCAAACATTGCTGCATCATTAGCTCCATTTCCTAAACAGACCGTTACAGCCAAACTCCGCACAAATTCTCCTTTTTCCTTTGTATGATCTCCTGAACCGAGAATTTGAACAGATATAGGCAGCTCGCTGCATTGATTCACAACACTGCCATTGGTATCTGCAGTGATAACATGGATCTCCAGCTGTTTGCTTAAAAGATGGATCCTGTCTTCCACCCCACTTATTAACTCACCGTCCACGGCAATTGTGCCGTTAAAATCCAGGACTAAATGCTTTATTTCAAGCAGTTCTCTGCCAGGAATAGTAAAAGTCAGCATCGCTTTCCTCCAGTAAACTATATTTTAAATTATTATACACTCTCCTATATCTTCAGAAAAAACGAGATATTTTACTAGTACTAAAGTAATATTATAAATAAGTAGTTTTGTTAATTTATTACAGTGATTTTAAAAATAATGTTTTTGTTTCGAAGGAGTTCTAAACCAATGGCCACTATCTATAAAAGCAAAGAAGGAAAGGAACACATCCTAAGTCAATACGAACATTACCTGACTCAGTTTGATCTGCCGATTGATCGGGAATATGTGGATACACGTTTCGGAAAAACGCATGTCCTTAAATTGGGCAGACCGGATGGGAAGCCGTTATTTATCTTTCAGGGAGGAAATTGCATCAATCCGATGACCCTATCCTGGTTCAAGGGTTTGTTAACAGATTACAAGATTTATGCGCCTGATACCATTGGCCATCCAGGCTATAGTGACGAAGCGAGGATTTCTGCATCAGATCAAAGTTTCGCCAATTGGATTGATGATTTAATGGCGCATTTTCAGATTGAAAAATGTGCTTTTATTGGTCCTTCCTACGGAGGGGGCATCATCCTCCGGCTGGCAGCTTTTATGCCGGAGAAGATCCATTGTGCCGTACTCATCGCGCCAGCAGGAATAAGCCTTGGATCAAAGGCTCAAATGATCAAGGATATCCTTGTGCCGATGTTATTTTTTAAAATGAACGGGTCTGCCAAAAGCTTGAGGAAAATTGCCAATGCGATGTCGAGAAGCAGTATGAATGACATGGATGAGGGGATGATCGGCAGTATTTTTAAATACGTGAGCTTAGAGGATGAAATGCCCAAGCTTACGACTGCCCAGGAACTGAAAGATTATCATGCTCCGACACTCGTCATCACTGGGACTGAGGATATCTTTTTCCCAGAAAGGAAAATTTCCCAGAAAGCAGCAGGACTTTTCGGGAACCAATTAGAATTAAAGCGATATACGATGGGGCATTTTCCATCCGCTGAAGACCTCACGAAAATAGACAGTGACATTAAATCGTTCCTTATAAAACATTATCTTTAGGAGGTAACAATGAGCAATAATCCTATCCAAAAAATCGGCCAAATCGGTATACCTGTAAAAAACTTAGATCGAGCTATTTCTTTTTATCAGGAGCAATTAGGGCTTCCGCTTTTATTCAACACAGAGACGATGGCTTTCTTTGACTGTGATGGTGTCCGTCTTGTCCTCAGCATTCCAGAAAACGAACAATTTGCCCACCCGAGTTCGGTGATTTATTTTCAGGTGGAAAAGATGAAGGAAAAGTACGAGGAATTGCTCGCAAAGGGAGTAAGCTTTTTAGACGAACCACATGTTGTGGCTAAAGTGGGCCAGACGGAGACATGGATGACATTCTTTAGAGATACTGAAGACAATGTCCTAGCGTTCATCAGCGAGGTAATGGCTTAAATAAGAAAGGATACTGCCAGCAGTCGCAGTATCCTTTTTATTGTATCGCTTTCAGTTCATTCTTTTTCAGGAATAGCTCAATCTGGTGTGCTGCCATCATTCCTGAGGTGCTGTTCAAGTGCATGCCGTCAGTCAGCAGTAAAAATCCATTCTGCTGAGCAATGCGGTCCAGGCTGTATCCATATACAAAGTGCTGAATAATCGCCTTCTCTAGCATTTTAGAACCATTTTTCAATGATCGTCCTCTCGTATGCCCTTTTCCCTTTAAATAGGCTTTTAATTTTTCATTAAAAGGCAGGTAGGAAACATTGCTTATTTCAGCGATTTTTTTTATGACTTCGTTGTATTGGTCGATTTCCTTGTTCGCTTTTGAAAATAAATTTTCACCCGCTACCGGGAGTGAGAACAAAGCAATTTTTGCCGTCGTTTCTGTTTTCAGCCTATTCACAATTTGAGCAAGGTTTTTCTCATAAACCAATAAGGATGGCTTCTCAAACTGTTCCTGTATTTTGATATTCCTTTTCGCAATATCCGGGGCGATTTTTGCTGATGCATCATTCAAGCCGACCATGATGATGATGAACTCTGGATGGCAGGCAATTACCCGATCAAGGCGCTGAAGGACATCATAGGCCGTGCTTCCATTGATCCCGTCATTGATAAATTGGTAATCAACACAGCCCTTCCGCTTAGAAGCGTCTTCGACAAAATTATAGCTGATATTCCCATGTACAACATCTCCGCCGATGACGGCGACAAGCTTCTTCCCTTCATCGCGCATCCCATTCTTCAGGAAAGCTTCAGGATGATTCGCTGGAAGTTGTTTTAGTTTGTTTTTTCGCTGATAAAAAACAATTACTCCCGCAACCACAAGCAGCAACAATGCTAGAGTACCAAATAACAAAAAATCCATATACAACCCCTCTCTTTTAAGTATTTTCTTGAATATCTATAAAGTGATTTTTATTAATTAAAAATTCTGAATATATACATAGTATATTATTCGACAAGACTGCAATATTTCCCTTTATATGAACAATTTCCTCACATGAAAAATTTATTTTTTCTTCTCTACTCTCATCATAGCCATTTATGATACTCAGCAGACAAAACAAATGGTACAAAAATTTCAACAAATCAAAAAATTACTTTGCAAGTTGCATCGATTGTAGGATAATATTATATGGTAGAGATTGGGAAAGGGGAAATTATGCCTATGCTGGAAGCTAGGTTATATAATTTAGCACTATTTTTTGTTTCAATTGCCGTGGCTTTTGGATTAGGTACCTTTTTCGTGGATGAACACACATTTTTAATCGCTTTATTCATATATTGGTTGTTTTCAACTATGTATAACCATCTCCGAATCATTGCCCAAAATGGAACACTGAAGTTTGACTATGGAATCAATTATAGTTTATCATTCGGTATTTTTGCCGGCCCAATAGGTTTGTTCATCTTTGAGACGCTCTTTCGTTTCACAGTATATTTTGCTAGAAAAAGCTCAAAGACTGCCGATGAAGATGAATTTTGGGACACGTTCTACAATATTGGTGCTCATGTACTGATTTACTCAATTGGATATTTTTTATTTAAGCTGGCCTATCCGTTATTTGAAGGTATTCCATTTGGATTTTGGATCCTGATGTGCATCCTTGCAGTGGGCACCATGCTTATATCTTATACATTCCTGTCTATCGCTTTTTACATTCTGGGAGAAATTAAAAGCGCGCGGGAAGCAATCCAATTCTTTAAGGAAAGCAACAATGTCCTCGATTTGGGTAAAACAGCTTTTACAAATGGATTGCTGCTGCTGTTCCTCCAAGAGCAGAAGTGGGAAATGATGGTCAGTTTATTTATTTTGAATTATTTGGTCAGCCGCTCCTTCCATTCAAAATCCCAGAATATCCAGAATAAGATCGAGCGGGACAAGTTCGAACAAATGGCTTATACAGATTTCCTTACAGGTGTTCCGAACCGGGCATTCATGGATTTGAAAATGTCCGAATTGAACCAAACAGGTGAAAAAATCGGCATTGTTGTAACTGATATCGATAAATTCAAACGAATCAATGATTCGTATAATCATGCTGTCGGTGACAGGGTGATCCAGCATTTCGCTTTGACATTGAACCAATTTCTATCTGAAAATGATTACCTTTTTCGAAGCGGCGGCGAGGAATTTACGCTGATCCTGAGAAATAGATCATACACAGAAACCATTGATCTGGTGGAAAAAATCCGCCAGGGCATTGAAGCTAGTTCAGTTGATGTGGAATATAAATCAGAAATTCACTCCATTTCAATTACCTCTTCATTTGGTTTGTATTACTTCACGGTAAATTCATATACCTCAATGGAAAAAGGATATATTTATGCCGACCAGCTGCTGCTCCAATCAAAGGATCTTGGCAAAAATAAAGTGACCTATAAAAAAGAACTGTCGAAGCAGACAGGCTGACAATATATATTAAAGACAGAGAATCCTTCTCTGTCTTTTTTCATCATCCTCCATAAGCAGGCTAATGTCTCCCATTTAATTGCACTGCATTTCACCTTTTACCCCTCTAAAAGTGCATAAATAAATCTGCTGATGCTGCCTCGTTCAATACCCATTTAATCGGGACTTGCTCGGCCGGATGTACGAACTCAAAATTATCCTTTATATCCAAATCTACAACGTATAACTGAACGCCCATTTCCACCGCGATTCCTAGTAGTTCATGAACAGAAGATACACCAAAATCGCTGATTGCGTTTGATAAGTACTCAAGATCATCTGAGGGAACTGAAATATATCTCTTATCAAGGATATTGACGCCTTTATGTGAGAACGCCAAAATCACCTCCGCACCCGATGATGCCGCGCCAACCGCAACATTCAACGGAGGATACGCAGATTCCAGTTCATCATGCAGGGCCATTACCACCACTTTTTTCTGATCCATGCCAGTCGCCTCCATCAATAACTTAAAACCACATCGGCCTGATAGGCAATATCCAAAAATGTTGCTACTCCTGCCAATTGGGCACCGTCAACAAGTTCAAGGCCATCCGCAATCAGAACATTCATCTGGCAGCCAAAAAATCCAATGC
Organism: Bacillus sp. JJ1122; assembly: GCF_036964885.1. Taxonomy (NCBI): domain Bacteria; kingdom Bacillati; phylum Bacillota; class Bacilli; order Caryophanales; family Bacillaceae; genus Bacillus; species Bacillus sp. JJ1122. The sequence continues at coordinate 4,603 of NZ_JBALQL010000023.1, read as the reverse complement.
CAAAGTCCATCGCTCTTTTCATGAGTTTGGCGAGATCAATATTATGTGTACGCTCGATTATTTTTAAGTACCGTTTATCCAGTACCCTCGCACCATCGAGGTCAAAGAAGATGCTGATCTCATTCCCCTTCTCTGCATGTGTTACCGCTTCTTTTAATACATAAGGCACATTAGAACTTAAGGAAACAAAATAAACCAATTTCTTGTTCGCCAAGGTCCTTCCCTTCTTTCAGTCCGGTTGCTCATACAGCTAATTATTGTATCCAAACGGAATATACGTGAACCGCTTACATACCTATTATATACCCTTATAGGTATATATGAAACTACGAACAACTGGGAATAGAAAAAAAGTGTGTGGAAATCCACACACTTTCATCTCAGCATTCAAATTGTCTTCGGTTCTGTTTTTCAATTCCACCTTTTCCGCAAAAGAAGGAATGAACACTTAATGAGAGGGATTTGTTGTATCAACGTGCTTAAGATGCTTGAAATTCATCCTGATAAACACAACTGACAAAAAGACGAACCCTGCGCCAACTAAAAATGGAATATGAGAGTTAAACACTTCTCCTAATTTAGCTGCCATGAAAGGTGCTATGGCTGCACCGATAAAACGCAGGAAGCTGTATGCGGCCGATGCAGTCGCCCTTTCTACTGGCGCTGCATCCATAACAGCTGTTGTAATCAAAGTATTGTTATTCCCCAATATCGCGCCGGCAAAAATAACAGCGCTGATCACAACCCACTGTGTCGTTGCAAAGAGTCCTATGATGGTTAAATCTAAGGCAAAGAGAATCAACATGAAAACCATTGCCTTAACAGTGCCAAACCATTGTTGAAGCTTAGGCGCCATGAATACAGACGTAAGCGCCAGCAGGATTCCCCAGCCTAAGAATACGTAGCCAAGCCCCTTTGGTTCCAGCCCCATCACAAAGGGAGCGTATGCCATGATGGTGAAGAAACCAACATTGTATAATGCAGCGACAATCCCCAGTACCAAAAGCGAACGGTGTTTCATCGCGTGGAAAGGTGCCAATAGTGGAGTCTTTGCTTTTTTAACTGCAGGTATGTTTGCTTTAGGCATTAATAAGGTAAGCAGGATAAAGGCGAATACCATCAATGTGGCAACTCCAAAAAATGGAGCTCTCCAGGTCAAGGACCCTAATGTCCCGCCCATCAGCGGACCAATTGAAATGCCAAGTCCTACGGCTGCTTCATAAAGTATGATTGCTTTTGCTGTTCCGCTGTCTGAAAGAGAAACAATCGCTGCCAGCGCTGTTGCGACAAACAGCGCATTGCCTAGGCCCCATCCGCCCCTTAAACCGACCAAAGTCCAAATATTTTCGGCGAATCCTCCCAAAGCAGAGACAATCGCAATAATGGAAATTCCCAGAAGGAGTGTACCCTTGCTGCCCAGCCTTGAAGATACCGTTCCAGTGATCAGCATGGCGAATGCCATTACTGCATTATAGCTTGTATATAGTAAAGTTACCTCACTAGGTGTCGCGTTCAAATTATGGGCAATTGTTGGTAAGACAGGGTTCACAAGCCCCATCCCCATGAAGGCAGTGATTGCTGCAAAGAAAACAGCCCATACAGCAACTGGCTGTTTTAGGATTCCAGAAGCAGCTGCTGATTCAATCGTCAAAGGTTTTGCTGCTGTTTGTGATTTTGAAGTCATTCTTATGTCTCCTCTTTTGCTATTTTTGGTTATAGCAATTTTTTAAAGGAATGCCTGATGACATCCCCCCGGCTGATGATACCAGCCAATATACCATTCCGTTCAACAGGCACTTTTTTAATTTGCCTTTGGCCCAAAAGTGCCGCAATATTTTCGATTTCCTGGTTCCATGCTACCTTCTGCACTTTCTTCTGAGCAATGGCCATCACGTTCAAGTTCAAGACCTTTTGGGCCCTTACCTCAAATTCATCATCATCTCCCTTGATCACATCAACATAATAAAAAGAGTCAACGACGATATCTTTGTGTTTCCCGATATACCGCATGATATCTCCATCACTTATATAGGCGACAATTTCATTCCGCTCATTAACCACGGGCAGACCGCTTATTTGATGATCAATGAATTTTTCAATGACCAATCGCACATTGTCTGTATCTTTGACCTTGTAAACTGTCCTATTCATGATTTCATGAGCTTGCATATAAATCTCCTATCCGTATTAAAAGAGTTAACTAGCTGTAAAAGTAATTGCATAATACAACTATTTAATTGTATAATACAACTATAAGTGATGTCAATGCTGATTTCCAGAGATATACATAAAATTGACAAAAGCTCAGGTTATATTATTATGTAACCTAGAGGAACTATTCGGGGTGAAAAACAATGAGTAAAGATGCATTGGAAACAATTGAACTAGAATTGGCCATCCTGATCCGCCGACTTACATCTGTTTCAACAGATAAAAGAAAAACCAGCCTTGACCGGTCTGGGTATCTCTTGCTTCGGAGACTATCCGCTCTTGGCCCTGCAGGTGTGAAGGTTCTGGCTGAAGAATTTGATCTTGATATCTCTACCGTCAGCAGGCAAGCTAGAGCATTAGAGGATAAAAAATATGTAAAAAAAATCCCCGACTCACAAGATGGCCGTTCTTATTTTTACCAAATAACAGAATCTGGCCATGCAGAATTAACTGCCAATCAGATGTCCCGATTAGACAGCATCACGAATCTGCTAAGTGACTGGACTGATGATGACCGCGAGAATTTGGGATATCTTCTGAAAAAATTCAATCATTCATTAAAAAATCGATAATAGGAAGAGGCAGGCAGAAATACTCCATTTCTGCCTGCCTTTTATTGTATGGTATTCACTTTGCCCACTTCTCCAGGAGCGGGCCATTCTCCCCGTACACTGGATCCGTTTCTGGAATTGGTACATTTTTAATTTGCGACAATGCTTGCGCTCGTACACCTGGATCTTTTTCCTTCAGGTTAGGAGTGTATCCATTCGGATAAGCCCCGACAACCGCAAAATCCTCGGTGCTCTCCATTTTCCTGTGGCCTGTACCTGCCGGCAGAACAACTGCGTCACCAGCTGTTAGGTCAAGTCGTTCTCCGCCATCTCCCCCGAGAAGTACCGTCGCTTTACCAGACTTTACACCTAATACTTCATGTGTGTTTGTATGGTAATGGTGATAATCATAAATATCGCCAGTCCATGTGCCTGTCCAGTTATGCTGCTCGAATTCGGCTTCGATATTAACGTTATTTTCAAAAACACCTTGATACACGATTACAGGTAAATCAGGATTATTCGGAATATCACCTGTATCGTTCAGAAAAAACGATCTTACTTGTGCTTCCATGGTGGAATCTGCTCCTTTCTTCTTCAAAGATAGAATGGGGCCATCCCCGATCTTTTTATATAATGGCTAGGGCAAATAGAGCCCTAGTTTCACTGTACCTAAAATTCCCTGGAGTTAAACGTATCTCCTTCTTGCAGGTTTCCAGCTTTATAGCCTTTATAGAACCAGCTCTTCCTCTGTTCCGAAGTTCCGTGTGTGAAGCTTTCCGGCACGACATAGCCCTGCGAACGCTTCTGGATTGTATCATCTCCGACAGCACTTGCAGCATTCAAAGCTTCCTCAAGGTCTCCTTCTTCCACTACACCCATTCCCTGTGCATGGTTAGCCCATACTCCGGCTAAATAGTCAGCCTGCAGTTCAAATCGCACCTGATACTTGTTGAATTCTGTCTTGCTCAGATTCTGGCGCATTGAGTTCAATTTATCGGAAGTTCCCAGTAATGTTTGTACATGGTGCCCTACTTCGTGAGCAATTACGTAAGCCATAGCAAAGTCACCTGGCGCCTGGAATTTACTTTGAAGCTCATCATAGAAACTTAGGTCGATATACAGCTTTTGGTCACCCGGACAATAAAACGGCCCAACTGATGCGCCTGCGGTACCACAGGCAGACTGGACACTTCCAGAATACAATACTAGGGTCGGCTCTTTATAAACCATCCCTTCTTTCTTAAATTCTTCAGTCCAAACCTCCTCTGTATCAGCCAAGACAACGGATACAAACTCAGCAAGGTCCTTTTCCTGCTGTGTTTCCTCATAAGGAGCAGGTGACTGTCCCCCCGTGTTTGAAATATTGTTCACGACATCTCCTAGATCGCCTCCGCCAAGGAATGTCATGATCACTAACAGGACGATCCCGCCAAGGCCGCCGCCCATCAGCATCCCGCCTCCGCCCATTCCTCTTCTATCCTCAACATTGCCGCTCGCTCTTCTGCCCTTCCATTGCATGATGTTTCCTCCCTGCATTCTATTAAGAAACTTATTAAAACAAATTTTAGTTTTGTTTTAGTGTTATACCCGCTATTACTAGATTTATTTAAACTTCTATGAATATTTTTTTGGAAAAACTGTTTTAGAATGAATTTTGTTTTATTTTTAGGGCGGTTCACAATTTTCCAGAAGAAGACTTTGGTTACTTTCAAAAAAAGGCTCTGTTAAACAAGGCTGTTGATTTTCGTTCCAGGCGCTTCGCTTTCCGCGGGGCTGGCGCTGAGCCTCCTCGTCGCTTCGCTCCTGCGGGGTCTCACCTGTCCAGCTGCGCCCGCAGG
>NZ_JBALQL010000022.1:103250-107225 GCF_036964885.1 Bacillus sp. JJ1122 | reverse complement strand
TTTAGTTTTCAAAGAGCAAGTTAGTTAGCGTGTCGCCCAGAAGCGACTTTACTAATATACCATTCAGCGTTTTTTGTGTCAACACTTTTTTCAAAGAATGTTTTCGTTTGAAAAACGCTTTTTTCTGTTTTCAACCGTCTGCCGCGAAAATGTTTTTTCTGTGTTTCGCAGCGACGGTTATTAATATACCAAGTATTTTTTGAAAGGTCAACAGCTTTTTTTATTTTTTCACGATAATTTTTCCAGGACCTGATAATATCTGTGGTAAATGCCTTGCCCCTTCGTTTCAACGTTAACAACGGCAATGATTTTCTTTTCAATTAAATACTCAACAAGTATCCCAAGATCAACAGAATACGGAACCAGCTCAGAATGCGTCATCATCTCATTAAAAGACCAGTATTCATTTTCCTGCAGCACTTCAAGAAGGTGCTGGGTGCCTATTTTTGTTCTTTTATGAATAAGGAATTCACTTGCAAGAAATAAAAGCTCCAATCTTTTTTCAATTGTTTCTTCACTGCAGACAAGCTCTTCATATAACTTATAAATTTCCGGTTCAATTTGTTTGACTTGATGCCAGACGGTCACCTCAGGATGAAATCCGTTTTCGATTACAGCAAGCCTTGCTAAATGGTGCAAGGAATGAACCACATGGTTATAGGCATCGAGAAAATGGTAATTGTCAAAAAAAGCTTTACCGTCTGTATATCTTCTTATTAATTTTGAGAATTCAATTCCCATCTTAATTTTTCTGCCGAAGAAAGGAAATTCTCTTAATTCATGTTTTAGATTGGCAATACGCTCATTTCGATCAAAAATGATTTTACCGTTATAAAGCCAGTCAAAAATTCTTTTGTTATTTCCAATCAAGAGCCAATCATGGATTTGCTTTTCAGTCACAATGTGCATAGCAGCTTTCTTGTCGCCATAAGAATAGTGTTTTACGAACACAGGATCATCATTTTCTTTAACAATAATAAGCAGAATAACATCAAATGTATCGGTGGTTGGGATGGCTTTTTGCCTTTTCTCGACCATCACCACTCCAATTGTATTAGGGTGACTTGCGCGTTCTTGATATATAGAACGAAGGATATCCTCCATAATAAACTCCTCCATTTGTTTGTTAGCATATATGTTCGACAATTATATAAAATCTCCTGCAAATTCTCTAGACATTTTTCGACAATCATTTAAGAGTGATTATGTTTTATCATGCCGAAAATGATATGATATAGTTAGTTTTTAGGGAGGGAAATTGATGGCTAAATATTCTAGTAAAATAAATAAAATTAGAACTTTTGCACTAAGCCTGATCTTCATCGGCTTCATTGTTATGTACGGCGGCATCTTCTTTCGCAATTCTCCAGTTGTCATGACAATCTTCATGTTAGTGGGACTTCTTTTCATTATCGCGAGCACAGCCGTTTATTTTTGGATTGGAATGCTTTCCACCAAAACTGTTCAGGTTGTCTGTCCGAATTGCGGCAAGCAGACAAAAGTTCTTGGCAGGGTAGATATGTGCATGTATTGCAACGAACCTTTAACCCTTGACCCAAATCTAGAAGGCAAGGATTTTGATGAAAAATATAATCGGAAACAAGAAAAGCTTTAGTGTATGTGTCAGTAACTAAATGCTATGAAAACAGCACAAAACAAAAATAAACTCGGCGCATCTGCCGAGTTTTTCTTATATAGTTTTGTTCTTTTTCTGAAAGACTCCTTCAAAAGTTGCAAATGCTTCAATGAATATGAAAAGAGAGCCTAAAAAAGAAAACTGATAGCTTTCGCCACCAGTGTTAATTAATGCGCTTCTTTAGCTGAGCAATCCGGGCAAGTTCCGTAAATTTCCATTCTATGGTTGCCGACATTAAATCCTGTCACATGCGAAGCTAATTGTTCCACTTCATCGAGTCCAGGGTAATGAAAATCAACAATCTTATCACATTTTTCGCATATCACATGATAATGATGGCTAGTCACATAATCGAAACGGCTTGAGGCATCTCCATAGGTCAGTTCCTTCACTAGTCCAACTTCACGGAATACTCTCAAATTGTTATAAACTGTCGCGACGCTCATATTTGGGAACTTCCCTTCCAGCGCCTTATAGATTTCGTCTGCTGTAGGGTGCGACATTGAGTTTATTAAATATTCGAGTATCGCATGACGTTGCGGAGTAATACGGACTCCTGTATCCTTCAAGGTATCCAAGGCTTCTTTTAACTGGCTCTGTACCACCGCCATGCACCTCACTTTTCTTAAGATTATTATTCTTATTTTATAATATTTATAATTAGTGTACTAATTTAATTCCACTTTTGTCAATATAACAACCTACAGAATCAAGATTTTATCAATTTCCTTCGTGCAGTGTCTGTTCCTTTGAACCAAGGTGCATATTAACATATCTTGCAGCTACAAATAAAAAGTCTGACAGCCGGTTCAAGTAAGAAAGGACAAGCGGATTTACTTCATCACCAATTTCTACCGCCTGACGCTCAGCTCTTCTTGCAATTGTTCTTGCTACATGAAGGGCAGCTCCAGCTTGATTTCCCCCTGGAAGAATGAAGTTGGTTAATTGCGGCAATGCTGCATCCCATGAATCAATCGTCTGTTCTAATTCTTCAATATCCTTTTGTTCCAGTTTCCATTTCACTTCCTTGCCTGCTGGCGTAGCAAGCTCTGCGCCAACATGGAATAAGACGGTTTGAATTTTATGGAAGATTGACTGCAATTCTTCCTTTCCGCTAAAATACTCACCATTCAAATAACTAAGCGCGAGACCGATCATCGAATTGGTTTCATCGCAAGTACCATATGCTTCAACCCTTGCATCGTTTTTGCTGACACGTGTTCCGTAAATGAGCGAGGTTGTTCCCTTATCACCTGTTTTAGTATAAATCTTCATTCCTAGTACCCCCTGTCCATGTCGATTACATTGACATAGTCCGCACGCTTTTTAATATATGTATGCAGATTATGTTTAAAAATTTCAAAAGATCTAGGCATATAGTTTTTCGTTAAACTTGAAATATGCGGAGTTACCGTAACATTATCCATACTCCAAAAAGGATGATCTTCTGCCAACGGCTCAGTATAAAAAACATCTAAATATGCATGCGCAATCTTTCTATCTCTTAGGGCAGCCAATATTACTTCTTCTTCCACTAAATCTCCGCGGCCAATATTTATGAACACGGCTGAATCCTTCATTAGATCAAAATGGCTTTCATCGAGGAGATGCTTTGTCTCATTTGTGCTTGGCAGAACGGAAACAATGAAATCCGCTTCTGGCAACGCCTCTTTAATATCCTTCATCATATAAATTTCATCAGCCCATTCTGCCTTTTCACCGCTGCGGTTAATACCAATTGTTTTCATTTGGAACACTTTTGCCAACCTGGCAACTTCTCCACCGATTGCCCCTATACCTAGAATGAGCAATGTTTTGCCGAACAATTCCCCCATCGGCAGTTTACGTTCCCATACTTGGTTACTTTCGTTTTCCCATAGTGTTTTCATGCGCTTTACATTCTGCAGCATCATGCCGATTGTAAATTCAGCCATCGGGATTCTATGAATTCCGCGTGCATTTGTAACTAAAATCCCCATTTGTTTACAGGCATCGAACGGCATTTTTTCCAAACCAGCTGACATCACCATGATCCATTTTAATTTATCAGCTTTTAAAACGAGTTCCTCCGTTAAATCTTCACCATATGTAATAAATACTTCAGCATTTAAAAATAGATCTTCCTTTATTCCCTTATGAAATTCAAAGTTCACTTGAGGAAATGCCATTTTCACTTCAGTCTGCAATTCATCTGCAGGCAGTATAGATGAATAAATTTTCAATTGGATCCAACCCTTCAAATCTATAGTTGTATTTCTTAATTGTATTAATTTTCAATCTTCATAACAACTTCTAAGCCTAAAAAACTAGAAATACGCATAACAAAAAGCGTAAGCGCC
>NZ_JBALQL010000022.1:100791-103143 GCF_036964885.1 Bacillus sp. JJ1122 | reverse complement strand
TTTATAATTTCCTAAACAATAAAAAAAGGCGAGCTATTCAGCTCGCTTAAAGTTGTTTGAGGAGGTATGCCCTAATACAATGATATTCAGTTTGGAGCAAAATGAATGGACAATAGCCTGTGTTGAGAAAAATAGGCGGTGAAAATTAAAATTTCAAATGATAGTACTTAGCAATTTCTTCACAATAACGTTCTAGGGCTGCCTGATCCTTAAAATTGGACAGCATTCCCTGAATCACAGGAAGTCTCGGTGTTTCCTTATCGATTTCACCCTCGAGGACCTCTATTGATACTTTTAAATCCTCATTGTTATCTATGTCCAAAATACCTTGCTTCATTTTTTCAATCACGCTCTTAACATCATCATTTCCGTCCAGGAAAAATGCCTTTGTCTTTTTGAAGAGATCTTTCATCTTCTCTTCAGTCGCTACTGGCTGCTCACTTATTAATCCCCCGACTAAGGAGTCCATTCTTCTTAAGATATACTCGGCCAATTCCTCATTTTGAAAGCTCTCCTGATTGAAAAACAATAGCTTTATGTAAGAGTTGAACAAACCTTCCAACATTAACGACAAATCCCAGCGATGCTGCTCAGCTTTTTTCCCATATATGGCCCGAAGACTTTCTTGGTAAAACATATGGCCTTCATGATATTTACGGAACATGAGTGCTTTTACTTCATCATTCAAAGGGATTGCCTGTTCCCTTGATTGCATGATGATAAATTCTTTATGCTCCAGCATCGTATTGAATAAAGCCGTCAGCTGCTTAGCGAACTTTTCTCTAGGAGGCAGATTTTCATGATCAAAAGCCGCTAAATTTTTCTCAATACGGTCAAAGTAATATTCAAGAATGGCAATAAGCAAAGCATCCTTAGATTTGAAATATAAATAAAAAGCTCCTTTAGAAATCCCGCTCTCAGTCACAATTTCCTGAATGGAGGTTGATGAGAATCCTTTTGTTGCATAAAGCTTGATGGCCGCTTCGATGATCGCTTTTTCCTTTTCTTTCACCTTAAAGCCCCCCCAATATACTCAATTCATGTGACTGACTGGTCACAGCACCAGTTTTGACTGCACAGTCATATCGTAATACAGTTTCCTTCTATGGTCAAATAAGCAAAAAGACAGCCTGGCAATCGGCTGTCCTTTTAACTAAAGGTTTTCTTTTATAAATTCAAGAGCTTCTTCTACATGGCCTTTCACTTTCACTTTTCGCCATTCCTTTGAAAGGTTCCCCTCTTTATCAATAATGAACGTGGAACGTTCAATGCCCATATATTCCTTGCCGAAGTTTTTCTTTAACGTCCAGACACCATAATCCTCGGCAGTTTTGTGATTTTCATCCGCTAAAAGCAAAAAAGGCAATCCGTGTTTTTCAATAAACTTTTCATGCCTGTCAACTGGATCAGGACTTACACCAAGAATGACAGCATTCACCCCTTCAAAGCTTTCGTGTTGATCCCTGAAATCACAGGCTTCAGTTGTACAGCCAGGAGTCATATCTTTCGGGTAAAAGTAAAGCACGACATTCTTGCCTTTAAAATCAGATAGTTTTACATTTTCACCATTGCTGGCTGGCAATTCGAAATGCGGAGCCTTTTCCCCCAATACTAACGACATTCTGTATCCCTCCAAAAAAATTACTATTTACTTATAGCCTATCTAATTTTTGTCAGGAATACAAATGAGATAGACATAATCACAGTGACTATGCCTTTTTGTGATCAAACACAGCTCTAGTCACAAAAGCTGCAGGAATTGTATAGCCAATCAAGGCTTCTAATACGGCAATGATCCTGCCGAGCCCAATCGGGGAAATATCCCCGTACCCAACTGAGAATAATGTGATGGCGCTAAAGTACATGCTGGTGGCCATTCTTTCATACGAGGAAACACTTAGACGCATGCTGCCATCTGCCAGCACCCATAAGCCTCTTAAATCCAGCAAATAATAAAGCAAACCAAATCCAGCCATCACCGTCGCATAAATAAGGGCCAGAGTAAGGAAGTTTTCAAGGGAGACTTGTTTGCCTTTAATCTTTTGCGGAACAAACAATGTCTTAAGACTTAAGATGATTGATAAAACGATAATGATCATTGATAGATAAAAATGCATATCCCATCCTCTTTTCCTGCATCTCTCACTCCAACTATACGCTCAGGAATATGAGAGTATGCAAGCAAGTCCATTCATCGGGAAAAATGACTGATCCGGATTTTTTACCATCTGTAAAACAAAAAAACGCAGCACTTAAAAAATGCTGCGGCTAGACTGTAGACAAACTTGATTATAGCAAGCTTGTCTACATTTTTTTTCATAATGGGTGGCAGTAAACAGGTCTGTTGATTTC
>NZ_JBALQL010000022.1:84380-100752 GCF_036964885.1 Bacillus sp. JJ1122 | reverse complement strand
CCCGCAGGACACTGAAGAGCTTCCTCGAATGGACCCACGCACGATGGAAATGCGTTAGCATTTTCGGAGGAGTCTACACGCCTTCCACTGCAATCAACAGGTTTTCAATAACTGATTTGAGACTGTATCCTTGTCGACAAGCTGACCGCAGCATTAAAATATGCTGCGGCTACATATACCAAATAGTTAATTTCCTGCTCCTCTATATCTCTTAACGCCCTCGTTCCAAATCACAACAGATAAACTAAAAAAGGTCATCCCGATCACTGGTGTGAAAAATGAGTAGCCGAACCAATCCTCCCGCCCTAGAAAGTAAGCGGCAGGATAAACTCCAACAAAGGCGAATGGCAAAATCCAGGTTAATACGAAGCGGATCGCCTTATTGTAGATATCCACTGGATAGCGTCCGTAATTGCCGATATTATACATCATCGGCATGATCGAAGTCCGTGCATCGGCCCAGAAGCTGATGCAAGCAATCATTACAAAGATACCTGCATATACAAGAACTCCGCCAAGTACGAGCACGATAAACACGATCGGATCGTACCAGTGAAACTCAAGGTTCAAACGCCCGCCAGCATAAAACATGACTGCCAACCCGGTAATAGCTCCAAACAACGATTCAAGCTCCATCCGCTCAAGAATCACCTGAAAAAGGCTGTGGATCGGCCTGGTTAGGATCCTGTCTAGCTCACCTTTTACGATATACCGTTCATTAAAGTCCCAAATATTGAAAAAAGACGAAAAGAGCGCAAATGGCACAAGAAAGAATCCATAAATAAAGATAATTTCATCCTTGCTCCAGCCGTTGAGAAATTGGGTATGGTCGAATACCACAATGATAAAAATTAAGTTCACTGCTTGAAATAACAGGTCAGAAAAAATCTCGACAAACAAATCCGCCCGATACTCAAGCCTTGTTTTCATATATTGGGCGACATACTGAAAAAACATTCTTACGTAAAACACAGGTCACCCTCCTTGTATAATCAGCTGTTTTTTTGCAATGATCCATAAAACCTGGACCGGGATAATCAGAATCAAAACCCATACCGCCTGCAGCATAAGGCCTTCAATTGCCTGACTGCCGCTGAATCCGTTAGTAAAGATCATGCTTGGAATATAGCTGATCCCCTGGAAGGGAAGAAACTTCAAGATTTCCTGTGCCCAGCCGGGAAAAAAGCTGATTGGAAGCAGCAGTCCAGAGAAAAGGTCGATCAGGACCCGCTTGGCTCGGATTAAGCCTGTATTATTATATAAGAAGAAAGTGGTAATCCCAGTCAGCAAATTTAACTGTGTGTTTATAAAGAAGCTCAAAATAATCGAAATCGCGAACAATCCCCAGGAAGTAAGATTCGCCGAGAATTCAAGCGGAAAAATAAGCGCGACAATCATCATCCCTGGCACCGAGAAGAAAAACAGCCTGAAGATGCCCTCCCCAAGGCCTTGCATCGTTTTCATTCCCAAGTAACTGTATGGCCTGATGAGTTCGACCGCCACTTTGCCTTCCTTGATTTCTGTCGCCATTTCACGGTCGATATTGTTAAAGTAAAAAGCCCTTGCCATCCAGGCAACTGCAACATAGGTCGTCATCTGCACAGCGGACAACCCCTCTATTTCACTTTTTCCACCGTAAATGGCATTCCAAAGAAAGTAATAAGCCCCGATGTTAATGCTGTATATTAAAATCCCCGTGTAATAATTGGTCCTGTATGCAAGCATCATCAAAAAGCGGATGCGGATCATTTCAAGGTACTTATCCATATTACGCCATCCCTTTATCATAAATATTACGGATGATTTCTTCAGTGGAAGGCTCATTGATTTTAACATCCCTTATCTTATAAGCTGCCACGGCACGGGCGATTACCTGCGAAACCACCTCTTCATCATCACCGGTAATGGCGGTGAAGACCTGGTCCTTTTCATCCAGTTCCCATTTCACTCCAAGATCGTTCGTCAATGCTTCAAGTCGGTAAATATCAGCTTTTTCAAGGAACTCAAAGCTGACTTCCTTTCCTTCACCCCATTTTTCTTTCAAGCTTTTCAGGGCACCATCGTAAATGATATTTCCTTCATCCAGCATGATCACCCGCTCACAGAGAGCTTCGATATCCGTTAAGTCATGGGTTGTAAGCAGGATCGTTGTATTGTATTTTTCGTTGATTTCTTTTAAAAACTCTCTGATTTTAAGTTTGACTAGTACGTCCAGTCCTATTGTCGGTTCATCCAGGAAAAGCAGCGGCGGATTATGGATGAGTGCGGCTGCAAGCTCACATCGCATCCTTTGCCCAAGAGACAGCTTCCTTACCGGCTTGTCCAGCAGCGGTTCGATATCCAAAGTCTTGATGACATGGTCCATATGTTCGTTGTAGTGGGCATCAGATACCTTATAAACCTTTTTCAAAAGGCGAAAGGACTCCTGGACAGCGATATCCCACCAGAGCTGTGACCTCTGCCCGAAAACAACTCCGATGGTCTGCACAAATTTTTCGCGTTCCTTATGTGGGTTCATTCCATTCACAATGATCCCTCCGGAAGTTGGTGTGAGAATGCCGGTCAGCATTTTGATAGTCGTTGATTTTCCTGCCCCGTTTTCTCCAATATACCCAACCATCTCACCTTGCTTGACGTTAAAGCTGATATCATTCACAGCCGGAACGATTTTATAGTTACGTGTAAAAAGGTCACGAAAGGCCCCCGACAATCCGGATCGGCTTGAATAAGCCTTGAATTCCTTCCTCAGCCCGTTCACTTCAATGGCGTTCATATTATTTCCTCCTTTATTCCCTCAAACAGTTTAGCCAATCTGCTGAAGTAAAACAAATGCTACGCCTGAAATTTTTTATCCAGAGAATGGGTTCATGTTTTTTGACAAGTGAAACAATCTGTAAAAATGATAATTAATGATAAAATAAAGAAGCAGATACATATAGGAGGTTTTACCATGCAAAGAACGAATTCTGAACGAATACATAATGAAGCGCTCGAACACATTGTTGGAGGAGTAAATAGCCCTTCCCGCTCATTCAAGGCGGTAGGCGGCGGCGCACCCGTTGTAATGGAGCGTGCACAAGGGGCATACTTCTGGGATGTCGACGGCAATCAATATATCGATTACTTGGCAGCGTATGGTCCGATCATTACTGGGCATGCTCATCCGCATATAACGGAAGCGATTAAAAAGGCAGCAGAAACTGGAGTATTATACGGAACTCCTACCCCTCATGAAGTCAAGTTTGCAAAAATGCTGAAAGAAGCCATGCCAGCACTTGATAAGGTCCGTTTCGTCAATTCCGGCACAGAGGCAGTAATGACAACAATCCGTGTTGCTCGTGCCTATACAGGACGCGATAAAATCATCAAGTTCGCAGGATGCTATCATGGACATTCAGACCTTGTCCTTGTAGCTGCAGGCTCAGGACCGTCTACACTAGGGACTCCTGATTCGGCCGGCGTTCCTAAAAGCATCGCTCAGGAAGTCATCACTGTACCGTTTAATGATATTGAACCGTTTAAGGAAGCTCTTGAAAAATGGGGAGACCAAATCGCAGCTGTACTTGTGGAGCCGATTGTTGGCAACTTCGGGATCGTTGAACCGAAGACAGGCTTTTTGGAAGAAGTAAAGGAACTTACTCATAAGGCTGGAGCACTTATTGTTTTCGACGAGGTCATTACTGCCTTCCGCTTTATGTATGGAGGCGCCCAGGACCTTCTTGGAATTACTCCTGATTTGACTGCAATGGGAAAAATTATCGGAGGAGGATTGCCAATTGGCGCTTACGGCGGCAGGGCTGAAATCATGGAAAAGGTCGCCCCGCTTGGACCTGCATACCAGGCTGGTACAATGGCCGGCAATCCAGCTTCCATATTGTCAGGAATTGCCTGTCTTGAAGTGCTAAAGCAGGACGGTGTATATGAATACCTGGATCAGCTTGGCGCTTTGCTTGAGGAGGGTATTTCTTCATCTGCAAGCAAGCATGGAATCCCAATCACAATCAACCGCTTGAAGGGCGCGTTAACTATATACTTTACAGATGTAAAAATAGAGAACTATGAACAAGCCGAGAACACGGATGGCGAAATGTTTGCACGTTTCTTTACCCTGATGCTTGAACAGGGAATCAACCTTGCGCCTTCTAAATATGAAGCCTGGTTTGTGACGATTGCTCATACTCAAGAAGACATCGAAGCAACTCTTCATGCAGTTGATCAAGCTTTTTATACAATGGCAAATGAATAAATATACAATTTTTTATACATAACAGGAGCCAGGTTGGCTTCTGTTATTTTTTTACTATTAAATGAAAACGGTTACATCTTAAGGCTTATTTAAAAAATCTATCGCATATCCTATATTTACCGCTATCCAAAGTTTTGTATAAATAATTGATTTCTGAAAATTCTTATGATATGATTGTTTTTAACTATTCTTAAAACTCGCCAATCAAATGGCCGCTTAATTCCTGCTTTAAAAACCCGTCTCAACTGTTTTACCCTCATGTACCAAGCTATCAAACTATCTAACCATAGATTATTTTTTCAGGAGGTGAACCGGCTTAAAGGATCCCCCTTTTACAAGCCGAAAATTTATGACTTTACATTGGACCCCTTCTCTATTTAAGGATTTTTCACGACACGAACACGATGCCTGTGGGATTGTTGCCAGCATAGAAAAAAAGAAAGTGCCTACGCGCGAGAACATTTTTCACTGTATTGATGGACTCGTTACCATGAACCACCGTGCTGGTTTTATTAATGGCGAAGGTGATGGTGTAGGAATCCATATCGATATCCCTCGCGCAATCTGGAAGGAAAAGCTTTCTAACGCTGGAGTAGACCCTAGTGTGGTTGACGATGATCACTTTGTTGTCGGACATGTTTTTATTTCACGGACTGACCAGGCAAAGTCAATTCAAGATGAGCTTGAAGCAAAACTTGCGGCTCAAGGCATGAAGCTTGTCTTTTCATCAGTAAACGTAACAAATTCAGAAGCACTTGGACCAATCGCCATCCAGGAAAACCCTGTATTCTGGCAGTTTGCTTTTCTGGCTGAACATATAGACAGAGAGCTTTCCAGCATTTTGTTTAATATGATTGTAGATTTTGAGAAAAACGAACAGGTGCATGTGGCCTCTTTAAGCCAATACCATGCTGTTTATAAGGTTATGGGCGCTGGAGACATCCTGCCGAAATACTATCATGATCTGGCAAGCCCGCTTGTAGCCTCAACCATGACTCTAGGGCATAATCGCTACTCAACTAACACTCTATCAAGCTTTTTCCGTGTACAACCGTTCAGCATCCTCGGACATAATGGTGAAATCAACACCATCGCCAGGCTCCGTGATGAAGCTCGCATGGTCAATGTACCTCTTGTTAAAGACGGCAGTGATTCACAGGATCTAAGCAGAACTCTTGAAACGTTTATCTGCCGGGACGGCTACTCATTGTTTGAAGCTATGGACATGATGTTCCCGCCAATCATCAATGAAATAAAGGCCTATCCAGAACATCTTCAAGATTTATATACGTATATCCGCGAGGCGTGGGGTCACTTTGCACAGGGACCAGCTGGAATCATTTCGCGCTTTGGTGACGAAGCTGTTTTCAGTGTTGATGCTCTTGGCCTTCGTCCGCTTTGGATGGTTGAAACGAAGAGTTCTTATTTATTTTCATCCGAACCAGGCATCACTCCATCGACTGAATATACAGGCGATCCTAAGCCATTAGCTCCTGGTGAAAAAGTAGGTTTGAAGTGGAATGGCGACAGCATTGAAGTTTACGAGCATTCTCAGTTCCAGGGTGAGGTTTACAAGCGTTTTTCACAGCGGCTTTCATTCGAAGAAGCGCGCCATCGCCTAGCAAGCCCAAAACTTGCAAAAACTGTGACAATGACTTATCCGGATAAAATCCACAATGGACAATACAAAGCATTTGGCTGGGAAAGAGACCATGTCCAGCTTGTCGAACAGATGGCTGAAAAAGGTGCAGAACCAATCCGCTCACTTGGACATGACACTCCGCTTGCAGCTTTAAATCCAGAACGGAAAAATATTGCTGATTTTATCAAGGAAAGTGTCGCTGTTGTTACGAATCCTGCAATTGACCGCGATCGTGAAGCAGAACACTTCTCTACAAGAACGGTACTAGGGAAACGTCCATCCCTGTTCGGCAAAACTGAAACAGGCAAAGTGGTTGAATTGCTGACTCCTCTCCTTGTAGAAGGAAAGGCCGGCTACGAAGTTTCATTACAAACAGCCCAGCCTAGCATGGATCAAGTCATCCAATGCTACCAGGATGATAAATTAGCAGCCTATCTTGAAACAGTTTTCCGTAATGACGAAGGTGTGAAAGAAGCCCTGGAACGACTCACTTCAGAAGCAGTCCATGCGGTAAAAGGCGGCAAGTCACTTCTCGTTTTAGATGATGCAACATCTCATCAAGAGAATGCATTCTGGCTTGACCCCCATCTGGTTGTGTCTGCGATTGACCAGGCACTTGTGAAGGAAGGATTGAGACGCGATTGCTCTCTCTTGCTTCGTTCAGCTTCCCTCCGTTCTTTGCATGATATTGTCGTGGCGCTTGGACTTGGAGCTGACGCGATCAGCCCTTACTATATGTTCATGACCGTGCTAGATGAATCAGTCACACCACTCGTCAATCTTTACAGTGCATTGACTAAAGGGCTTGAAAAAGTCATTTCAACAATTGGCATCCATGAATTACGCGGATATGGCCGTTTATTTTCAGCAATCGGCCTGAACGATGAAGTCGCGGATTACTTGTCGATTGTCAACTTCTTCGGATCCAATGAACTTGCATATGATTTTGCAGCGATGAAAGAGGATGCGATTGCCAGGGCGGAAGAATTCCAGAATGAAAAAGAACGTATCGGAAAAACGTTTCACCTCTTCCCTCGTATCTGGAAAGCAATCGGCGAGGTTGCTTCTACAGGGGATTATAGTGTTTACCGTGAGAAAATTACCGAACAGGAAGAAAGTAATCCGACGACTATCCGTCATTTGACTGCCCTAAAAAAGGCAGATTCAACTGTTTCCCCAGCTGAAGTAGAAATCGGCGTTGGTGAGCATAGTCTTCCATTTGTTATAGCATCAATGTCTTTCGGATCGCAAAACGAAATCGCATTCCGTGCTTATGCTGAAGGTGCTGATCGTTTGAACATGATCAGCATGAACGGTGAAGGCGGCGAAATTAAGGATATGCTCGGCAAATACCCTCGTACACGAGGACAACAGGTTGCTTCTGGACGATTCGGAGTAAATGCTGAATTGCTGAACTCCTCGAACCTTCTGGAAATTAAAATTGGCCAGGGCGCCAAGCCTGGTGAAGGCGGACACCTGCCTGGCTCAAAGGTTACAGCAAAAATCGCTGAAGCGAGAAATGCAACGATTGGTTCAGATTTGATTTCACCATCTAACAACCATGATATTTATTCTATCGAAGACCTGGCACAAATGATCCACGAACTTAAGACAGCTAATGACCAGGCTCGTGTAGCCGTTAAGGTGCCAGTCGTACCAAATATCGGAACAATTGCAGTTGGAATTGCGAAGGCAGGTGCTGACATCATTACGCTAAGCGGCTTTGATGGCGGTACAGGAGCAGCCCGCATTCACGCTCTCCAGTTTGTCGGACTGCCAGCTGAAATTGGAATTAAAGCTGCACATAATGCCCTTTTGGAAGCTGGATTGCGTGACAATGTTGAGCTTTGGGCCGATGGCGGTGTTAAAAGCGCCCAGGATGTCATCAAGTACATGCTTCTAGGTGCAAACCGTGTAGGTTTCGGTACCTTATCCATGCTTGCGATCGGCTGTACGACTTGCCGCGGCTGCCACCTTGATACTTGCCATGTCGGAATCGCCACACAAATCGATTCTGAAGCACAGGCAAAGGAACATGGATTACGCCGTTTCGTACCACGCCAATTCGATCTTGCCGTTCAGGGCATCATGAACTTGTTCACTGCTTTCGGCAATGAACTGAAAACGCTGGCAGCATCTGCGGGTATCAGCAACTTACAGGATGCAGTCGGCCGCTCTGACCTTTTGGAGCAAATCAAAGGAAAAGATCTCCTTGATTTGTCATATTTGCTGAAGCCTTTGGAAATCGGCCAGATCTCATACCAGAAAGAAGCATCCTCTGCTCTGGCATCGGCCCAGCTTCAAGTGGCTGCTGGTGCAGAGTACCTGGATGCTGTTGATGAAGAGCTTCACCAGTCACGTGAATTCTCGAGCGTTACCGCAGAACAACGTGTACTAGCAAGCAGAGTTTCCTGCCACCGTGTCCGTGGACGCCTGGACGGCTCATACAAAAAGCTTCAGCCAGTATCGCTCAGGTACAAGGGATCTATCCTTGGCAACGGGCTTGGAGCTTACAATACAGATGGCATTAACATTGAAATTGATGGTGGCAGCCAGGACGGTGTGGGCAAGACTTCCTTCGGGGGAACAATTCTGATTGCCAAATCACCTGGTAAGGATGGCGGCTTCTACAATGGATCCGTCGGAAAAGGTTTTGGCTACGGAGCCCAAAAAGGCCTGCTTGTGGCCCAGGGTAATGCTGATGCGCGTGCAGGCATCCGACTATCAGGTGCAGACATGATCATTGGCGGACTTGTCAAAAAGCCTATCCCTGAAAAGGAATACGGCAATGTCGGTGCAAACGCCAATATTAAAGGATTCGCATTTGAATACATGACAAACGGCCGCGGCCTTGTCCTTGGGGATCCAGGGCCATGGATCTGTGCAGGTATGACCGGAGGTGTTGTTTACTTGCGACACCAGCCGGAAATGGGACTGACGAAAGACGCCATTTCCCGCCGGATCGCCAAAGGTGCGAAGGTATCCATCCAGACACTCTCCGCCAAAGGCATTCAAGATGTAAAAGAATTGCTTAGCCAGTACGTCGCCTTGCTGGAACGCCATGGACAAGATGACGAGGCAAGCGCTCTTGCACTTATGCTTGAGCATCCGGAAGATCACTTCATTCAGGTGGTACCGGTCAAAGAACAGGCAGATCCTGCCGTCTCTACAGAATAATCTTGAATTGAAAAAAACGGCCTTTTTTGGCCGTTTTTTATTTAAATGTCTCTGTTAATCAACAGCCCAGTTAAACAAATCAAATTGTAACCACTTACATTTAAAATGGCTTGTATTTCGTAAAATTGTCGCTTGAACTTCTGCGCCAACCATTGTATAGTACATTATTGTTTAGTTTTTAACAAAATGGTTTAAAGTATAACGAATGGGATGGAAAATCATCATCTCTAATGAAAGGAATTCACACTACATGAAACTTGGTGCCCGCATATTAAAAACGGGAATAGCCATCATACTCGCTTTATTTTTGTCACAGATTTTTGACCTTCCGTCCCCTGTCTTCGCAGGGATCGCGGCGATTTTCGCTTTGCAGCCAACTGTGTATCGCTCTTATCTTTCTATCATTGAACATGTCCAAGGTAACTTGATCGGCGCAGCAACTGCTGTTGTGTTCGTAATGGCGTTCGGCAACAGTCATTTTATCATTGGCCTAGCTGCTGTGCTGGTCATCACGCTTAACTTGAAGCTAAAGCTTGAAAACACCATTTCCCTTTCGCTGGTTACGCTGATTGCCATTATGGAAACACCCGGTGATAACTTTATCCAATTTGCCCTGATTCGTTTTTCAACGATCATGCTCGGGGTCGTTTCAGCTTTTATAGTGAATCTTGTTTTCCTGCCGCCAAGATATGAAAATAAGCTTTACTACAAAAACACTATTTTATCAGAGGAAATCACAAAATGGATCCGGTTAAGTACGCGCCACGCTTCGGAGCACCAGCTCTTGAAGGCAGATATTGAAAAAATGCGCGAAGGTATCATGAGGCTTGACCAGCTTTACCTGATGTACAGAGAAGAACGTGATTATTTTAAAAACAATAAGCTCGCAAAATCCAGAAAGCTTGTTATTTACAGACAAATGATCAACACAACAAAAAAATCTTTGGAAACTCTGAAAAGGCTGCATCGCTATGAAAATGAATTCAACCAGATGCCTATCGATTTTCAGGAAGTTCTCCAGCATCAGCTTGATTGCCTGATTAATCACCATGAACAAGTCATGCTGAAGTTCGCTGGTAAAATCCGCGCTGAAGCCTCTTACATGGAAGGCGAGGTATGTCTGAACAAGAAACAGCTGTTCGAGCTGTTTTTAGCGCAAAAAAAAGATCTTGCAGAAACGAACAGCCAAATGCTATACCATGTCATGCAGCTTGTTTCCATTATTATGGAATACGGGGAGAATGTTGAGCATCTCGATACACTTATTACAAGCTTCCAGTCTTACCATAAAGACGATAACAATGTGACTATTGAACAAAATACAGAAATTTAAAAGCAGCTGGTTTATCAGCTGCTTTTTCGTTTGAATTATTATTGCTAATTCTTCATCCTCGGATCTAACGCATCCCTTAGCCCATCGCCCATCAGGTTAAAACCTAAAACCGTCAACATAATGGCCAAGCCAGGGAAGATCATTGTCCATGGTGCTTGGATCATGAACTGTTTTGCATCAGCAAGCATCTTGCCCCATTCAGGATTCGGTGCCTCTGCCCCAAGTCCTAAGAAGCCCAGCGCGGCTGCTTCAATGATTGCAGTCGCAATCGCAAGTGTACCTTGGACAATGATGGGAGCCATGCTGTTAGGCAGGATATGATGGAATAAAATCCTGCTGTCTTTCATCCCGACAGCCTTGGCGGCCATGATATACTCTTCTTCCTTTACACTGAGAACCCTGGAACGAATCAGCCTTCCGAAGGCCGGTATGTTTATGATAGCAATTGCAATCAACGCGTTGCGTAAGGATGGTCCAAGCACAGCTACGATTGCAATCGCAAGCAGGATGCTTGGAAAGGCAAGCATGATATCGAAAATCCTGGAGATAATGGAATCTACCCATCTTCCATAGTAACCTGCAAGTATTCCGAGAAGACAACCAACTATAATCGAGCCCATTACGGAAAATGTTCCTACCCATAAAGATATTCTTGCCCCGTAAATAACACGCGAAAGGATATCACGGCCAAAATCATCCGTTCCAAACCAATGTTCAGCTGAAGGGGCCTGTAGGCGCACTGACATTTTCTGATCATTGATTCCTTCTGGAGCAATCAGCGGGGCAAATACTGCAAGCAAAATAAAAAACAAAACGATAAACGTACCCACAAGAGCCAATTTATTCTTCTTGAAACTATACCATGCTTCTGCCCAGGGAGACGCCACTTTTTCTTCTACCTGTATGGTAGGCGGCTGCATTTGTTTTTGAGTTGAAATCTCCATCTAACTCTCCCCTTCCATCACCGGTATTTAATCCTTGGATCAATTGCTGCGTACAATAAATCAACGACAAGATTGATTAATACAAAAAGCAACGCAATGAGCAGAATCCCAGACTGGATTACCGGGTAATCACGATAATTGATCGCCTCGTAAATATATCTGCCTATTCCTGGCCAGCTGAAAATCGTTTCAGTTAAAATCGCCCCGCCAAGCAGGAGGCCTGTTTGCAATCCGATAATCGTCAAAACAGGAATGACAGCATTTTTCAGGGAGTGCTTATAGACAACCCAAAACATGCGCAACCCTTTCGCCCTTGCTGTCCTGATAAAATCTGAACGCATCACCTCAAGCATTGTAGAACGTGTGATTCTTGCAATGATGGCCATCGGAATCGTAGCCAAAGCCACAGCCGGCATCACCAGGTGCTTCAGTACCTCAACAAGCTGGTCAGTGCGGCCTTGGATCAGCGTATCGATAAGATAAAAATTCGTAATCGCTTCGACTGGATTTCGCACTTCTTCCCTGCCCGATGTCGGCAGCCAGTCCAGATTAATGGCAAACATCCACTGCTCCATCAAACCAAGCCAGAAGATCGGCATGGATACCCCGATCAAAGCCAGTACCATCGCTACGTAATCAAACCATGAATTCTGGAACCATGCGCTGATAATGCCTGCGTTCACCCCAATGACGATGGCAATCAGCATCGCCACGAATGATAATTCCATTGTGGCAGCAAGGTAAGGCCAGATTTCACTGTTGATCTCTGACTTCGTCCTTAGGGATTGTCCTAAATCACCGGTCAGCAAGTCGCCCAGATAGTTGAAATATTGAATATACCACGCCTGGTCAAGGCCAAGCTGTTTTGTTAAATCCGCAATCGCATCCTTAGTAGCAAGCTGCCCGAGAATGACTTGGGCGGGATCGCCAGGGATTGCTCTGATCATAAAAAATACAATAAGGGAAAGACCCAACAGTACAGGAACTAAAGATAAAATCCTTCTGACAGAATAGGCAAACACCTTCCCACCTCTTTTCTTGATGATATGTCTTTACCAAGCGAAGATCATTGATGACCAACGCACATCCGCTTTTCAGCAGAAAAGGGAGAATGCACATGTTCTCCCTTTTCCTGATGCATTATTTTTTGAATTCAACAGTTGCAAGCAGGTCAGAACCTGTTGGGTGTGCCTTGAATCCAACCACGTCAGCTCTTCCTGCAAGAGCAGGCTCTGAGTGAACTAGTGGTATCCACGGAGCATCCTCTTTAATTAACTTTTGAGCTTCTTTATAAAGTTTTTCACGTTCAGCCTGGTCATTCGTAGACTGAGCCTTGATGAACAGGTCATGTACCTCTTGATTTTTGTAGCGTGCATAGTTATTGCTGTCAATGTTGTCCTGGTCTAAAAGTACATACAGGAAGTTGTCAGCGTCTCCATTGTCGCCAGTCCAGCCAAGCAAGAAAGAATCTGCTTCACCAACACGGGCTTTTTCAAGATATGTTGCCCACTCATAAGAGACAATCTTAGCTTTTACGCCAATTTTGGCGAAATCAGCCTGAAGCGCTTCAGCAACTTTCTTTCCATCTGGCATATATGGTCTTGCAACTGGCATAGCCCATAGTTCCATTTCAAAACCATTTTCAAATCCAGCTTCTTTTAGAAGCTCCTTAGCTTTTTCAGGGTTATATTCATAACCTTCAACTTCATCATTATATCCTGCAACAGTTTTTGGCATTGGGTTCTTGGCCGGTTCAGCTGCACCAGCGTAGAATGCGTCGATCAGCGATTTCTTATCAACAGCATAGTTTAATGCCTGACGTACTTTCTTGTCTTTTAACGGTCCGCGTTCGTTGTTCAACCCTAGATACGCTACGTTCAAAGAAGGACGGAAGAATGTCTGCAAATCAGGATTGCTCTCGATTGATTCGACATCACTGAAATTCACGCCGTCAATAATGTCAACTTCGCCTGTATTCAATGCATTCAAACGAGCTGAGTTCTCAGGGATTACACGGAAAATAACTTCATCAAGCTTTGGAAGTCCCTTATCCCAGTAGTTTTCGTTCTTCACCAAAGTAACCTTGTCATTGCGTTTCCATTCCTTGAATTTAAATGGTCCAGTACCAACTGGGTTTTCAAGGAATTTATCACCATACTTCTTGACTGCTTCAGGACTTGCAATTCCAAATGGAGACATAGCAAGGTTTTTGTTGAAAGGAGCCAGTATACGGTTTAACGTGAATTCTACTGTATACTCATCAACAGCTTTTACTTCCTTGATTACATCACCAAATTGTGAGTTATAGTAATAGAATTGCTCTTTATTACCGGCTTTCCAGCGTTCAAAGTTGAATACTACCGCTTCGGCGTTGAAATCCGTGCCATCATGGAATTTAACACCTTTGCGCAATTTTAATGTGTGCTTTAGACCGTCTGGAGATTCTTCCCAGCTCTCAGCAAGACCTGGCTTGATTTCTGTA
Source organism: Bacillus sp. JJ1122 (assembly GCF_036964885.1). NCBI lineage: Bacteria > Bacillati > Bacillota > Bacilli > Caryophanales > Bacillaceae > Bacillus > Bacillus sp. JJ1122. The sequence continues at coordinate 86,928 of NZ_JBALQL010000022.1, read as the reverse complement.
TCCTGCTCACCAAATTCGATGAGAGTTTCATAGATGTTTTTTGTTACTTTAAAAGCTTCACCTTCAGTTGTGATCGCTGGGTCAAGTGAAGTTGAATCGCCGCCGCGACCGAATACGAGAGTTCCACCGGACGATGATTCGCCGTCAGAACCAGCTTCCCCGCCAGTTTTCTTGCCGCCAGACTCATTGTTACAGCCGGCCAGCCCTAAGCTCAGGATCAGGATAAAAGCAAAAAACATCAATCCAAAACGCCTTTTCATATTTTTCCCCCTTGTTTTTTCGGACCAGTATTTTGGTTCCAGTCCATGATATATATCATCTATGCTGTTCTTCCCACACACATTCCTATTTGCTAGGAATATAGATGGCAGGCAGCAAAATGACCAGGTTCAATTTCCCTCAGTTCAGGTCTATCAGTCTTGCAAACTTCCATGCATTCCTTGCATCTCGTATGGAAGGCACATCCCTTGGGCGGGTTTGCCGGACTTGGGATATCCCCAGTCAGCAGTTCTCGATCCCGCTTAATCTCAGGATCAGGAATTGGAACAGCCGCAAGCAATGCTTTCGTGTATGGGTGAAGCGGTTTTTCATACAGCTTGTCTGCATCCGTAATTTCAACCAGCCTTCCCAAATACATGACGCCCACTCTATCGCTGATGTGTTTTACCACTCCCAGGTCATGGGCTATGAAAATATAAGTCAACTGAAATTCCTTTTGCAGGTCTTCCAGCAGATTCAACACTTGTGATTGGATCGAAACATCCAGAGCCGAAACAGGTTCATCCGCAATGATCAGCTTAGGCCTTGTCATCAAAGCCCTTGCAATCCCAATCCGCTGGCGCTGCCCGCCGCTGAACTGGTGAGGATACCTTTTTGCGTGATAGCTGCTAAGGCCGACAACCTCAAGCATCTCCTTCACCATCTTCTTGCGTTCCTGTTTTGTGCCGATGCCGTGGACAATCAGTGGCTCCTCAAGGATTTTTTCAACTGTATGCCTCGGATTTAGCGAAGCAAAGGGATCCTGGAATACCATTTGCATATCCTTGCGGGTTTTTCGCATATCACTGTCAGAAAGAGTAACTAAATCTTTTCCTTCAAAGACCACCTGACCTTCAGTAGGATCTGTCAGGCGCATCAGCATTCTGCCTGTAGTAGATTTCCCGCACCCTGACTCTCCAACAAGGCCGAGTGTTTCGCCTTTATTGACCCAAAAGCTGATATCATCAACAGCTTTTACGCTCCCGGTTTGTTTGCCGAAGACGCCTCCAGTGATAGGGAAGTATTTTTTCAGATTATCAACTTTTAACAGTACTTCTGCCATTAGCTACTCCCTCCTTCTCATGTAAAAGGCAGCGCACAGAATGTCCCGGCCTTTCAGTTTCATAGAGTTCGGGATTCTCGCTCAAGCATCGGTCCATGACAAATTCGCATCTGGCTGCAAAGCGGCAGCCAGTTTTGATCGAACCAGGTTTTGGAACGTTTCCTGGAATCGAGTACAAACGCTCTTTTTTCTCACGGATATCAGGAATCGATTTAAGCAGGCCAAGGGTATATGGGTGTTTCGGATTCTTGAAGATATCTTCTACAAGCCCTTCCTCGACGATTTTTCCCGCATACATAACTACCACTCGCTGGCAAACCTCTGCCACGACACCTAAGTCATGAGTGATCATGATAATGGCTGTATCCAGCTTTTCGTTCAAATCCTTCATCAATGCCAATATTTGCGCCTGGATTGTGACATCGAGTGCTGTAGTCGGTTCGTCAGCAATCAGCACTCTAGGATGGCAGCTTAGAGCCATGGCAATCATGACCCTCTGCCTCATCCCTCCTGAAAGCTGGTGAGGATATTCCTTGATGATTTGCTCAGCTCTCGGGAGCCCTACAAGCTTTAACATTTCAACCGCCTGCTGATATGCTCCTTTTTTGCCGAGTTTCTTATGTATTTTCAATGCTTCTGTCAGCTGCTCGCCAATCGTGAACAATGGATTTAAGGAAGTCATAGGCTCCTGGAAAATCATTGCTACTTCATTACCCCGAATCTCACGCATTCTTTTTTCCGATGCATGGACAAGGTCTTCACCATTCAGGAGGATTTCCCCACCGGCTATTTTCCCTGGAGGCTGCGGAATCAGCTTCATGATGGATAATGATGTTACACTCTTGCCACAGCCCGACTCTCCTACAATTCCAAGGATTTCTCCTTTGTTCACTGAGAAGCTGACATCGTCAACAGCGGGAATTTCGCCTTCCGATGTGATAAAAGATGTTCTTAAGTTTTTTACATCCAAAACCGGAGCATGTACCACTTTACTACTCCTTTCTATTACCGAAATATTATTGCTGAATAAAATTTACTGCTGTCTGTGTTAAACATTTTATATTAAATGCATTGACTTAGTCCACTGATTTTTCTTAATTATTTAAATATAATAAATATTAAGAATTGTAACAGGTAATTGGTACTATTTTCTATTTTCCCATTTGACGTTGAATGAGTCCTTTAGGTTACGTTCCAATAAGAAAAGCGCAAGCGCCTTGATCAGCC
>NZ_JBALQL010000022.1:4676-84233 GCF_036964885.1 Bacillus sp. JJ1122 | reverse complement strand
TTTATACTTTCTTATCTTATAAAAAAAACGAAACACAAATATGTGCTTCGTTTTTAAATATTTATTAATTTTCCAGCTGCTGAACCTGGAACAATCGGTAGTAGCCACCTTGCTTTGCCATTAACTCATCATGGCGGCCAACCTCTACGATTTCTCCATGCTCAATCAGCACAATCCTGTCGGCATGTGTGATTGTGGAAAGACGGTGTGCGACAATGAAAGTGGTCCTGTCCTTGGCAAGCTTCTCGATGGCTTCCTGAATAAGGTGCTCACTTTCAAGGTCAAGTGCAGAGGTGGCTTCATCCAGGATTAAAATCGGCGGATTCTTAAGAAAGACTCGGGCAATTGCCACACGCTGTTTTTGACCTCCAGAAAGCTTGACGCCCCTTTCCCCTACTTTGGTCTCATATCCTTCAGGTAAATTCATAATAAATTCGTGGGCATTTGCGGCCTTTGCCGCTTCAATTACTTCCTCATCGCTGGCTCCTGGTTTACCCAGCAGGATATTTGATTTAACCGATTCACTGAATAAAATATTATCCTGTGCAACCATGCCAATTTTATCGCGCAGAGAACGGACCTTAAACGACCGAATGTCTTGTCCATCGAGCAGGATTGCTCCTTCAGTAACATCAAAGAATCTCGGAATGAGGCTGACAAAGGAAGATTTCCCCCCACCGCTCATTCCTACAAGGGCAATCGTCTCTCCTTTTTCCACATCAATGTTGATATTCTTAAGGACCGTTTCCTCACCCTCATCATAAGCAAAGCTTACGCTGTTAAAAGAAATATCGCCATGGACCTTTTTTAGCTCAATTGCATCTTCTGAATCCTTGATATCATATTTTTCATCCATGAATTCGAATACACGGTCCATTGAAGCGATTGACTGGGTCAATGTAGTCGAAGAGTTCACCAGCCTGCGGAGCGGATTGTAAAGCCTGTCGATGTAAGCAATGAACGCAGCCATTTCCCCAATGCTCAGACTTCCCTGGAGAACCTGATAGCCTGAGAAACCTATAACGAGAAGCGGAGCGATATCCGTGATCGTATTGACCACTGCAAATGCTTTGGCATTCCAGCTTGTGTGCTCTAAAGCCTTTGTTAAAAAATTCTTATTCTGGCGGTCAAATTGAGTCTGCTCATAATCCTCGATTGCGAAGCTCTTAATGACAGAGATTCCTGCTACCCGTTCATGCAAGTAGCTTTGTACCTCAGCAAGTGCCTGTGAACGCTGCCTCGTAAGCTTTCGCAGGTTACCGAAAAAGTACCTGACGGAAAAAGCATAAAAAGGAAACAGGATTAAAGAAACAACGGTCAATTTCACGTCCATCGTGAACATGATAGCAGCCGCTATCATTATAGTAGCAACATCAAGCCACAGGTTCATCAAGCCGGTCACGACGAAGGTTTTCGTTTGCTCAACATCGTTAATCATTCTTGAGATAACCTCGCCTGCCCTAGTATTCGAATAATACTTAAAGCTGAGGCGCTGCATGTGTGTAAACAGCCTGTCTCGTATATCATAGAGAATTTTGCTTGCTGTCCATTGGGCAAAATATTGGCGGTAATATTCAATCGGCGGACGCAGCACAACAAAAACGACGATCATGATGCCCATAACCCAGAGAAGCTTGTCCGTTTTCTCTGTTTTACTTAATGTGTCGTTGGCAATGACGTCATCAAGGACAAATTTTATTAACAATGGTATTAACAGTGGGATAGCGAATTTAAGAACCCCTATAATGATTGTTCCAATAATCTGCAGCCGATATGGCTTTACGAATTTTAAGTATCTGCGGATGCTGCCCAATTTTGTTCCCCCTTATGAAGCCTTACCCAGCCTTAATTGCGAAACAAAAACCTGTTGAAACAAATCAACAGGCTGCTTTGTCTATCCTGATTGGTTAACGACGATAAGTTAAATACCGTTCATAATAAGTATCGATAAAGTCAGGCGCAAATGGGCCTTTCCTCTGCCTGATCCAGCGTTTCAGCTTTTCGACATTGTATTTCAGGATCTTGTCAATCACATCAGGATATTGCATTTCTTTACGATGGCGCTCATATTCATCTTCATCAAGCAAATTAAATGTCATGTCAGGAAAAACTTTAATATCGAGATCATAATCAATATATTTCAGCGCTTCTCCATCAAAAATAAATGGAGAACTAATATTGCAATAATAGTACACGCCATCTTCCCGAATCATGCCTATAACGTTGAACCACAGTTGAGAGTGGAAGTAACAGATTGCAGGCTCTCTAGTAATCCAGGTTCTTCCGTCAGACTCCGTCACGACTGTCCGGTCATTCCCGCCAATCACAAGATTCTGTGTTCCTTTTAAGACGGTGGTTTCTTCCCAGACTCGATGGATGTGCCCATTGTGCTTATAACTATGGATTTGGACAGATTCACCTTCGATGGGTACGCCCATGTTCTTCTCCCCTACTTTCCTTTCCCGGAAACTTTGCAACCTATCAATGTATATTTATCTAGAAAAAATTGAAAAACGACAAAAGGCAACAAAGAACGATTCCTATTTTTTATTATTATAACGGTTAATGGAAGAATTTAAAACAAAAGAGCCACCGATTTACAGCGATGGCTCCCTAAAATTGATATATTTTTATAAATTAGTGAACTTTTCTGAAATGATTGATTAATAATAGACTCTCTTGAGTGCTTTTTATCGAAAAGTCACCGCTAATTCCTGATACGTATGGATAACTTCTTCTGTTTGTTTTTCAAACATCCGGTGGATCTCTTTCAGCTCCTGCTTCTTCCGGTCAATCTCCACGCGAAGCTCCTCAAGCTCAGCATTTTGCTTGAGAGCATCCAGCTGCTTTTCGATTTCCTGGCACCGCTCTAATTCAGACTGCAGATAAAGAAGCTTTTCCATTGTTTGCATTTGTGTAGAGACCAATTCGTTAAACTTATCCATGCTTTTCCACCGCCTGTAAAAATTTATCTTCCTAATGTATTCGGTCAGGCAGAGGGATTTCCTTTGACTAGTTATGTAGAGTATTCAGAACATTTGTCGAATGAATTAATGAAAAGATTTTTAGATGAAATTCTTTTCTGAGTGTTATTAGAGGATTTCTATTGAAAAATTGAAAGTCGGATCAATTTTGAACTGTTATTAGAGGACTTCTCATGACCATTCGAGTATGAAAAATCGAGTTGAGCGGTTCTCGGAGGATTTCACATGACCACTAGCATGTGAAAAATCTGGTTGAATGGGTTCTCGGAGGGCTTCTCATGACCACTCGCTTGTAAAAAATCGGGTTGAGTGGTTCTCGAATGCTTTCTCATGACCACTCGCTTGTGAAAAATCAAGTTGAATGGTTCTCGGAGGGCTTCTCATAACCACTCGAGTTTGAAAAATCGAGTTAAATGGTTCTCGGAGGGCTTCTCATGACCACTTGCGTGTGAAAAATCGAGTTGAATGGTTCTAAGAGGATTTCTCATGACCACTCGTCTGTGAAAAATCGGGGATGTGTGGTTCTCGGATGGTTTCCCATAACCACTCGCTGGTGAAAAATCAAGTTGAATGGTTCTAAGAGGATTTCTCATGACCACTCACGTGTAAAATTCGGATTGTGTTGTTAAAAGAAGGTATAGGAAAAGGCACTCTTCGAATAAAGAGTGCCTTTTGTATAGGTGATCTTAGCTCTGTTGGCCAGAGTTTTGACCTTTTTTAGCTTCTGCTTGCTGGTTTTGTTGACGTACTTCTTGAGCGTTTGTTTCGCTAGCGAACTCAGTGCCGTATTGTCCTTGTGCGCCTTGTGCACCTTGTGCAGATTGAGCGTTTTGTTGTCTCACCTGCTGAATGTTTGTACCAGCTTGAGATTGATTAGGTTGTTTTGCCATTGTTATCACCTCCACGAATATTAATTTAACCAACCGTGGAGTGAGCTATCCGATTTTTTTATACCAAATTCAACCAATAATTATATTTATACTAATAATGAAATTCCTCCATCGACAATGATTGTCTGGCCGCGAATCATACTGGATTCATCTTTTAAAAGGAACATCACTGCATTGACCATGTCTTCAATCTCGACCATTCTGCCCGCAGGAGTTTTCTCTCTCGCTTCAGCGAGCAGTTCTTCCCTGTTTGGGAAGTGTGTCAATGCTTCTGTATCAACTGCACCGCCAGAAACAGCGTTAACTATGATATTTTTACGGGCAAGCTCGACAGCCAGGTAACGCGTCAATGCTTCAAGCGCTGCTTTCGATACACCTACCGTTGTGTAGTTCTCCAAATAGCGAATCGATCCTAAAGAACTGATGCTGACGATTTTACCGCCGCCATTCCTCTCCATCAGCTTTGCAGCTTCCTGGGCACAGAACAATAGCGCCTTGCTGTTGATATTCATTGTCCAGTCCCAATGTGATTCCTCGAGTTCCATTGCCGGCCTAAGCACACCTGATGCAGCATTATTCACAAATACATCAAGCCGGCCGAATTCTTCATCAATTTGTTCGAACATCGTCTTAATCTTGCTCACATCACCGACATTTGCTTTAACAACAAGAACCTTTCTGCCAAGCGCTTCTATTTCCTCAGCAGTTTCTTGTGCGGCTTTTCTGCTGCGCGCATAATTGACGACAATGTCATATCCTTCTTTTGCCAATCTAATTGCTGCAGCTTTACCGATTCCCCGGCTGCTTCCCGTAATCAATGCAACTTTCTGAGTCATAAAAAATACCTCTCTTTATAATATTTTTAACCTCTTATGTAAAATAGCAGCAAAATGCTCCTGCTTAGCCACTCAATAAATGAGGCCGCGCATTCATTGTTTTGTTTTGTTTCATTTTAGCTTTTTCAGTTATATATGACAATGTCGAGGTCCTCTATCTGTTTGATAAAATCCTCCGAATCTGAAAACAATAACCATAGGTTAATTACACTTGAAAGGATGATCCAAATGTATGTAGGCCGCGATATGACCGAATTGTCCATGATGTCAAAAACAGATTGGAAGGAAAGTGAACTTGCTTACTTCCACCATTCCCTTCAGCAAATGGTTCCTTATTTAAATGTTGAAGGCCAGTCAATCCACAGAGAAATCATTGAAGAAATTGAACGAAGAGGCGGCTTGAACCGGCATGAAGCTGATTATACCCATGGCACTAAGCAAATTTTTGACTAATAGCAAAACATAACTCTATTTCGCAATGCAGGACGTGCGATAAAAAATAAAAAGGCTGCTAACTCTATGGTTAGTCAGCCTGTTTGTATTCCAGATACTGCTTAAGCATCTTTTGGTAGGGTACCGGGAAAGCAAATTCTTCGATTTCATTTTCGGAAACAAGTCTTAATTGTGACGTTTCTTTGATTTCCCCTGTAAAACTCCCGCTGTACACTTGGATATTCCATATCAAATGCGAAAAAACATGATCGATCTGCCCTAGAGAATCTTGAACTTTAGGCATTATTTCATATTGTTCCTGAAAATGCTCTGCAAGTTGGTCACGCTGCCGCTGGAAATCAAAGCTAAGCTCGACAGTCGGAAACTCCCACAGGTTAGCAAGCAAGCCTGTTTCAGGTCTTTTGCGAATTAGGATTTTCCCCTCTTCATTTGTAAAAACTCCAGCAGCAAGCTGCACATTTCTCTGTTTCTTCTTTTTAGCTTTTACCGGCAATTCAGTCTGGACTCCTTCATGAAATGCCTGGCAATGTTCTCTGACCGGACATAGCAAGCATGATGGAGATGTAGGAGTGCAAATAAGAGCACCAAGCTCCATCATGGCTTGATTGAAGTAGGAGGGGTTTTCGTGAGAGATCAGTTCTCTCACAGCTTCTTCAAAAATTTTTCGTGAGGACGGTTTGGCGATATCATCCCAAATCAGCAAAATACGGGACAATACTCTCATAACGTTTCCATCAACAGCTGGTTCCGGCAAACCGTAGGCAATGCTTAGGATGGCACCAGCCGTATATGGGCCGACTCCCTTTAATGAAGAAATCTCAGAAGGTGAATCCGGAACTTTACCACTATATTTTTCATGTACTTCCCTGACAGCGGTTTGCAAATTGCGTACCCGGGAATAATAACCAAGACCTTCCCAGGCTTTCAATACCTTTTCTTCATCAGCATTTGCCAGCGCTTCAACCGTTGGAAAATGTTCCAAAAATCGATTAAAATATGGAATGACGGTATCTACTCTCGTTTGCTGAAGCATGATTTCAGATACCCACACTTTGTAAGGATCCTTATCTTTTCTCCATGGCAAATCACGCTGCTCACTTGCAAACCATCCTATCAAGTCATCCTGAAAGGATTTTATATCCATTTTATCTACATTTTTCTTGATGTCTTTTGCCACTTTTGTTCCTCCAAGTGTTAAACATTCCGGAAATTTGGGAATATAATATTATCGTTTCTGTTTTATGGCCATGAAACCAATTCGTTCAAGCCCGCCAGGCACAAAGTCTTCAAGGCGGCCGAATACAGAATGGCTCCGGGAAAGACGTAATTTTTTCATTGCATGGTAATGTGCCTCAGTCGGTACATAGAATGATTCAATGAACATATTCCGTTGTTCCGACTGGCTGTATGAAAACATATCTGCCTCAAACTCAGGGAGCATATCAGAAATTTTATCGATAGCCTCACGATATTGGCCAAGCAGACTTTGTTTTACCTCATACTGGATAATCATTTGAATCATGCTAGACAGCTCCTTTATGAAAAAATATTGATCGCAAAGGGCAGACTGCTGAATATAGCCCTTTAAAAGTAAACTATAATTTCTATTGTGACAAGAACTTTTAACTACCTATACCTTCATCAAACTAAAAAATCTTTTATTAGGAGGGTGCAAGATGGATACCGGAACCCACGTTGTCATGGGATTTGCGCTTGGCGGAATAGCAACGCTCGATCCTGCAGTCAGTGAAAGCACCGTCACTGCCAGCAGTGTCTTAATCGCGACACTCATCGGCTCACAAATTCCAGATATAGACACAGTATTGAAATTAAAAAATAATGCAGTTTATATACGGAACCACCGTGGAATAACCCATTCGATCCCCGCAGTGCTTCTTTGGCCGCTGCTGATCACTGGGGTTATATACGCTTTCCATCCTGGAGCAAATTTGCTTCATTTATGGATTTGGACATTTCTCGCTGTTTTCCTTCATGTTTTTGTCGACATATTTAACGCATATGGAACTCAGGCTCTAAGGCCTTTTTCGTCGAAATGGGTCGCTTTAGGAGTAATTAATACGTTTGATCCAATTATTTTTGCGGTTCATGTTGTCGGATTGTTCCTATGGGCATTTGGTGCTAACCCTGGTTACACTTTCCTGACCATTTACGCGATACTTGTTTTTTACTATATATACCGCTTTATTGTTAAACACCGGGTAAAACAAGCTGTTATCAAAATTGTTCCCGATGCCACCGACATCATCATCGCCCCTACGATGCGATTCAACCAATGGAGAGTGGCTGTGATGAACAAGCATCAGTTCTTTGTCGGCCGTGCTCAAAAAAGCCACGTGAGGATCCTGGATCAATTTAACCGTGTTCCTGTTCCCGAAACACCAGTTCTTAAAGCGGCTAAAAAGGATAAAAACCTCTCAGCCTTCCTGTCATTTTCACCAGTTTATCGCTGGGAATGTGATGAATATGATGATTACTACGAAGTAAGATTCATCGACTTGCGCTATCGCAGCAATGGGCACTATCCATTTGTAGCTGTCGTGAATCTCAGCAAGGAATTAGGAATTTTAAGCTCCTATACAGGCTGGATTTACAGTGAGGAGAAATTGAGGAAGAAGCTAGAGTTCATTCCTGGTGAAGGATGATTTAATAATAAAATCCCCGGCAGACTGATAGTCTTCCGGGGATTTTTGTTTGGACGAATGGTTGGAACAATAATGTGTGGCGGTTTCCTTCGCTTTAATTATTCCAATGACTCCTGTTGGAACAATGGAATAATCGGTTTGATCCTTGTATTGTTCCAATGATCCTTATTAGAACATTGGAGTGGCCTTTTTACAACCTTGTTTGGTTCCAATGAAGCTGATTGGAACATTGGGGTGGCCATTTTTCAACCTTATAATGTTCCAATGACCCTTATTGGAACATTGGGTTGGTCATTTTAATCCTTGTGTTGTTCCAATGACTATCATTGGAATTGCATGAGCTTTTTTTCAATCCCGTAATGCTCCAATGAACAATTAATGCAAAAATGCAATGGTGATTTCCTCAAAACACATTAATTAGGTTTTGACTGTTCAGATTCTTCCTGACCCAATAAATGTTTATATTTAGGATTCCTTGCGACAAATTCATGTAGCTGGGAACCATAATGTTCAATCCACTGACGGACAACCTTTTCAGTCATTTCACTGCCCATATATTTATGGCCAGCTTTTGCATAGGTTGCCTCAAAGTCACCCCATAAGAGCTCGACCCATGTTAAAGCCTGATCAAAAGTAATATCGCTGTTTTTTTCCAAAAGCAGATTGGCTAATCGTTCATGAAATTCATGCATGTTCTTCACCCTTTGCCAATTTTTATTATAGTTATGCTACCTTTATGTTTGTCCAATACTATAGATGCGTGCAGCTTTTTGGCATACACGTAATTTTACCCGTCACGGAGGCCAATATGCGAAATAAAGTAACCAATTTCCCTAACCAGAACAATAACAAGTTTGAGGGCGAGCCTCGCGCAAAAGCAGAATATGCCTCAAAAAGGGCTGACGGCACCATCAATACTCATCCGCAGGAACGCATGTATGCTTCTTCACACCGTGAGGATGATACAACTGCAGCAATAAAGGATCATTAAAGTAAACAAGCAAAACCGGGAGTTACTCCTGGTTTTGCTCCAATCTTACCAAAAGAGAAATGGGCAGCGCTTCTTCGTTTCCTTCACCACTTAAGCGTGCTCCCCAGGCAAACACTCCATTCATGTAATCAATCTTGAAGTAAGAGCCTGGATCTCCCTCAATCTGATATATTTCTCCTGGTTTGAAATCATCCGGATTTATCATATAGGATTTGGCCATGGCGATTTTGCGTTCATATACGGCTAGCTCGCTCGCCATTCCCATTTGCTCAGACTTTCTCGCCTTATCACGAAGGCTTGCGATTTCCTGGTTCAATTCATACTCTGTCATCTCACTGTAACGTTTTTCTCTGCTCATATCTTTCACTCCTGGATTGTTCTTGCTTTTAACATTCGATTTTTTGATATATAACTAAATTATAGCATGTTATCTTAAGGAGGCTACCATGAAAGCGATCATCATGACTGGAGCAGGCTCAGGCCTTGGAAAAGAACTCTCTCTGCTTTTGGCCAAGCAAAACTACCATATGATTTTATCCGGAAGAACCGAAGATAAGCTAAAAGACGTTCAGGCTCAAATTGAGCAATCAGGGGGGAGTGCAACAGCCCTTGAGCTTGATATCCGAAATTTGGAGGATGTAAAAGAGAAGGCTCTTCTCCTTAGCAGGAAGCACGAACTCTACGGTCTCGTCAATAACGCTGGGATTGGGTATTTTGGTCCTTTCTCTGAAATCTCCGATCAGGAAATCGAGGGGATGTTCCAAACCAATGTATACGGAACAATCCAAATGACAAAAGCCATCCTGCCATATTTAGAATTGAACAAGGACGGTATTGTACTGAACATCGTATCCACTGCCGGACTGCGAGGCAAGAAGAATGAAGCTGTGTATTGCTCAAGCAAGTTTGCTGTGAGAGGCTTTACCGAAAGTATGCAGAAGGAATATGAGGGAACAGGAATCCGTTTTGTTGCAGCTTATATGGGCGGAATGGATACTCCATTCTGGGAAGGCAGCGATCATATAGATGATCCTTCACGATTCAGGACTGCTGCAGAGGTTGCAGATATTATTATTAACAATCTCGAAAAGGATGAAATTGTGGTAGATTCAAAAAAATCATGACAATTGTCATGATTTTTTTATTCCTCATTTTCCTTCTCTTCTATGAATTCATCGATTAATTCCATCGGGAATCCTTTCCGATATAAAGACATTTTCATTTTTTGTCTATATTCCCGGGCAGGAAGCTTCACATGTTTATTATGGAGTTTTTCTCCTTGATATCGTAGCGCATCCATTTCACTGTCATCTTCTTTTTCCACTTCTGTTTGCTCCAACGCTGCACGGATTATAGGGAAGGCATACCCTTTCCTTTGCAGCATTTGTTCAATTTTCTGCTTCAAAATCCTCGAAGAATCCTTCTTATTTTTCATGGCATATTTTTCACTGAGCTTTATGGCTTTTTCAAGCTGGGCATCAAATGAAACCTCATCCACTACCTTGGAGATGATATCTGGACGTATTCCCTTTTCCTTTAATTCCTTTTTCATAACCTCTGCTCCTTTATCCGTTGTATTGATTTGTGTCCGGACATAGGCAAGGGCAAAATCCTCGTCATTTAAAAATTTCAAATCATGCAATTTGTGAATGGCTTCTTTTATAACAGGCTCTGCCACTTCTTTTTTCTTCAGATGATCACGTACTTCGGCTTCGGATCTCATCCGATGTGCCAGATAGTTAATGGCCGTATTATAAGCCTTGCGGATATCATCCTGGAAAAGCATTTCTGTGACGGCAAAATCATCAAGCTCCATCCCTTTTTTCAATTGATATTTAATGAGAACATCTTCATCTACACTGAACGCATACTCTTCACCGCGGCCACTGTCGGTAAAAATACTATACCGGTCCTTATTATGTTTCTGAACGGAGATTTTCGAAATAATTGGCATGTGGTTTCACCTCTCAAGCACTTATTTAGCAAGAATAATTTCTTCCACTAATCCTAATACCAACTTTAACATATCAAAAGAAGGTTTATCATGCGATAGGAAGTAATATATAAAAGTAGTGGACGTTAAGGGGGAATAATAATGAAAATCGCAATTTCAGGAGGTACCGGTCTTGTCGGCAAAGCATTAAGCCGTGAATTGATCCACAATGGCCATGAAGTGATGATTTTAACTCGGACTAAAATAAATTCCAGCGCAAATCCTCAATTTGTTCAGTGGCTCAATGACGGCGACCAGCCTGAGAAAGCGCTCGAAGGGATTGATGCAATCGTCAACCTTGCTGGTGCTACAATCAACAGCAGATGGACTGATGATTATAAACGGGAAATACTTGAAAGCCGGCTTCGGACTACATCTGAAATGAATCGGATCATTGAAAAATTAAAGCTGAAACCGGAAGTCCTTATCAATGCGAGCGCGGTTGGTTACTATGGTACCTCTTTGACTGAAGAGTTTTCGGAGCAGTCTGCTCAAGGACATGATTTTCTTGCTGAAACTGTTGCTCGTTGGGAAACAGAGGCCAATGCGGCCAGTGAATCAGGAGTACGTGTTGTACTTTGCCGTTTTGGCGTTGTTCTTGATAAAAAAGGCGGTGCCCTGCCCCGCATGGTTCTACCATATAAATTATTCGGCGGAGGAAAAATCGGGTCAGGAAAGCAATGGCTATCCTGGATCCATATCAAAGACGTTGTCGACGGTATTATGTTTGCAATTGAAAAGAAACAGTTAGCAGGTCCGGTTAATTTTTCCGCTCCTGAACCAATTAAAATGGATCAATTCGGCAAGACACTGGCAAAGGTGATCCAAAGGCCACATTGGATGCCGGTCCCTTCTGTAATGCTAAAACTCCTTCTAGGAGAAATGAGTATTCTTGTGCTAGAAGGCCAGCGGGTACGGCCAGAAAAACTGCTAAGTGCTGGCTACGTCTTCCGTTTCCCTCATTTACAGGGAGCTTTGAATGATATTTTCGACAAATAAATCCGTTTAATCCTTTTCAAGAAGGAGATACTGCTAAAGTAAAACATTTTGAAAGGGTGGACAAAATGGACAAAAAGAAAAAGGAAAAAGCTAAAAATACTTTATCAAGCATGCAGGAAGTTACATACAGCCGTGAATTCAAAAGGGCAGATCGGGCGGCCGGCTACTCAGCTGGAAAGAGATATTAGGCATTAAGAAGACACATATGGCAAAACCTAAAAGTACGGAAATGATCATTTCCGTACTTTTTCAATTTAGAAAGGGGTTTTTCGAATGGGACGTTCCAGAGGACAAAAATCACGTGGCAAAAATAGCGCATCACTTCCACAGGTTCCTAAAAACATGAAATCAGATGGAATCGATGTTGAATTCAATCGTGAGCTTGCCGACCAGGCCGACCTTGAAGCATTGGCCCGCTCAAAAGCTGCTGATGGACGTGCGAAAAGAAAAATGAAATAACCCTGATAAGAAAAGCGCAAGCGCCTTGGTCAGCCCCGACAAGCGCTGGAGGGCCTGACAGTGAAGTCGCTTTTTGACTTCATTGGCAGGACCGAAGCGACTCGAGGGGCTAGGCGCTGGAGCTGGACAATTCTCGAAGTGAATTTTATGCTTTCTAGTCATAAAACAATCAAAAGCAGGATCCATTTGGATCCTGCTTTTGATTTAAGGGAGAGGGGGAATGTTTCATCAGCTAGGAAGAGAAAATTATGTGAAAAACTTCACTAACTTTCGATAAGTTCAATATACTCCTTTACACCATTTTTAACAATTGAATTCACTAATTGTTCAATTTATTTTTTTGATATTCTTTACTGCTCCGATACATTATCCACAGATCTGTGGATATTGTGAGTAATTTTATGATCAGCTATATTTTTCAATGCTTGGCGACCTAATTTTTAACTTATGTGTTTTCATGTGGATAATGTGGATAAACCTGTGGAGCAATTGTAAATCCAAAGTTTACGTTGTTGATAACTGTGAGGATAAAAATTTCAGCAATTTATTTACCCACCCTTTTCAGGAAAAAAACTAGTGATTTTCCCTTTAAATTGATGGAATGTGAATAAATAAGGTTCTAAATTACACATAATAAACCCAAATAAAGAAACTGATCCACTTGGAGGGATTACACCATGGCTAGAAGAAATAAGATTCTTGTACCTGAAGCAAGACAGGCTTTGGATCAATTGAAAGCGCAGGTAGCCGGCACGATGAAACCAGAGGATGCCAAATTTGAAACAGCTAAAGAGGTTGGTATCCCTTTAAACAAAGGGTATAACGGAGGCCTTACCACCCGCGAGGCTGGAAAAGTCGGCGGCAAACTTGGCGGCAATATGGTTCGGGAACTCGTAAGATTAGCTCAGCAAAACTTAAATAATAAATAGAAATATCGATGCTGACAATTTTATGACAGAAATCACAGTTGACAGCAGCTGGAAAATGAACTATAATGAATAAGCTTCGCCAATAAAGAAGTAACTTGAAACACATCGATTAACAATGTAAACAATTAATGGCGTTCTGCTTTTATTTTTAGGTAACAACTTATTCACACTGGATCGGCTTCGGAGCCGTTAGGATGCAAGAGAGGTAGGGCTTGCGTCGTTTAGGTTTAAAAATGGTCAAGTGGAATTTTGTACCGCGGCACAGTTTATAATTGACGTATAATATACATCTTGTGGAGTAGCAAGTTACTCGAAAGCGAACCGTAGCCGGTTCGCTTTTTCTATTACATTTAAACAGCCTATTGGGATCAAACCCGATAGGCTGTTTTTTAAATCGCGCTATTAATGTCATTTTCATTATTAAAGAGTGTGTTTTTGAATGATGGCAATACAATCGTGACTTCAGTTCCAACACCTAACTCACTTTTATATGAAATAATTCCGCCCATTGCTTCAATGATTTTTATAGACACTGAAGTTCCAAGCCCTGTTCCTTTATCTTTCGTTGTATAAAATAAGGTTCCCAGCCTGGCAATCTGCTCACTGTCCATTCCCTTTCCATTATCGGTAATCGTTATGTATGATTCGTCCCCGATCGTTCTCTGAACGATGGAAACTTCTCCACCTTCATCTGTTGCTTCCACTGCATTCTTTATGATGTTCACAAGTGCCTGTTTCAACTGATTCCGGTCTGCCTTCACAAACACTTCCCATTCAAGTTTCACATTGATTTGGACATTCTCCTTTGCGGCAAAGGCTTCAAGGAGAATGGATACCTCTGTGATAATTTTTGCCAATTCTGCATCTTCCAGTTTTTCGAATTGTGGCTTGGCAAAATTCAGGTAATCATTGATGATGGCTTCTGCACGTCCGAGCTCCGTCAGCACGAGGCTGAGATAATAATAATTATCTCCTTTTTCTTGTTTATGCATCATCTGTAGAAATCCTTTAACAACCGTAAGTGGATTGCGAATTTCATGGGCGATCGATGCCGCGAGTTCGCCAAGGGTATTCAGTTTTTCAGCCCGCAATATTTCTTTTCTCATTAAATTTTTTTCGATTATGGATTCATTCAGAATAGCGGAAATCCAAACTGCAAAAACTTGAATCACACCAAAGATAGCGACATTCATCATCAACTTGTTTGTATTCTCCGGAGAGGCACCATTTGTAAAAACATGTATCACCAGGATAGTAAGCATCGCAAACGCAGGCCAAAACCCAACAAACACCGCTGTCCTTATTCTCGTTTTTGCCTCATGCTTCCAAAACTTTTTCATAAAGATAACCGGGACGATTACTGCGAAAAAGCCACTTGCATACCCAAGAAGGATCTCTCCCCCTAAAAATGTCCTTGTGATCAGATACGTAGCCAGCACCACACCACCGGCAACAGGGCCTCCATATAAAAAGCCAAGAACTAACGGAACATACCGTAAATCCCAATACAGTCCGCCTTCTTCGTATGAAAACACCAGACAAAGAAAAACAGAAACACTTTGAAGAATCCCACATAAATAAGGAGATTGTCCGAGTTTTTTATTTTCCGAAAGGATGCTATTAATAAAAATTGGCATAAGAATGATCAATAAGTCTAGCAGCAGTTTCTCGGCAAGCATCTGATCTACTCCATTCGAAGTGGTGTTTTTATAAAAATACGACAAACTTTTCACTAATCCTCTATTCCCCGGGAAATTTGTCGCATTTCCACCTTTGATTTCTCATGGATTATCGTAAAAGAAAAGGAGCCCTAAGGCTCCTTCTCTACAAATTTATTAATGTTTTCTTTTCCAACTGGCTTGTATATAAGCCATGATAGAAACCTTTTTGTCCTAGCAGTTCCTCATGGCTGCCTTTTTCTATGATGTGTCCACTTTCAATTACAATAATCTGGTCTGCGTTCTTGATTGTATTCAATCTATGGGCAATGATGAAGGTAGTCCTTCCCTTCATCAAATGCTGAAGTGCTTCCTGGATTTTCAGTTCTGTGATGGTATCGATGCTGCTCGTTGCCTCATCCAAAATCAAGATGGATGGATCAGCAAGGATTGCCCTTGCAATTGAAAGCAGCTGTTTCTGACCCTGACTGATCCCCGCATCGTCCTGCTTTAATTCTGTATCATATCCTTCTGGCAGCCTTGTTATAAAAGAGTGTGCATTTGCAGCTTTGGCCGCTTTTTCGACTTCTTCGTCGCTGGCGTCCAACCTTCCGTATCGTATATTCTCCCTTATACTCCCTTGAAAAAGAAAGGAATCCTGAAGAACAAAAGCCATTTGCTGGCGAAGGCTTTCACGTTTTATTTTTCTACTGTCGTGACCATCGATTAGAATTGAACCACTATCTGGTTCATAAAAGCGAGAAATCAAATTGATGATGGTGGACTTCCCTGCTCCTGTTGGCCCCACTAAGGCAATGCTGTCTCCTGGGTCTGCCTTGAATGATAAGCTGGAAACAGTATCGCCTCCCTTTTCATAAGAGAAGCTTACCTGTTTGAATTCTACCTTCCCTTTAATTTCTGGAAGAGGAGCAGCTGCATTCTCATCGATGGCTTCCTCATCAGTATCAAGAATGTCAAACACCCTGTCAGCACCGGCTACTGCTGACAGCAAGGTGTTGAATTGGTTAGACAAATCATTCAGCGGCCTTGTAAACTGCCTTGCGTATTCAGTAAAAATGACAATGGTTCCGATCGAAACCATATCTTTCAAGGCAAAGTAGCCTCCTACGGCAGCCACGAGAGTAAAACTCAGGTTATTCAGCATATTCATCAATTTAGGAATGAAACCAGTAAACGTTTGTGCCCAATATCCTGATTCCTTTAATTCCTTATTTTTTATCCTGAACTCTTCAATAACCTTATTTTCCTGCGAAAAGGATTTAATGATCTTTTGACCGGAAATCGTTTCTTCAATGTAGCCGTTCATTTCACCGAGCCTGCGCTGCTGCTCTTTGTACAGTTTGCCAGTCCGATTCGTAATCCATTTCATCCCCAAGAACATGACAGGTACGATTACCATAGTAACAATCGTCAGGAGCGGGCTCAGCCAGATCATGACGATAAGAGTCCCGACTAAGGTAAGCAAACTGGAGAAAATCTGGATTACAGAAGAATTGAGGGTGGAGCTGACGTTTTCTATATCATTTGTGACCCTGCTCATCAGTTCCCCATGCTGGCGTTTATTGAAAAAGTCTATCGGCAGTTTATGAAAATGTCTGAAAAGCTGCTTCCTCATTGTATAGACAGTCTCTTGTGCAATTCCAATCATCCAGTAGCTTTGCAGCCACAAGCTCAGAGAATGCAATATATATACAGCGGCGAGTCCCAATAACAGCCAGATGAACCCTTCAGTTGTTTCTTTTGCCAGGTATTCATCGATGCCCCAGCCAATCAGAAATGGTCCAAGGAGACCAAGGCCAGAGCTTGCGAGAACCATCAAAAGGACCAGCATAATTAAGCTTCGGTGATCTGCAAGATAAGACCAAATCCTTTTAACGGTGGAGCCAAGACCAATCGATTTTTGTCTTGCATCTTCCTTCACATTGCTTGATTTCTTTTTTAACACTCTGCCTTCACCTCCCCAAATTGGGATTCATAAATTGCCCGATAAAGCTGGGAATGTTTTAGTAAAAAGTCGTGGTCTCCAGCAGCGGTTAAAGTGCCTTCTTCCAGCAGAAGGATTTTGTCCGCCTCTTTAGCAGTACTGATCTTCTGAGTGATAATAATTGTTGTACATTTGTATTTACTGACAGCATCTAGCAGCCTCGCTTCTGTTTTCAAGTCAAGTGCACTCGTGCTGTCATCAAGCAGCAAGATTTTTGGTTTTTTGATCAGTGCCCTGGCGATTGACAAACGTTGTTTTTGTCCGCCAGAAAGGTTAACGCCCTTTTGTCCTAAAAGTGTTTCGTACTTGTTAGGAAGCTTTGCAATCGTTTCATGGATTTGCGCATTACTTGCTGCCTCGATCATTTCATCAGACGTCGCATCTTCTTTTCCCCATGCCAGATTTTCCTTAATCGAGCCAGTGAACAATAGTGCTTCCTGCGGCACATAACCGATTTGCTCCCTGAGGGTTTTAAGCTTCAATTCTTTTATATTGCGGCCGTCAATCCTGACTTCTCCCTCCGTTACATCGTAAAGGCGAGGAATAAGCTGGAACATGGCAGTTTTACCAGCCCCTGTGGCACCCAGGACTGCCACCGTTTCACCCGATTCAATAGTAAACGTTAGATTTTGCAGGATCGGAATCGTCGTGTTTGGAAATTGGAAAGACACATTTTTGAATTGTATTTTCCCATTTGTTATTTCATTTTCAGCGATGCTATCGGCACTGTCCTGTAAATCAATTTCTTCGTTCAACACTTCCTCCACGCGCTCAGCAGATGCTCTTGAACGGGATAACACCATGATGATCCAAGAAAACATGGAGAAGGCAGTTGTAATTCTGGCGGCGTAGTTCACGATTGCGACTACCTCACCAACTGATACCGTTCCTTTCAGTACCTCTATTTTTCCAAACCAAAGCACGGCTATGATACTCATATTCATGAAAAGCAGCAGAATCGGAATCGTGGCTTCTATTACTCTTAGCGCAAAAACCGTTTTGTCCCTGAGATTATTGTTTGCACTTTCAAACCTTGTGCCTTCATAGTCACCTCTGTCGAAAGCCTTTATCAGCCTCATACCGACAAGGTTTTCTCTCATGACGCTATTCACCTTATCAAGGCGTTTCTGGACATTTTTAAATAATCCAGCTGCCTTTGTCATGATCCAGATGAGGAATACTAACAGCGGGGGCATAATGACAGCGAAGGCGAGGGCCAATTTTACATTGACAAGCATAGCCATGACAATTCCGCCAATGACCATAAGCGGGGCACGCATTGCAATCCGCAGGCTCATGAAAACGGTATTCTGCAACTGTGTGACATCGTTCGTTATTCTCGTGATCAAAGAAGATGCAGGGAAACGGCTGAAATTTGTGAAAGAAAAAGACTGGACCTTGCCAAAGAGCTTCTCCCTTAAATCAAATCCAAAGCTCTGGCCAGCATGAGCTGCGATAAATGAATTTGTAATGCCAGATGCAAAAGCCAGCAGTGAAAGACCGAGCATGACCCCTCCGTATTTGATAATCGTGTCCAAATCCTTCTCAACGATTCCTTCATCAATAATTTTCGCCATTAACAGCGGCTGCCATAGCTCGACCGCCAGCTCTATTAGCATTAAACTAAGTGCAGCTGCAATCGGAATGCGGTATGGTTTTATAAAAGAAAAAACTTTCATGAAGTAAAGCCCTCCAGTAAATAACACCTATAATTATTTCGCCCATCGAATTTTCATATCTTTTATCATACCTTGTTTGGGGAATTTTTTGAATTGAAAGATAAAAAAAACGGCCCTTTTTTCAGGGCCGGTCTGCTCCACTCTTTCTGTAGAGTAAATATGAATACAGGTAGGGGGTGATCACCGTAATTGCGATAACTGCGAAAAAGACGGTTTCCTTCCAAAAGGCAGGCACAAATGTGGCAGCTATCATTACAAGGCCTCCGAAAAAGAAAATTTTAGAGGCAGCCCGGTGTGTCTTTTTCCAGACTTCATCACTGCTCAGTGTCCAGGGATTGCGAATGCCTATGAAAAAATTAGACCGGATCTGAGGCATGTAATTCCCTAAAACCATGAAGATGATCCCGACGACCAAAGGACCCATGGTTGCGATCGGCACATCATAACCCGCGGCATTAAAAATGATAAATAGATTGATAACAAAAAAGACACTGAGAAGAACATTCATCATGATGTTATAACTCTTTGAAAAATATTGGTAATTTAATTTACGCGGGTCTACTTTAGGCAGAAAAGCCATTGAGACATAAATCAGCACCATGATGCCCAGTGTGGAGAACATTGCATTAATCTTGGCAGCAAAACCATCTGCTTCACCAGTTAGATTCCAGTGGATCGGAACCTGGTCCGGGAGCTTAGGGTAGGTGATTATCCAGGCCATCATCATCAAGCCAATCAACGTTAAAGGTAAAAAATGCTTTCTCATATTATTGATCCCCCTTTTTATCGGTAAAACTGAATGCCCAGCTGATTAACTCCTGAAAAACCGTAATATTCAGTGAATAAATAATAAACTGACCTTGCTTTTCATCCTGGACCAGACCGGCATGCTTCAGCAATTTAAGATGCTGGGAAATGCTTGGTTTTGAAATATTGAAATGATCTGCAATTTCTCCTGCTGTTAAATCTTTTTCCTTTAAAAGGTCTAAAATCTTTCTTCTAGTTGGGTCTGATAAAGCTTTGAATGCCTCATTCAAAGTATGAAGCCTCCTTGTATAATACTTAGTTTAGATATTTAGTTATTTAACTAAATAATAAAATAATTATTAGTGATTTTCAACCATAATATAGAAAATAAAGTAATTTTTTATGCAAATAAAATAACCTGAAGCAAAGCTCCAGGTTTTCAAATTTACATACATTCATTTTCCACGGTGTGTATCAACTTTTTCAATAGCTCTACCGAATTGTCCAGAGAGAGAGAATAATACCGCTGTGTGCCCTTTTGTTCGATTGCCACAATATTCTGTTCACGCAGGATTTTTAAATGATGGGAAATGGCCGGCCGCGATAAAGTTGAATGCTCTGCAATGTGGTTAACACTTAAACTCTCGTGCTCAGCCAAAAGCAATATGATATCCTGCCTGGCTGGATCACTTAAAGCAGTAAAGAGCGGTATACACGAACGAAAAACTTCGATTGCTTGTTCCCCCATTGAACGATCTCCTTTATTCTTCTTTTTCCAATATTAAAACGCAGTTATGCCTCTTTCGCAACATATTTGGCTATTTTAGCTGCTAAGCTTCTTGGAAGGAATTTTGCGGCATACGCTCCTAGTTTGTTCGTGCTGCCAGTGATGACTACCCGCTTTCCAGATAAAAGTGCTCGATATCCTTCTTCAGCTACTTCTTGTGATGACATCGCGCCGCTGAACATTTTTGTCTTTTCAACATTGGCAACGGAAGCAAAATTCGTCTTTGTGGCTCCCGGGCAAAGCGTGGTTACTGTTACATTCGTATCAGTCAGCTCTTCAGCCAATGCTTCTGAAAATGACAGAACGTACGCTTTCGTTGCATAGTAAACCGCCATCAAAGGACCGGGCTGGAAAGCAGCAGTACTGGCAACATTAAGAATTCTTGCTGCATTCGAACTATTTTTCATTTCAGGTAAAAAGTAATATGTCAATTCAGTAAGTGCCGTGATATTTAATTGAATCATTTCCGATTGTTTGCTAATTTGCAGGTCCTCAAATTTACCCATTAACCCAAAACCTGCATTATTCACTAATGTATTAATCGTAATACCAGCAGCTTTGACTTCCTCAAAAACTTCTTTGGCCGCATATTGCTTGCTTAGGTCTTTTTCAATAACAGTAACTTTTGTATTTGAGTAATGACTCTTTATCTCTTCCATTTTCAATTTATTCCGTGCTACCAGCACTAAATCATACCCATCGGCAGCAAACATCTTTGCAAATTCATATCCTAAACCGCTTGTTGCTCCAGTGATTAAAACTGTTTTGTTCATTATTGAAATACCTCCTGATTTTCCCCAAACATTTAGATATTTAAACGTTTAAGTGTTTAAGTGTTTAAGTGTTTAAACATATAATATATTAAATGCACTTCACATTCAAGAATTAAATTTTGATGAAGGCTGTTTTCGTAACATTTCTTGCTTTAAATATGTTGATTTAAAAAAGTCTATTTATACAAAACAACCTCGACCAAGCGTAATGTTATTAGAAAAATAATCAAGTTAGGAGTGATTGGAATATATTTTGGACATTTCATGATGGTTGGCTTCATTAGGATTTTCGTTTTTGCATCGGCTAAGATTCTATTCCCAATCTCCTCACCAAGAGCACAAAAAAACCGGCCGCAAAATGCGGCCAGTCCTTATTGCTTATGATTTCTGCGCCAGATAGTCCTTTAACTGGTCGCGCAAGGCTCTTTTCAGGAATTTACCAACTGAAGTCTTCGGGATTTCTTCCATAAAGATGATATCATCTGGGAGCCACCACTTGGCAAATTGCGGTGTGATGAAATCGAGCAGTTCTTGTTTATCGACTCGATCCTTATACTGTTCCTTCAAGACGACGCAGGCAATCGGTCGTTCCTGCCATTGCTGGTGCGGAACGGCTACGACGCTCGCTTCGAAAACCGCTTCATGTGCCATCAATGCATTCTCTAAATCAACTGACGAAATCCATTCTCCTCCGCTCTTAATTAGGTCCTTGGTGCGGTCAACGAGCTTGATGACGCCTTCTTCATCAATGGTTGCTACGTCCCCAGTGTACAGCCATCCGTCCTTGAACGCGTCATTAGAACGTTCATCCTTATAATACTCATCAGCAATCCATGGCCCGCGAAGCAGGAGTTCACCCATTTCCTCGCCGTCCCATTTGACTTCTCCATTGCCGCCGATTACTTTCATTTCCAGGCCTGGCACAAGGAGGCCCTGCTTCGAGCGGATGTCGAGGATTTCATCCTCGTCCAAGCCGACCTGATAGCTTTTCAGGCGTGATACAGTGGCCAGCGGAGTCGTCTCGGTCATGCCATATGCGTGAAGGAACGGAATCTTATATTTCGTTTCAAAAGCTTTGATCATTCCCCGCGGTGCAGCTGAACCTCCGCAGACGATGGATCTTAAGGAAGTAGTATCATAGCTTCCATTTTCGAGCTCGTTCAACAGGCCGAGCCATATAGTCGGAACCCCAGCTGTAAAAGTAACTTTCTCCTGTTCGATCAGCTCTGCCAGCAGCTTTGGCGTAAACAGCGGCCCAGGCAGCACCTGAGTCGATCCGAACCAGGTCGCGGCGAACGGCAGCCCCCAGGCATTGGCATGGAACATCGGCACAACTGGAAGGACGACATCCGTTTCCGATAGTGCAGCAGTATCTGCCAATCCAAATGCGAAGCTGTGCAGCACAATTCCTCTGTGAGAGTAAACTACACCCTTTGGATTCCCTGTCGTGGCCGATGTATAGCACATTCCAGCCGGATCATTTTCATCGAGATCCTTAACGAATTCAAAATTCGGGCTGGCTTCACGGAGCAGGGCTTCATAGGAATAGACTGGCTCAAGCGTTGTTTCTGGAAGCTCATCCTTATCCGTCATGATGATATAGGCCTCTACGGTTTTAAATTGCTCCTTGCTCCGTTCAATCAACGGCAGCAAATCCTCATCTATTAAAAGAACCTTGTCTTCTGCATGATTGATAATATAAGAGACATGTTCCGGTGACAGGCGGATGTTGATTGTATGCAGCACCGCACCCATCCCCGGCGCAGCGAAGTAGACTTCCAGATGACGATGATGATTCCAGGCAAAGGTGCCGACCCTGTCTCCTTTGTTGACTCCGAGCTTTTCAAGGGCACTGGCAAGCCTGCGGGTGCGTTCGCCAATTTCCTTGTAAGTAAACCGATGGATTCCAGATAAGGTCCTTGAAACTACCTGTTTTTTCGGGAAAAACTTTTCTGCTCTTTCCAATAGTGATCCTACTGTTAGTGGAACATTCATCATACTGACATTTCCCCTTCCGCTTCTCTTAAAATGCGATTTTATAAGACACCCTTAGTCTGCCAATCTCTGATTTGCTGTTCAGTCACTCCAAGTGATTCTCTTAAAACAGCTTCAGTCTGTTCTCCTTTTTGAGGCGGCGGTGCTGGTGAAACCTCAAATTTGTCTCCATGCATTTTAATTTGTCCCTCTGAGGAAACAAAGTTCTTTTCCTTAAAATAAGGATAATTTGCAACCTCGCCGGCCTCCAAAACAGGGGCAATGCAGCAGTCGACCTTCATCCCAAATCCAGTCCACTCTGAGAGGGATTTGCTTTTAAAAAAATTAACAAGTTCCTTGTATATTGGATTGGTTTCATCCGGTTTTGAATAATGGGCAGGCAGCCAATCTTCCCTGCCGACAGCCTGGCAAAAATTTCTCCAGAACTTCGGTTCAAGAGCAGCCAGGCTAATAGATCGACCATCCTTGGTTTCATAGAGTCCATATGAAATTACGTTACCATTCAACGCAGAGACACCATTTGGATATCCAGTTTCTTTTTCAATCAGGACATGGTTCGCCATCAAGGATGCCATGCTGTCAGCAATTGAAATGCAATGATAACTCCCCTCTCCTGTTGATCCGCGGGCGACCAGACCAGCGAGGATGCGCTCGCTGGCTGCCATGCCGCCAATATAGTCGGCAAATGTATTTGATGGATGAATTAGCTTCCCGCTGCTATCCTTCAGCTGGGCAAGGGCACCGCTTAGACTCATGTAATTTAAGTCGTGACTGCCAAGCTGAGACATCGGTCCGCTGTTTCCGTAGCCAGTAATCGAGCAATAGACAATGCCGGGATTTATATAGCTTACCGTCTCATATCCGAGTCCGAGCTTTTCCATCACACCAGGGCGGAAACTCTCAACGACAGCGTCTGCATCTGCAAGGAGACCAAGTGCTATTTGCCTTCCTTCTCCATGCTTCAGATTGATCACAATGCTTTTTTTCCCCCGGTTGTGAGCAGTAAATACGTAACCGTTACCTGTATTCCTGGCAGGGTCTCCTTCTGGGGCTTCCACCTTTATGACTTCCGCTCCTAAATCAGCCAGCCTCAGCGTCGCAAAAGGGCCAGGTATATAATTCGTGAAGTCAATAATTTTAATCCCATTCAGCATTGTTCAAATTCCTTTCTTGTACGCTGACAGTCAATTAGAAAACAGCTCTTCCATTTGTTTACGGAGCATGAACTTCTGGATTTTTCCGCTTGCATTTCGCGGCAGAGCCTCAACGAATAGATATTTACGCGGACGTTTGTAATTCGCCAGGCTGTCGCTGTTCTTGCACCATTCGTCAAGCTGCTCCTCCGTGACCTGAGGATCTTTTTTTACAACAAAGGCAGTGACACTTTCACCCCACCGGTCATCCGGCTGACCTACTATGGCCACGTCAAGAACGCCTTCATGCGCATGCAGGACATCCTCAACCTCCCGCGGATAAATGTTTTCTCCGCCGCTTATAATCATGTCATCTACCCTGTCCTTGACCCATAGATAACCATCTTCATCCAGGTAACCGATATCGCCAGAATGATACCAGCCTTTATACATCGCTTTTTCCGAAGCCTCTTCACGATTAAAATAGCCTGACATTATGCAAGGGCCCTGGACAATGATTTCACCGCTTTCTCCTGGAGGCAGGATATCATCTGGATCTGAAGGGCCTTCTTCATTCGGCCTGACGATCCTGATTTCATGGTTCAAACAAGCCTGGCCTGCTGCACCTGCTTTGGAAAGCTGATCGTCTTCAGAAAGGAAGGTAATTGCCGGTCCCATTTCCGTCATTCCGTATGCCTGGACCAGCTTAATCCCCAGTTTGTCATGGCAGGCATGGACAAGCGATGGCGCCATTGGAGCGGCACCGTAAAGGCCAAGCTTCAGACTTTCGATATTATAGTCCTCTATTTTTTCCTGGAGGAGCATATTCCACATCGTTGGCGCAGCAAAGAATTTTGTCACTTTTTCAGAATCAATCAATTCCAGCACTTTTTTCGGTGCAAATTGATGGAGGATTACATTGCTCCCGCCGACATGAACCCTTGGGAGGAATGCACAGTGCAACTCGGCGCAATGGAACATGGGCGCAGTCACGAGACCAACATCCTTCGCCCTCAATTTAGTTGAACCAATCACAAGGAGGCTTTGTTCCACCATATTACGGTGCTTGTGCATAACCCCCTTTGGCCTGCCCGTCGTCCCGCTTGTGTACATGATTGCATACAAGTCATTTTCATTTACTTCAATATCTACCGGCTGTGGTTCCGCAGACTGCACTTTTTCATGGTAGCTCGCAGCATAATCCGGCGTTTCGGCATCAATGAACCAGAAAGCAATATGAGGGAAGCGATTTTCAATCGAAGCAATAACCGGTTCCACTGCTTTTTCAAAAAGAACAACCTTTGGAGCAGCATCGTTCAGGATGTAAGCAACCTCTTCGCCCATCAGCCGGAAATTGATAGGATTAAAGATTGCACCGATTTTGGCACAGGCAAAGAAGGCTGTACCCAGCTCCTCAGTATTGAAAAGGAAGGTGGATACTCGATCACCTTTTTTCACCCCTTCATTTAAAAGGGCATTCGCAAGCCGGTTTACTTCATCGTTCCATTGACTGTAAGTAAAGCGGACATTTTTGCGGGCATCATAGAGGGCTTCCTTGTTCGGGAATTTCATTACGGTCAGGTCAAAAATTTTGCCGATCGTCGTGCTCATTTTCATTCCTCCTGGTAAAATGTCGTTTTTTTTGCTTTACTGTGCATTAGCTGGGTGTATGCTGCTGGAGATACTCTATGAAACTATTACAAGGTGACTGAAGATAATCGATTATGAAATCTTTAGGTATGCTTTAATCCAGCCTTTCAATAATCGTGGCGTTCGCCATTCCATGGCCTTCACACATCGTCTGCAGCCCATAGCGTCCACCGGTTCTTTCCAGTTCGTGCATCATGGAGATCATAAGGCGTGCGCCACTTGCTCCTAACGGATGTCCAAGCGCGATTGCTCCTCCATTTGGATTCAGCTTAGCAGGGTCAGCACCCGTTTCCTTAAGCCATGCCATCGGAACGGGAGCAAACGCTTCATTCACTTCAAAAACATCAATATCCTCAAGCTTAAGCCCGGCTTTTTGCAAAGCTTTTTCCGTTGCTGGAATAGGCCCTGTCAGCATCAAGGTCGGGTCAGAGCCGACAACCACTCTTGTATGTACCTTGAAGCGCGGTCTAACTCCCAACTCTTCTGCCTTTTCTCGACTCATCAGAAGGAGTACTGCAGCTCCGTCACTGATTTGACTCGAGTTCCCTGCATGGATGACCCCATCTTCTTTAAATACCGTCCTTAAGCCTCCGAGAACCTCGGATGTCGTGCCTTCACGTGGGCCTGAATCTTCGGTCATCAAGGTTTTTTCACCATTTTCAAGTGTGACCTCGAGCGGCATGATTTCTTTTTTAAAATAACCTTCTGCCTGTGCCTTCAGGGCTCGTCTGTGGCTTTCAGCTGAGAACTCGTCAAGCTCTGTGCGGGTAAATCCATATTTCTCGGCGATTCTCTCCGCAGACAGCCCCTGATGGATAATTTCGTAGCGCTCCTTCAGTTTCGGGCTGAAAGGAACCGCATCCTGATAATTCGATCCCATCGGCACTCTTGACATATTCTCCACGCCACCGGCGATGGCGACATCCATGTCACCTGCCAGGATTGCCTGTGCTGCAAAGTGGACAGCCTGCTGGCTCGATCCACACTGACGATCAATTGTCGTACCCGGCACTTCAATCGGAAAGCCAGCATTCAAGGCTGCCACCCTTGCAATGTCACCTGCCTGCTCGCCTGCCTGTGTAACGCAGCCAAGAATCACATCTTCAACAAGGGAAGCATCAATGCCGGCTCGTTTCACAACCTCTTTCAGTACTTCTGCAGCCAGGTCGTCCGGCCGAATATCCTTCAGCAATCCTTTTCTTCTGCCAACCGGTGTTCTTACACCTTCCACTATTACAACTTCACGCATATATGAATCTTCCTTTCTGTTAATCGCATGTGTTTGTTTTTTAAGTTTTAGCGACTTTGGTGATTTATATGGACTTTATTGGAACATCCCTAAAGTGTTTTTGACTCTCACAGTGTTCCAATGGACCCTATTGGAACATCACGGAAGGGTTTTTGACTCTCACACCGTACCAATGGACCCTATTGGAACATCCCTGATGGTTTTTTCGCTCTCACACTGTTCCAATGAACCCTATTGGAACATCATAGAAGAGTTTTCGTCCCTCCCAGTGTTCCAATGAACCTTATTGAAGCATTCCTGAGACGGTTTTGGCTCCCGAATTGTTCCAATGTTCTATTTATACCTACCCCGTCTATAACCCCAAATTCTTCGCAATGATCGTCTTCATGATTTCATTCGTCCCAGCATAAATACTCGCTACCGGAATATCGCGGAACCTTCTGGCAATCTCGTATTCTTCCATATAGCCGTAGCCGCCATGAAGCTGCATGCATTCAGCCGCGATTTTCCGCGCGCTGTCGGTCAGCTTCCATTTTGCCATCGACACTTTGGTTACGACATCTTTTCCCTCGATATGCTCGCCGATCAACTGGTCAAGGAAGGCCCGGCTCATTTCTATTTCAGTTGCCATTTCGACGATTTTAAATTGGGTGTTTTGGAATTTGCTAACCGGCTTGCCGAATGCTTCACGGCTTTTCACGTATTCAATCGTCTGCTTCAGCATCACCTCGGACGCGGTCTGAGCGGCAATTGCCACAAGCAGGCGCTCCTGTTGCAGTTTTTCCATCAAGTAGAGAAAGCCTTTGCCCTCTTCACCAAGCAGGTTTTCCTTTGGCACCCGGCAGTCTTCAAAAATTAATTCAGCTGTGTCCTGGCAATGCAGCCCAACTTTATTCAGCTTTCTTCCCCGTGAAAAACCAGGTGTATCACGTTCGACCACAAGCAGGCTTACACCCTTATGCTTCGGGTTTGCTTTCGGATCTGTTTTACAGGCGACTACAATCAGATCTGACTGGATTCCATTTGTAATAAATGTTTTTTGGCCGTTTAAAATGTAGTGGTCGCCATCAAGGATGGCCGTTGTCTGGATGTTTGCCAAATCCGAACCTGTACCAGGCTCAGTCATCGCAATTGCTGTAATGATTTCACCTGTTGTGCATTTAGGCAGCCATCTTTTCTTTTGTTCTTCCGTGCCGAAAGCAGTAATATAAGGAACCACGATATCATTATGAAGGCCTACGCCTACAAGCCCGGAGCCCACCCGTTCCAGCTCTTCATTGATGACGACTGCGAATCCCCAGTCAACCTCACTCCCGCCATACTGCTCATCAATATCAGGGCAAAGATAGCCTTGTTCCCCCATTTTCGTCCAGAAGGAACGCGGGATCATCCTGTCCTCCTCCCACTGTTCATAAAATGGATATGCTTCTTTCTCTAAAAACTTCCTTAGTGATCTGCGAAAAATTTCGTGGTCATCCGTTAAATAAGGGTGTTTCATTCTTTTTCTCTCTCCTTTCATTCATTTACTGCTGCTTTACTTCATTTAATTTATGGCGCAGCTGGTACTTTAATATTTTTCCAGAAGCATTCCTTGGCAGTGCTTCCTCAATGAATATCCTTCTAGGAATCTTGTAGCCTGCTAGTTTTTGGCGGCAGAAGCTTTTCAGTTCCTGTTCATCCACAGCCGTACCTTGTTTCGGCACAATGACTGCACAGACAGCTTCTCCCCAAACTTCATCCGGGAGGCCGATGATCGCTGCTTCCAATACAGCAGGGTGTTCATACAGAACTTCCTCAACCTCGATAGAGTACACATTTTCACCGCCAGAAATAATCATGTCTTTTTTCCGGTCGACAAGCGTTATGAAGCCTTCTTCATCAATCGTTGCCAAATCTCCCGTATAAAGCCAGCCCTCTTTAATTGTTTTTGCTGTCTCCTCTGGCTTCTTGTAATATTCCTTCATAATGGATTCGCCCTTGATGATAAATTCACCGACTGCACCTGGCTTGATCTCCTTGCCTTCTTCATTGACGACTCTGGCTTCAGTCAGGAATGCTGCCTTTCCGCCTTTTCCAAAATGATTTTTATGTCCTTCGGGATTCAGCAGGATTCCGCCTGGACCAGCCTCGGTTAAGCCGCATAGATTATAGAACTGGTCTGTACGGAACAACTCAATGCTTTTTCGTACTAGCTCAGGTGCCATCGGTGCGGCGCCATATCCGCATCTTTTTATCGAAGAAAGGTCATAATCGGCAGCATTCTGTACCTGCAGCATAAAGTTATACATTGCAGGGACTCCGAAGAAATGGGTAATCTTATGCTCCTGAATTGCCTCTAGCGTTTTCACCGGATGGAAATCACGATGGATAATATGCGTTGCCCCAAGTACGACTCCTGAAATAAGAAACAGATTAAGCTGAGCTGAATGGAACAGCGGTGCGATATGAAGGATTCGTTCCTCCTGGTTGATGCCCATGCTGATCATCATCGTCAACCCTACATTGAAGACTCGCTTATGGTCAAAAAGGGCTCCCTTCGGTTTTCCAGTTGTTCCTGATGTATATAAAATTTCAAGATCGTCATGATCGTTGACTTCAATTGGCGGATTTTCCGAACTGACAGCCAATACTCCCTCATATGAGTGATGACCTACTGTGGTTGGAGTTCCGGTCGTGATCACATGGACGATGCACGTTCCTTCTCTTGCTGAAGTGATCGTGTCCTCGAATTCTTCGTCACAGATAACAAGCACCGTTCCAGACTGCTCGAGAATATAATGAACTTCTGATGATGTAAGGCGGAAATTTACTGGTACGATTACCGCGCCAATTTTAGCAGCTGCAAAAAAGGCAAACACAAACTTGTCAGAGTTCTTCATCATTAAAGCGACCTTTTCGCCTTTGCGAATCCCAAGACCGAGCAATCCGTGCGCCAGTTTATTTACTTCTTCATTAAACTGCTTGTACGTATACTTTCTGCCTTCACATTCGATTGCAAGCTTTTCTGGAGTTTTCCTTGCATTTTGCGCTAAATATGACCCGATATCCATACAGAATTTCCCCCTAGATAAAATTGGCGTATAAATTGAAAGCGTATCCAATTTTATACATGCAATAATTATGCCAATTTTCCGAAAACATAAATGGCAATATTATTAAGGAATCTTCACGCAGATTATGTATGCAAGTGTCCAGAAAATGGACACCTGCTTTGGACACTGATGTTCAAATATGCGGGTGCTTCTATTTTTTATCTCGTTGCTTCCATATATAGTATACGGTCCAAAAAATAGTCGGGACAACCAGTAGAATATACGGATAGAAACTTGATGGAAAGAAGGCCATTAATCCAATGCCACCGAGCAGGAATGGGGGCATTAATGTATGATATTTTTATCCCATTGCACTTAAAATCATCCTTTATACTGATAGCTGATACTTCTTTATTTTTTCATAAAGTCCTGACCGGCTGATCCCAAGCAGCCTGGCTGCCTGTGCTTTATTGCCGTTTGCCTGGGTTAGCGCCTTTCTGATGGCGCCAAGTTCCGCGTCTTCGGCAAGGCTTACTCTTGGCAAAGCAGGTTCGGTCACTTGAGAAATTAAGTAGTCAGGAAGATCCTCTCCCTGGATTTTTCCATGCTCAGCAAAAGTCATTGCCCGCTCGAGAACGTTTCTAAGCTCACGGACATTTCCCGGCCATTCGTATTGAAGCAGTGCCTTCATAGCCTGTGACGAGATTCCGGTTATGCTTGTGCCCAGCATCGAATTTAATTCCTTCATTAAACTGATGGTCAAATGCTCCACATCATGGAGCCGGTTTCGCAGCGGCGGAATGTTCAGGGAGATGACATTCAGCCTGTAATACAAGTCCTCCCGAAATTCTCCTGCCTTGACCATTTCCTCTAGGTTCCGGTTCGTCGCCGCGACAATCCTCACATCCACTTTAATGCGGGCATTCCCACCAACACGGTAAAATTCGCGCTCCTGCAGAACTCTTAATAATTTTGCCTGGAGAGCCAGTGACATATCGCCAATTTCATCAAGAAACAATGTGCCGCCGTTGGCAAGGTCGAACTTGCCGATTTTGCCGCGCTGCTTCGCCCCGGTAAAAGCCCCTTCCTCATATCCGAAAAATTCAGATTCAAGTAAATCCTCAGGAATCGCTGCACAGTTCACGACGACAAACTTTCCATCGCTTCTTGCACTGCTATTATGGATGGCATGCGCGAACAACTCCTTGCCTGTCCCGCTCTCTCCCCTAATCAGAACGGTTGATCTGCCTTTCGCTGCTTTTGCGGCACTTCTCTTTAATTTTTCCATATAAGGGTCTTCACTGAAAATATGGTCCCAAGTGAATCTTGCTGATTCCGATTTTTGCAGCTGCTGATGGTAAAAGCTCGCCTTGCTTTCCGCCTTTTGCAGCTTTTTGAACAGCTCGCTCACTTCATTTAATTGCCGAAACATCACCTTTCCAATTGCTCCGATGACCCTCCCATCCTTCTTGATCGGGATTCGGTGAACGATATATTTAATGCCATTCAATTCATGAAAATCACTGACTTCCGCTGTTTCTGTTTTGAACACATTGGCAAGCTTGAGTTGAGGAAGCACGAGATCGACTGGCTGATTTAAGACATCCTTTTTCTCCAGGCTGAAAAGCTCCAGCATCGGCGGGCTCACCATCGTGATGATATTCCTTTCATCTGTCATAAGGATTCCATCGTAGGCATGCTCTAGTGTAGTCTCGATGGTCAGCTTCAATTTTTTGACGGTTTGAAGCTCTTCAGCCATTAGTTCAATTTCGGAAATATCCTGGAATAAAACAATTTTTCCTTGCCGGTGGTTCACCGTCTCATATGCTGAAATATGCATAATGGATTTGTATTTTTCATAATGATGGTGGACAATGTTTTCAATGGGCAAGCCTGGGAACATGTCTTCAAGGCACTGAGATTGAATCGACTCTACTGAGCGGCCGCAAATTTTCGAAAGAGCTTCATTGGCATATATGATCCGCATGTTTTCGTCTGTCATCAGCACACCCATATTGGAATTCTTTAAAATCGTTTCCAGCTGCTCCTTCAATGTGTTTGCGGATTTAAGAAGCGACTGTACCATTTCCGTTTTGGTGAGCAATCCGATTACCTTATTATTCTCATCAAGGACAACCCCTGTACCAACCTTGCTCGTTTTTACAATTTGTTCAATTTGCTGATAGGGAGTATCGATCCGTATTGAGCGTGCGTCCTTTTTTATGTAGTCTTTTATCTGTGACTCAAGGGGATTGCCGTCAAGAATCATTTGATACAGCCCGCTCCGCGTAAAAATACCCTGGAGATTCCGATGATGATCCGTGACCGGCAGCAGGTTCCATTTCATCTGTTTGATGATTTCAATTGCCTCTCCCAATGTGGTTTCTTCCGTAATCGTACAATCGACCGGAGTTACGATATCTCTGAATTCAATCATCTCATTCTCCCCCCTTTGAAGTTGGTTTCTCTATTTAAATTTCTGAAAATTCAATCTGATATATCCATTATAAGGGTTACGGATGGCAAGGTACACTTTGCAGGCTGAATTTTTATCTATTTCTGAGGTTGTTTTAAACAAAATAGACTCTTTCCTTTTCAGAAAAGAGTCTTAATCTCATTTATTTTGGCTGCATCCTGATTGCACCATCCAGACGGATTGTTTCACCATTTAACATGGGGTTTGTAATGATGCTTTCGGCGAGATGGGCGTATTCCTCTGGAAATCCTAACCGCTGAGGGAACGGTACCATTTTTCCGAGAGAATCTCTTGCCTCCGCAGGCAGGGAATCGAACATTGGGGTATGGAATAAACCTGGCGCAATGGTCATCACACGGATTCCAAAAGCAGCTAACTCCCTGGCAATCGGCAATGTCATTCCTACAACTCCTCCCTTTGAGGCACTATATGCTGCCTGGCCGATTTGACCGTCAAACGCTGCCACAGAAGCCGTATTGATGATGACACCTCTTTCTCCCGTTTCATTTGGCTCGTTATTTGTCATTTGTTCGGATGCAAGGCGGATGACATTGAACGTGCCAATCAGGTTGATTGAAATCACCTTTGAAAACATGTCTAAGGAATGGACACCCTTGCGTGACAGTAGCTTAGCCG
Source organism: Bacillus sp. JJ1122 (assembly GCF_036964885.1). NCBI lineage: Bacteria > Bacillati > Bacillota > Bacilli > Caryophanales > Bacillaceae > Bacillus > Bacillus sp. JJ1122. Next base: position 51,216 of record NZ_JBALQL010000022.1, on the reverse strand, counting down.
CAATCCCGATACCTGCGCAGTTGACCACCGTATTAATGGAACCGAAGGAATCAATCGCCTTGCTGACAGCGTTTGAGACATCCTGTTCACTGGATACATCTGTTTTTACAAAAACAGCACTTTCGCCTAATTCTTCAACAAGCTTTTGTCCCCTCTCCTCCGATAAATCCAGGATTGCCGCCTTGCCGCCCTGTTTGATGATGTTTCTTACCGTTGCTTCACCCAGTCCTGACGCGCCGCCAGAAACGATTGCCTTTACTTCACTCATTTTCATTCCGCATAACCTCCACTTTTATAAAAATTTACTAATTTTATATAAAGCAAGAATCATGCCAAGAGCATTAAGCCTGTATACTAAGGGGGCCTTTCTTTAAAAGTGTCCAGATTCCGGACATATTAAGGGGGGAATTGTAGATTTTTTCTGTTGTTGAGTAAAAATCACCAGTTGAGTTTACAGCATGCTTTCATCATTAATGACTTTTGAATTGTTTTTTACTTGATTGGGAGGCTTATATACTTGTTTTTGAACTTGTTGATTTTAATCTTGTACAATTGGATGGTTGGATCACCATTTGAAAAAGTTTTTTCAACGGTTGAGACAGTTTTTTCACCGGTTGGAATGATTTTATCTACGGTTAAAACGGTTTTATCACCGGTTGGGATAATTTTATCTACGGTTGAACCTATATCATAACAACTACCTGCATTAAACAACAAAAAAATGCAGAGCATCCGCCCTGCATTCATTCAACCAATCTATTAAGCTGCTTTTCGCTTTGCCCTGCTTTTAAGCATTAATTCCTCTAAAGCTCCGGACCCGAAAATAACGCCTGAAACGATGAAGACCAGGCCGAGTAAATGTGAGGATGTGATGTGTTCGCCAAGGAAAATGGCTGCGAATATAATTGAAAGAAATGTATTCAAATTAAGGAAAATAGACGCTTCAGCTGGTCCCGTTATCCCAATCGCGTAATTGTAGAGCATGTGCCCAACCGCTGTCGCAAAAATGGCTGATGCGAAGAACACACTCCATAATCCAATTGTGCCGTTGCCAATATGCGATAACCCTCCTGGTTCTTTCCAGAGCCCGATGAAAAATAACAAGATCGAACCGAACACAAGCATATATCCTGTCAACAGGCGAGGATCCAGTGTTCTTGCTGCCTTCGATATAATGATGAAACTGATGGCCTGCGACAGAATCGACAGGAATACATAAAAATCACCTAAAGACATCCCTGATAAACCTGTGCCGCCTGCGAGCACGGTCAAGGAAACACCAATCCCTCCGAAAATAAAACCAAGTGTCCGTACATGAGTCAGCTTTTTACCAAGGAAAAGAATGGCCATAAGGGCAGTCAGCAATGGACCAAGGCCCAGAATGAGTCCGCCATTAACAGCTGATGTCTCTTTAAGGCCGAGTCCCAGGAACAAGTGATGCCCTGTAACATTCAACATGCCGCCTCCAATTATATAAATTAATTCCTTCCTGGATGGAAGTCTGACTTTTTTCAAGAAAAAGAGAATGATAAATACAGTTATTCCGGCTGTGAAGACACGCAGTGACGTGATTGTGATTGGCGGAAAGTTTCCGACAATTACCTTAAGGGCCGTTACGTTCATTCCCCATAAAAACATGATTCCTGTAAGAATTAGATAGATTTTAAGATTTTTCATGGTGCATCCTTCTTTCGTTTAAACGGTTAAAGCATAAATTTCATTCTACTACTTTTTTACAAAAGGGCAAGAAAAATTGAATCTTTCTAACTCCCAAATCGGATCTTTTCAAATGAAACTAACTATAAATGTTGTTTGCAGGTAGTCTAAGACTTCCTGCTTTTCTTTGTTAAAAGTGCCAAAAAATAAGGTAGTTTGTCTCAGGTCGTTTTCCCTCTTCTCTCCCGTCGTACTAGGCGAAAAGAACGGTTTATTTTTATATTCAACAAAAACCGACAAAAAAAGGTTTGAAATTCAGAATGCTATCCATGAATAATCCATCTTGAAAGGAGGTGAAAGGATGCACTTCCGAAAATTGATTATTACTGGATTTATTGCTGGCACGGTTATATTTCTACCCGACCTTGCTTTTGCTGAAAAAGCTCCAGATACAGATAAGCGAGAACAACATGCGTCTGTCATCCAGGAAAAGGTACCAGTCCAGGCTGAAAAGGCTAAAGCTGTTGAAAAGACTGCAGCAAAACCTGATGTGAAAAAACCGCAGACTGAACGGAAGCCTGTAATAGAAAAGCCGGTTCAGGCAAAGGCTGTTGTCAAACCTCCTCAGGCTCATCAGCCAACTGGAAAAGCCAATGCCTCTTTAAATAGAAGCGAGAAGGCTGCCAAGACGCTCTTGCCGACTAATGTTTCTGGACAAAAGCGAGGCTTAGTGAAAAATATATCAAAGCCTAAGCCCAGCAATACGGAAGACAAAAAAGCTGCTGTGAAATCCATACATATTGAAAGTGGAGTTATGAGAGAAAAAAAACTTCAATCACCCGGATTGAAGGAAAAGGTGGAACCTTCTCAGGATATTGCCAAAAAGCCGGTCTCGAAAATGAAACCTGCTGCTAAGGCAAGTGTGCAAACACCTCCAATAAAAAGAGATGAACCTGTTTCCTCTGAAAATGAGAGGTATCCAAAACAAGATAACCTGCCTAATCCTCCATCACGTACGAAGACTTCAGGGGGGCCTTCAAGTGACCGGACAAGTAATGGAAGTACCAGCACAAGCTTTTTTGATAAGTGGTTCGTATGGAATCAAGATTTTAATCTAATTCTTACCCAGCCATTTTCATCCCGAGCTTCTATTTTTAGAAGCCAGTGGGTCAATGCCCCTCCATCACCGCCACCGATTGCAGCTCCTGTTTTTTTACCGTATACCGACGCAATTTGCCACGGATAACGATATTAAAAAAGGGAGCGAATAATAAAAATGAATAATTATATGAATGGAACTAAAGTTGTTAAATCTTTTATGTTAGCTGGAGTATTGTCTATTGGAGTCTTGACAGGCGGTCACTTTACCCAAGCTGCCGGACCTGAAAAAGTGAAAGTAGAACAATCTCACTCCGTTAAACCAGTGCAAGTGAAAACTGTAAACACGAAGAAAGCTGCCGTAAAAGTAACTCCTGCAGTTCCTGCGAAGCCTGCTGTAAAGGCTCAGCCAAAAGCAGAACCTAAGCTTGAGACGAAAGAAAAAGCAGTGAAATCACAGGCGAGCGTACATGCAAGCGAAACAGCTAAAAAACATGCTGCACCAAATGCAGCTGTTCACGCACCAGTCAAGCAAGCACCTGCTGAAGAAACGACTACTGAAGAAGTTGTAGTTCAAGAACCAGTTGTCGAAGATGTGGTGGAAGTTGAACCAGTTGCAACAGAGGAAGTAGCTGCTGATACTGAGTCTAAAGAAACTGCTGACATTGAAAATGATGCAAAAGCAAAGAAAGATGAAGATGAGGATCTTGATCCAGCTGCTGATATGAAAAAGGAAGATGAAGAAACAGAAGATGATTCTGATTTTAAAGACATCGACCTTGAGAAAGACGCAACTGTAAAAACTGAAGACGAAGATGAAAATGACTCTGATTCTAAGAACATCGACCTTGAGAAAGACGCGACTGTGAAAACTGAAGATGAAGATGAAAATGACTCTGATTCTAAGGACATCAATCTTGATTCAGATGCAACTGTAAAAACTGAAGATGAAGACGCTGTAACTACAGAAGAAGAAACTGAAGAAGAAAAAGTAAACCCTTCTGCTGCCAACAAAATCAATTCTCAAGGTTACGAGAACTCAAGCGCAAACGCTAAGTTGCATGCCGCTGCTAATTCAGCTGTTCTTGCTGTGGAAGCTTCTGAAGAAACTCCTGCTGAAGACGTTGTGACTGACGAAGACGCTGCTGAAGATGTTGTGACTGACGAAGATACTGCTGAAGACGTTGTGACTGACGAAGACGCTTCTGAAGATGTTGTGACTGATGAAGACGCTACTGAAGAAACTAAAGTATCTCCTTCTATTGCTAACAAAATGAAGTCTAAAGCTTACCATGCAAGTGAAAATGCTAAAGCGAACGCTAATGAACACTCAGCTGTTCATTATTCTGTAGAAGTTTCCGAAGAAGATGCTGCTGAAGAAGTGACTGAAGAGGTTGTTGCTGACGAAACTACTTCTGAAGAAGTGACTGATGAAGTTGCTGCTGACGAAACTACTTCTGAAGAAGTGGCTGATGAAGTTGCTGCTGACGAAACTGCTTCTGAAGAAGTAACTGAAGAAGTTGCTGCTGAAGAAGTTGCTGCTGAAGAAGTGACTGTTGAAGAAACTACTACTGAAAAAGAAGCAAAAGTAAACACTTCTGCTGCTAATAAAGCTGAGGCTAAAGCTAGTGTTAATGCAAGTGAAGTTGCCAAACAAGTTGCTGCTTTGATCTCTGCTGTACTTGCTGGTGAAGTTTCTGAAGAAGCTCCTGCTGAAGATGCTATTGAAGAAGTAATCATTGAAGCAGAAACAAAGTAATTGAGTTTTTTTTAATAAGAAAAGGACTTTCACAATTTGTGAAAGTCTTTTTTTCGGCCATTAGTGAACTAGATTCCCTGTCGTTTGCTGGTTATCCATCAGCCAATTATTTTCCTCATTTGCGACAATTAACTCATTAATTTCATATGTATTATAATATCTCTCTTTTATAAAAGGATCGCTCTCTACAAGGTTAATCGCCTCATCAATGTCCTCACAGTTCAGTACCAGCATGGCCTGTTCATTATTTTTAAAGGGACCTGCGATCATCAATTTTCCCTCTCGGCTTAAATGCCGAAGATGGTCGATGTGCCTGCTCAAAAGATTGGCATCAAGTTCCCCATCTCGTTTCTCCTTTAGAATCACTACAAACTTTTCCATAAAATAGTTCCCCGTCTCAATAAAATTTACAGTTCATTATACCATTTACCAATATATCTCATCAGGAATGAAATATTTCTTTGTTAAAACTACGCTTATTTGGGTAAATACATTTTAAGGAATATTATTTAAGGAGGCATTTAACTTATGATTCTTGTCTATATCAGCATCGCTGTCATTGTGGCTTCCTTGGCATATCTGGGGTTTGTGGCATTTAAAACCTTTAAAGCGGCGAAACCTTCAATTGAAAGCCTACAGGAAACAGCGACCAGGATGCAGGTTAAAACAAATGCAATCAAGCATGAAACCGATAAACTTACGATTCATCAGCAACAGCTAATGTCAGATTTTGAGGAAAAGAAAAAAGCGGTCAACACCGTCGTTTTTTCGGTAAAACAAACACCTGTTGTCGTCAAGAATGCACTTGTGACCAAGCCAGTCGCTGCTCTTGAACGTCAGTATAAAGCAAGACAATGGAAACGCAATCGCAAAAGTAGAATGGCGCAAACACAATCTTAAACAGGGCTCTCCGCCCTGTTTTTTTATTTCTCCCCACTAAGTGACGATCTTCCCATTTAAAATCTCTTGGTTCATTCCTTAAATAATCGAATCCAACTATTTATAAGACTTTCTAGAGCTTCGTAATTTTAGGTATTTCGTACGATTGTCGAAATAATAATTAATTATTATTATGTATAAATATACAATATTAATTAAACGGAGGAATACATAAATGAAACATAAAAAAATCATTTCAGGAGTAATGGCAGCAAGTTTGCTCGCTGCTTCACCATGGACTCCCGCCCTGGCGGAGACTTTTAATTGGAAGAATGTAAATGTGAATGAAGAACAAGATGGAAGTCTGTTCAACAGTGAAAACTATGACTTTATGAAATTCTCGGAAATTGGCTTAAAGCTTGCTGAGATAGAGAAGCAATCAAACCGCATTAAGGTTGAAGTAAAGGGCCAATCATCTACTGGACAGCCTCTGTATGTCGTCACGATTGCTGCACCTGATACTCAGGGCAAGTTTGGTAAAATCCAATCTTTAAGAAAACAAATGTTCAAGAATCCTGGAAAAGCTCAAGACTGGATTCAAAATAACCCTGACTTCAAGGTTCCGGTCATGATTAATGGTTCAATCCACGGAACAGAGTTTGTCGGCAGTGACGCAGTGATGCAGCTGATCGAGCGTTTTGCCCTTGAAAATGATGATAAGACAAAAGAAATCTTGGAAAACAACATCTTAATTTTCAATGTGGTTCAGAACCCGGATGGCCGTATTAATGCTACTCGTTTTAATGGAGAAGGCATTGACTTGAATCGTGACTTCATTACGCAATCGCAGCCAGAAACGCAGGAAACTGTCGCGTTAATCAAGGAATGGAACCCAATGGTCTTCCTTGATACCCATGGCTATGTTAAAGGTTATGCACCAAATAAGCAGGGGTTGATTGAGCCTTGTACACCTCCACATAATCCAAACTATGAATATGATCTTTACAATAAATGGGCCTCTAAACAGGCAGAGGCAATGGAAGCTCAAATCATGTCAAACAAGAACAAATTTACTGGCAGCCTCTATCAGTCAATGGAGGGAGTCTATGTCCCTCAGCGTGATGACGCAGCAGGCTGGGATGATTACCCGCCAATTTTCACGCCAATGTACGCTATGTACCATGGAGCATATGGCCATACGCTAGAGGCACCTACCAATGACCTTGACGGTGTTCAGTGGATGTATGATGCAATCATGGGTGCACTTCAATATGCAACTGATAACAAGCAGGACATGATTACCGACCAAATCGAAATGTTCAAGCGCGGAATTAATTTTGACCATCCGTTCCATGATGAGGGTTTCTTCCCTTCAGCTTATGTACTGCCTGTAGATTCTGAAGATCCAACTGTCACTCAAAAAGCGATTGCCCACCTTCAGAAAAACGACATTGAGGTTGTTCAGGCTTCAAAATCCTTCACTGCTGACGGAAAGTCCTATCCAAAAGGAACATATGTCGTGAAAATGGACCAGGCTAAGGCAGGTCTGGCTAATACAATGCTTTGGGATGGCGAAGATATATCCGAAGACACACCTTATATGTATGACATTTCAGCATGGAGCTTGCCAGAGCTTTGGGGATTCGAAGCGATTGCTGTGGAAGATGAGTTCAATATGACCGCTGTAAAAGTGAATCAGGTACAAAGCCCGGGTACAATAACTGGAAAAGGTCCATTCTTGATTCCAAATAGCTCTGTAAAGGCTGTAAATCTTGTAAATACATTGCTTCAACAGGGCATCACTGTAAAAAGGGATAATGCAGGCAATTTTTATACTGAAGCATCTGCAAATGTGATTTCTGCTGCTGTAAAACAGTCCGGGCTTCAGATTGGAACGGCAAAGGTACCTGCAGATACAGTTGACGTTTCTGACGTAAAGGTCGCCATCTTAAAAGACGGCGGAATGGGCAAAGTTCAGTCACATTCAGGAACAAAACTCGCTCTTAAGCGTCTCGGATTTAACGTTAGTGAAGTGACTCCTGCTGAAGTTGCTGAAAAAAGCTTAGCTGGATTCGAGGTGTTTGTTTACAGTGGTACAGAAAACCTGATTTCGACTACCCTATCAACAGCAAATAAGGAATTCGGTTTCCAAAACCCAGCTCAGCTCGATCAATTTAAAGCAAATCTTGAATCCTTCTTGAAGGCTGGCGGCAAATATATCGCTGTTGGTGCCGGGGCTTCTAGAGCAACAAAAACACTTGGTCTGACGGATGATCAGATTAACGTCGGCGGATCCAACAGCAACGGAATTGTAACGGTTGATTATCAAGGTTCCGGAGTAACAGCAGGTTACAGCCAGAATGATATCGGCTTCGTTTACCGCCCAGTTTGGTATACCAACACTGATAATGATCAAGTTGCTGCAACCTTTAAAGATAGTTCTGACTTCTTTGTTGCAGGTCATTGGAGAGAAGACGCGAAAAAAGGTGAAGCACAAGGCAAAGCAGTAATCGTGAAAGAAAAGGATAAAGATGTCACGATGATCGGTCTAGAAGCAGGCTTCCGGGATCATACAGACTATCTGTTCCGACTTCTTTCCAACAGCATTTTTGAAAAATAAGCATTGAAAAAGCATCGGGAAACATCCCGATGCTTTTTTTACAGGAATCTTCTATAGATAAAGTCCAGCCAAAAAGATACCCAGTGCTTTTTCATAAATCTCATCAAACTGGGATATTGGCAGCGGATTGATTCCAGAACCCAGTTCCACGGTGAAGCCTGGACGGCGCCAATCCTGGATGAACCAGTCTTTATAGCCTGCATAGCTTTCAATTGTCTTGACTGGCGTGTAGCCGCTTACCCGGGCGAATTCATTGGCCATTGCTTCGGATTCAGGCGGCTCAAGGTTATCAAAGCCCCAATAAATCTCTTCTCCCTGGGTATGGAAAGCAATGACTCGCGAAAAATCACGCTTTTTAGTCAGTTCTGCCATTCCAATTGCTTCAGGTTCGGTCAATGGGCGCTCACCGCCATAATCCCTTGGACCTGGCTGTTTTGGATTGCGTGCTTTTTCAAGCTCCCATTTTGCCGGGAACTGGTCGTTCAAGTCGACCCCTCGTATATTCGCCTTCCAGCCTGAGAAATCCATGCTCCCCTTATTCAGCTCGACAATGCTGTCATTCCACGGCTCCTCTTCAGGCGGACCATTCAAAACCAGATTCACGCCATCAGGATTAACCATAGGTACAATTGACAGAGTTGTTTGGTTATAGAAGTTTGCCATGGACAGCCCACGGATCGAAGTTTTATTCGTTACGGCAAGCAGGTAATCGTTTAAAAAAGTCATGATAATCGGAGTCGTGATCCATTCATTCGCATGGAATGAAGCATTATAATGGACTCTTTTGCTCCCTTTGCCTATTAACGCTTCCGGTATCTTTTTCCCTAAAACGGAATTTCCGATGGACGGCAGCTGCATAAATGGATAGACACTCTGCAAGCGATTCAAGTCATTCGTAAGTGCAGCATAATCATAATTTTTCTTTCCCTGGACAATCCTCCACGTAATCCGCAGAGGAATCTTGATCATCTGTCCAATATACAACCCGTTTGGATTGATATTCCGGTTTGCCAGCAACAAAGCATCCACCTGCAGTTTCCTGTTCTGTGCAATTGCCCACAATGTATCCCCTGCCCTGATTCTGTAATCCACTGCAGCATAGCCGGGAATCCTAACCTTCTGTCCAGCCATTAGTGCATTAGGGTCCAAATCGCGGTTAGAATCTATGATCAGCTGAAGAGAGACATTAAAAACATTGCTGTAGTACCAAAAGGAATCTCCCCTTCTCACATATATATCCATAGCGCTCCTCCTGTCCTTACTAAAGGTTGCATCTATATATATGTATGTGACTACTTTTCAAAACTGGCAGGAATATTTAAGAAACATGTTATTTAATGAAGTATTTTACAAAATATTTGCTTATACCCTAACCTTTTAATCCAGTCAAAAAAGCTTTGACAGCCTCCTTATAACTTTCGTCTAAATCCAGCGATAGTCCAAAGCCACCTTTCTGTTCAAGGGAAGCAAAACCATGCATAATGCTTCTTAACCCTCTGACAGTATGAATAGCAGAATCCTCCTTTAATTTAAATGGCTCGATGGTCGAAACGACCAGGTCAACAATTTTTTTCCCTGCGTAATAAACTTCTGTATCAGCAGGATCCGGTGCAGCTAAAGCCGACTCGTACAAACCAGGATTTTTTCTTGCAAAAGAAAGATAGGATTCACTGATCGCCAACACAGCCTCCTCTCCAGGATGCTTGCCTGCTGCCGCTGTGGCTAATCCACGGTAAAGCTTCTCTAATGAAAAAATCGCCAGCTCTCTTTTGATTCCCGGAAGTCCCTCAAAGTGGTTATATAATGAAGGAGGTTTTATCCTTAGCTTTTTCGCAAGCAAAGCAAGGGTAACGTTCTCGCTTCCAAATTCATTTGCCAGCTCAGCTGCCGCCATGATAATTTCGGTTTTATCTAGAGCTACTTTCGGTCTAGGTGACATGTTCTTTCTCTCCTTCTATTTGGATAAAATCGCTTCGGCTTTCTTGATCGCTTGTTCTAGCTGTTCTTCAGGAAATCGAAGCAATTCCCCATGCCCCACTGCAAGCAAGCTCGGTTTTAGTCCTTGAATGATTCTGGCGCTTTCCAGCGATGCTTCTTTGTTCCAAGTTGCCATTGCCGGAAACGGAAACCACGGAACTGTTACGCCTGACACGGCCGTTCCTCCTCTGGTCTGGAAAGCATCACCCGCAATTACCGCATTCGTCCTTACATCAAGGAATGACATGGATCCAGGTGTATGACCAGGTGTTAAAAAGGCGGTTAACGAGCCAATTTTATCGCCATCCTGTAAAAATACATCCGGCTTCGTTTTTATATTCTTAGGTATTCCCCCGCGAATTGGCAGCTGTGGTTCTGAAGGGTCCAACGATATATCTCCAGCAAGCAGGCGAGAATCTCTATCTGAAATATAAACAGGTACTTGCAGCTTATCTTTCAATTTATCAAGTGCCCCAATATGGTCACCATGTGCGTGAGTCAGAACAATTCTTGTGATTGGCTTCCCAATTTCCTTTGCAGCCTGCAATATAGGTTCTGCACTATTAGGCAATGCCGCGTCGATCAAAGTCAAACCATCCTCTTCTTCGATAAAATAACAATTTACTGGAAACAATTTTGGCATAAACGTCAGTTGATATAAAAACCCTTCTTTTATCACTCTCATGAACTGACCCTCCATTTAACTAATATCGTTAGTTTTATTTTAACTAATGGTATTAGTTTTAACAACTAGAACTTTTCGACAAAAGTTGAAACTGCTTATCACTGCTTTTGAATCTACTTTTTCTATACTGGTTCCTTGCTATGTTAGATTAGACGATTTTATTTCCGCTACACTATCCCGTTTTTCGCGGGATGCCCCCAGGAGGCGAGTAAACTTCTTCGCTTCAATCACCGATTGCTAGATTGACCCGGACCTATAATGCAATTTACCATCAAACTTCTGCCCTTTTACATAAGAGTATTAAATAAAAATCTGAATAAAAATACTTATTTAAAAATTTAGAATTATAAAATATAATTTGGACATACCAAATAAAAAGGTGGGAACAGAGTTGAAAGCGATTAAGTCGATTATCATTTGGGGATTGGTCTCCGCACTTGGTGCTGCTGGCTTTGCGATGATGGCACTGAGTAGCGGCGAAAGCGTTAATGCTATCTGGCTATTAACAGCAGCAGTCAGTGTCTACGCCATTGCATACCGGTTTTACAGCCAATTCATGGCAAGAAAAGTATTTGAACTGGATGACAACCGAAAAACTCCCGCAGAAATTAATAATGACGGGAAAGACTATGTACCCACAAATAAATGGGTGCTTTTTGGCCACCACTTTGCCGCCATCGCTGGGGCTGGCCCACTTGTAGGTCCAATCCTGGCGGCGCAGATGGGGTATTTGCCGGGAACAATTTGGATCGTCGTCGGGGTTGTTCTTGCTGGTGCCGTCCAGGACTTCATCATCCTGTTTGGGTCTATGCGCCGAAATGGGAAATCGTTAGGTGAAATGATTAAAGATGAAATGGGAAAAGTGACAGGCTTTATTGCCATGATCGGGATTCTCGGAATCATGATCATCTTATTGGCGGTCTTAGCTTTGGTTGTCGTGAAAGCGCTCGCAGGAAGTCCTTGGGGTATGTTTACCATTGCTGCAACGATTCCTATTGCAGTATTCATGGGATTCTATATGAGGTACATGCGTCCAGGACGAGTTGGGGAAGCCTCTGCTATTGGAGTTGTATTGCTTCTGTTGTCCATCTTCCTTGGCCAGACTGTTGCTGAAAATCCAGCACTAGCTGCCATGTTCACTTTTAAAGGCGAAACGATTGCAATTATGATGATCATTTATGGTTTTATCGCTTCAGTTTTGCCGGTATGGATGCTGCTTGCACCCCGTGATTATTTGAGCACATTCCTTAAGGTTGGAACAATTGTAGGTCTTGCTCTTGGAATTATCATAGTAGCACCCGATCTGTCTATGCCTGGTGTAACGCAGTTCGTTGACGGTACAGGCCCAGTATTTGCTGGAAATATGTTTCCTTTCTTGTTCATTACCATTGCCTGTGGAGCTGTATCCGGGTTCCATGCGCTAGTATCATCAGGTACTACGCCAAAAATGATCGAAACTGAATCCCATGCACAGCCCATTGGTTATGGTGCGATGCTGACTGAATCCTTTGTTGCCGTCATGGCAATGATTGCAGCTTCTGTCCTGACACCAGGGATTTATTTTGCGATTAACAGTCCTCCTGCTGTGATTGGGACAGACGCCATCCAGGCTGCCCAAACCGTTACAAGCTGGGGGTTCACCATCACTCCTGATGATATAACAAAACTCTCATCTGATGTAGGAGAAGAAAGTGTGCTCTCCCGTACTGGCGGAGCGCCGACTCTTGCAATTGGCATGGCCGTGATTTTCTCTAAAGTGATTGGCGGAAAAGCGTTGATGGCTTTCTGGTATCACTTCGCAATCCTTTTTGAGGCCCTGTTTATTTTAACGACCATTGATGCTGGTACTCGTGTTGGCAGATTTATGATCCAGGATATTATCGGAACGGCTTACAAGCCATTCGCCAGGACAGATGCCTTGATTCCTAATATTATTGCTACCACTCTTTGTGTTCTTGGTTGGGGATATTTCTTATACCAGGGTGTCATTGATCCACTGGGCGGAATCAATACCCTCTGGCCGCTGTTTGGAATCGCGAATCAGATGCTCGCAGCAATTGCCCTATTACTTGGAACGACTATATTATACAAAATGGGTAAAAAAGCGTATGTCTGGGTTACGCTCGTCCCAACTACATGGATTTTAATCGTAACAATGACAGCTGGCTGGCAGAAGCTTTTCCATGAAAATCCTAAGATTGGATTCCTTGCTCACTCTAAAGTATTTAAGGAAGCCTTGGATGGAGGAAAGGTTCTTGCACCTGCCACTACTCCAGCACAAATGAAACAGGTGCTGATCAATGATTATGTGGATGCCGGGTTAACCGCCTTCTTCATGATTGTCGTCATCACTGTCCTGATCTCAGCCGTTCGAATCTGGATGAAAGTTTTAACCAACCAGAAGCTAGAACTTCACGAGGATCCTTATGTGCCAAGAAATGAAGGTGACTTAAAGCATTATGCTTAATCGTCTTAAGAATCTTTTTCAATACAGGAAACAGTTCATCAGCCTTCTTGTAGGTGTGCCCAGCTACGAAAAATATATCGAGCACATGGCTGCCCATCATCCTGAAGAACCTGTTAAATCAAGAAAAGAGTTTTTCTGTGAAGCACAGGAGTCAAGATACAGCGGCAAAGGCGGCAAGGTTTCACGCTGCTGCTGAACAGAAAAGCGCAATTGCCTCGTATGGCTGACTTACTGACAAACTAGCAAAACAAGCCTGCATCTCTGTGATGCAGGCTTGTTTTATAGCTATTATTCTGTTAACCAAACGTTTGAATGCTTTATAAAACCTTGCTCAAAAAAGCTTTTGTCCGTTCATGCTGCGGGTTTTCGAAGAGATCTTTTGGTTTGTTCTCTTCAATGATCAAGCCACCGTCCATAAAAATGACCCGGTCCCCTACTTCCCTGGCAAAGCCCATCTCATGGGTGACAACAACCATTGTCATTCCTTCGCGGGCTAACTGTTTGATCACTTCAAGAACTTCGCCGACCATTTCTGGATCAAGTGCTGACGTAGGCTCATCGAACAGCATGATTTTTGGCTCCATCGCAAGTGCCCGGGCAATGGCCACCCGCTGTTTCTGGCCTCCTGAAAGCGAAGCAGGATATGCATCTGCCTTGTCCTCCAAGCCTACCTTTTTTAAAAACTCCACACCTTTCGCTCTCGCCTGCTCTTCCGCAATTCCGCGAACCTTTAGAGGAGCAAGCATGATATTTTCCATCACCGTCTTATGAGGGAATAAGTTGAAATGCTGAAATACCATCCCAACATCCTCACGCACTTTATTAATATTCCTGCCTTTATCGGTGATATCCATTCCTTCTATCAGTACATGCCCGTCGGTAATCGTTTCAAGCAAATTGATGCAGCGCAGAAAGGTTGATTTTCCGGAGCCGGAAGGCCCTATGACAACGACCACCTCCTGCGGCTTGACTTCCACATCAATCCCATTCAATACCTTGTTTTGGCCAAAGGATTTCTTTAGGTTTGCAACTTTTATCATTCTGTATCAAGCCTTCTTTCCAGACGATTTAGCAAGAAGCTAAGTGAAAGTGTCAGTATAAGATAAATAACCGCTGCAGTCAGATATGGTTCCCAAACCCGGTAATACTGCCCGGCCATAGAACGGCCCCAGTACATGATCTCGGGAGTGGCAATGACTGCTGCAAGAGAGGATTCTTTAATCAGGACAATAAATTCATTGCCAAGCGGCGGAATCATTCTTTTAAATGCCTGAGGCAAAATTACGTATCTCATCGCTTGAACATGGCTCATACCGAGAGAACGGGCTGCCTCCATCTGGCCTTTGTCAATCGACTGGATTCCCGCCCTGAATATTTCAGCAATGTATGCAGCCGCGTTCAGGGAAAGCGCGATGATCGTCGCAATAATCCCATTCGTTTGCCCCATAAACATAGGTACTACACCAAAGTGTATCAATAAAATTTGCACAAATAACGGCGTTCCCCGGAAGAAGGTGATGTACCAGTCAAATGGACATGCAAGCAGCTTCCGGCGCTGCATCTTGCCAAGACCGATAAACAGGCCCAGGATTGTCCCAATCGCAATCCCTGCCAGAGAAAGCCCGATGGTTACGAGTGTCCCTTTTAATAGATAAGGAGAATATTCAAGGATAATATCAAAACGGAAATCCATAGCTTGACCCCCAAAACTGGAATGCAAATTCATTAAAAGTAAATTATTTAAGATTCAAATATTATTAACCAGTAAAATTGAATCCAGCTTGTTAAAGATGGCTTAAGCAGCAATTAAAAAATGAATCCAGCAATTAAAAAAACGACTTAAACAAGTTAAAAACACTTTATCATGATTACCACGGTCCAATAGATTAATCGATCCTCTATTAATAAGCCTTCCATTATAAAAAAATGCGTAACGCTAGTTTAAGAGTTACGCATCTTGGCTGGTTGTTTGTTCCCAATGTTATTTTGATGCTTTTTGTGCTTCCTTCAGCTTTTCCATGTTAGGCTTTTGCCCGAACCATTCCTGATAGATTTTCTCATATGTGCCATTCTCGAATACCTTTTCGATCGCTTTATCGAAATCCGCTTTCAGCTCGGTTCCTTTCGGGAACAGTAGGCCGTAAAATTCAGCCTCAAAGCTTCCACTGTCCTCAATGACCTTCAATTTTTCCTTCGGGTTGTTTTTCGCATACACTTCAACCACTCCGTTATCGGCCACGACAGCAGCGGCTCCTCCACTCATCATTTCCATGATGGCAAGGTTGTTGTTTTCAAATTTTTTAATATCCTCATTATTTTTTCCCAGGAGTTTATCCATTGCTTCCTGGCCAGTTGTCCCATTCTGGACGGCAACTACCTTCCCCTTCAGGTCAGCCGCACTTTTAATATCACTGTCTTCGCGAACCAAGATCTTATTGGTTGATAAGAAGTATGGCAAGGAGAAATCATAGGTCTGCTTTCTGTCATCATTGATCGTTATGGATGAAATCGCAATATCAGCACGTTTGCTTTTAATTTCCACAAAAATAGGATCCCAGCCGACATGTTCAATCTTCAATTTATAACCCGCTTCTTCCGCAACGGCTTTTAGAAAGTCGATATCGAACCCAACGATTTTATCACCTTCCATGTATTCAAACGGTGCATATGCCGCATCTGTCACGACGCGGAGTTCCTTCTTTCCTGCTTCTGACCCTGTGCCGCTCGTTTCACTGGTCTTGCTTGTGCCGCAGGCAGAAACTATTAACGCAGTAATTGCCATTAGCACAATAGCAAAAAATCTTTTCTTCATCCTTGTTGCCCCCTCTTTTATAAAAAACGCGCGTAAAAACTTTTAGTAATTTATATGTAGCAATGCGGGCTTGTATTACCCGAGGAGATTAAGAAAAATCAATAAGAAAAACTTATTTAAAATTATTCAAATCTTGGAATTTCCTTATCTTACCTACTAAACTAAAATGAAAGAAAAGGAGGGATTCATTTGACATTTAATTTTAAAGCAATAGACCACGTACAACTGGCAGCCCCAAAGGGTTCAGAAGAGAGTGCAAGGAAATTTTTCGGAGAAATACTAGGTTTTGAAGAAATTGAGAAGCCGCCGGTACTGAAAAAAAGAGGTGGCGCATGGTTCAAATACGGCAGCTGCCAAATCCATATCGGCATTGAGGAACCGTTCGTACCTGCACAAAAGGCACATCCGGCCTTTGAATTAGAGAATATTGAAGGATTGAAACAGCACTTAGAGGCAGCAGGTGTTGAGTATATCGAAGACGACAATCTGCCTGGCGCCAACCGTATTTATGTTCAGGATCCGTTTGGTAACAGGATTGAATTGCTGGAGTGGTTTTAACTAAGTACGATTTCTTGCTTGCTCGATTGGTTTTCAATCACACTAAATTTTGGTACAATATTTAGAAAAGCGAAATATTCGTACCGAGAAAGAAGTGTTGATGGAATGACCCAGCAGCAAAAGGCGAGACGAAACTTAATCATCATGTGGTTCGCGAATTTCTTTATCGCCGGCAGCATGACAATGGTCATGCCTTTTCTCTCCTTGTATATTGAAACCTTTGGCGATTTTACGGAAAAGTATGTCCAGAACTGGTCCGGCATCACGTTCAGCATAACCTTTGTGACTGCCTTTCTTTTCTCTCCGGTCATTGGCAGGATGGGTGACCGATTTGGACGAAAAAAAATTCTTATCTTCATGGCTTTCGGAATGGGATTATCGATCTTCCTGCTTGGATTTGCCCATTCTGTATGGCAGTTATTTTTACTGCGAATGTTCATGGGCTTATTTTCAGGATTCATCCCTGTCTCCCAGGCGCTCATTTCAACTCAAACACCGAAAGAACACGCTGGCAAGGTATTGGGCACCTTGCAGACTGGAAGCATAACGGGCTCCCTGCTTGGGCCGATGATTGGCGGAGTGCTGGCTGATTCCTTTGGATATGCTGCCACCTTCCAATCCACATCAGTCTTTATCCTGCTTTCCGGCCTTTTAGTGTTCAAAGTAATGGAACACAGAATCGATATTAAAAAAGGAACGAAGACGAATTACAGCCGCAAAGAAGTACTTCAGCATATTCTTAAAAATCCAATCATGGTGAATGTCCTTTTGATGTCGATGCTTGTCCAGATTGCCCATTTCAGCATTCAGCCGATTTTATCCCTGTATGTCGGTGAATTGCATGGGCATGTAAATCTTGCATTTTACTCTGGAATTGCTTTTTCAGCTGCAGGCTTGGGGAATTTATTGATGGCACGAAATTGGGGAAAGATTGCGGATAAGGTTGGGTGTATAAAAATCCTTGTCATTCTTCTGTTTTTATCGGCAATCGTTTATTTGCCGGGTGGTTTCGTCGAGAATATTTGGCAGCTTGTCCTGATTCGCTTCCTGCTCGGAATCACAATTGGCGGAATTATCCCGGTAAGGGTTGCGTATATCAGACAGGAAGCACCGATTGCGATGCAGGGCGAAGTGCTCGGCTACAACACGAGTCTCCGTTTCTTCGGGAACATTATCGGTCCCGTGCTAGGCGGTTTTCTTGCAGGCTACTACGGATTCACCTCTGTATTTATCGTAACAAGCGGATTACTGCTGGTGAGCGGACTCGTCCTCTACGGATCCATGCAGCGCCATCCACAATACGTGAAGGATACCTTTTAGCATAAATAAAGACTGACTCCCAGAATACATGCGAGTCAGTTAGTCTTTTTCTTTACCGAATTAACGCGCCGGGGGTCTGACCCCCAGCGCGTTAATTCGGTAAAGTTTTTTGTGTTTTGTGCTTATTCATTCTTTGTTGGGGAACTAATACTTTAAAGATACATAGAAAAAAACTTTGTCGGCAAACTAACATTTTAGATCTTTATTAATATTTTTAAAGGTTATTTTTGAATTTGAAACTCTGTTGATTGGAGCGGAAATCAACAGAGTTTCAAATTATAAAAAGCCAAAAATAATATTTAGATCGGGTGATTACATTTGGAAGTCCAAGCACTGCAAGAGGTTGAGAAACTTGCTTTAAAGAAGAGTAAGATTTTTAAGCAAAGCAAAATAAGATATTTAGCCAGGGCTGCCCTGGCTTCAATGTTCATTGGGTTTGGAGTAATTGTTGCTTTTAAGACGGGAAACTTTTTTTACTCGGAACATTCTCCGTTTGCTTATCCTATGGCTGCGATTACCTTCGGTGCAGCGATCATTCTGATCGCATATGGCGGCGGGGATCTGTTTACGGGAAATACTTTTTATTATTCCTTTGCAGCTCTAAGGAAGAAGTTGGCGTGGACACAGGTGGCCAGGATGTGGGTATTCAGTTATATTGGCAATATTATTGGAGCTGCCGCTTTTGCTTTTCTTATTTATACAACTGGGCTATTTGATGATTCGTCGGTAAATGGATTCCTGTTAAGCGTAGCAGAAAAGAAAACACTTGTTCCGACAATGGAGCTCTTTTTCAGGGGGATCCTTTGTAACTGGCTGGTATGCCTGGCGTTTTTCCTGCCGATGTCCATGAAGGGTGACGGTCCCAAAATGTTCGCGATGATGCTTTTCGTCTTTTGCTTTTTCATTTCTGGCTATGAACATAGCATCGCTAATATGTGCACATTCGCAATCAGCATGGTGCTTGACCAGCCACAGTCGGTTACTTTAGCTGGTGTCATCCACAATCTCATCCCGGTCACAATCGGCAACCTGATTGGCGGGGGTATAATGATGGGATGGATGTACTATTATGCAAACAAGCCGTTTTTTGAGGATTAATTTTAATGAATCGATATTAGATGAAACCGCAATGGTTTCATCTTTTTTTTTGAATAAAACACCTGGATATTTCCTCTATATCCAGGTGAGTTCGATATCTTTAGTTTCAGGCAGACAGAGCTTTTGGATTTTCTTCAGCTGTTCAACGTGCAGGCGATCATACAGTTTTTTCTACCTTGCCATCATGTCTTAGATGATCATGGTATAATCCTTCTCACTTGCCACCATTTTATTTTCATTGTGGACGTCCATCCACTCATGGATACACTCCATCTGTTATATTAGTGTTTTTGCTTGTAATAAGTGATGCCAAGGGCGAATGCAAGCACGGCTCCCTTTACAATATCCATCGCATAATAAGGAACTGACATCATAACAAGTCCATTTTGTAGAATGCCAATCAGCACGGCGCCGATGAACGTACCGAAAGCATTGGGCTTGCCTGCTCCCAGAACGGAGAATCCGATAAATGCCGCGGCTACAGAGTCCATTAAATAAGGAGATCCAGCACTGATTTCTGATGTCATTACGCGGGATGCGAGAACAATCCCACCAATAGCAGCAAACAATGCGGATAAAAGATATGCTGCTGTCTTGTAACGGTTTACCGGTATCCCTGACAGTCTCGCAGCCTCTTTATTGCCGCCTATCACGTACATATAGCGGCCATGTTTTGTATAGGTCAGGAAGATATGGACAACGATAACGGCTACAGCCATGATGAGGATGATCCAGGGCACCTGGCCAATTTTAGCAAAGATCGCGCTGATTGTTCCTGTTGAAAAGCTGCCATCAGGCAAAATCATATTTTCTGAAACGGTGGCACCCTTCGTATAGGTAAGGGCCGTTCCTTGAATGATGAACATCATCGCCAGCGTCATCAGCATATCAGGGATTTTGAGCTTGACGATCATGAATGAATTGATTGCCCCGACGATCAGCGCAGCGGCAATGGCTGATAAAATAGCAATGAGAGTATTTTGCGAAAACCAGACGAACATTGAGATTACTACTGCGTTTGATAGTGATGCAACTGAACCAGCAGATAAATCAAAACCATCAACTGTAAGCGAAATAGTGATGCCAATCGCTATGATCGTCACGATGGAAATCGACCTTAAAATATTGATCCAGTTATCGCCACTGATAAAAGAAGGATTCGCTGCCGCAAAAATAGCAATGAGAACAAAAATAGTCAGGATGGTCCCATACTTATATAAGAACTGGAACAATTCGAATGTCTTTTTCGGCTGAGTGTTGTGCTGCAAAGGGGTTCTGGCGTCCATCCTATCTGCCTCCTGTTGAATAAAATAATAATTCTTCTTCGGTTGTCTGTGCCGTTTCAAGCTCTTTGACCGGCTCACCATCATAGAGTACATAAACCCGATTGGTGATTCCTAAAATTTCTGACAGCTCAGAAGAGGCATAAATAACACCTTTCCCCTGCTCAGCCAATTTAACAATCAGTTCAAAAATGTCCCTCTTCGCACCCACGTCCACACCTTTTGTTGGTTCATCAAATATGTAAATCTCTGCATCAGCGATCAGCCATCTGCCAATCGCCACTTTTTGCTGGTTGCCCCCTGAAAGGTTTTCAACCTTAGCCGACACTGAGGGTGTCTTGATTCCTAATGCCTCGATATATTCCTGAGCCGTTTTTCTTTCTGCTGTCCTGTCTATGAAGCTAAGGAATTTGCTGAATTTTTTCAGGTTAACAGCCGTTAGGTTAGAGGTAACTGATTCCGATACAAGGACTCCTTCCTTCCGCCTCTCTTCTGGAACAAGAGCAATCCCTGCCTTTACAGCAGCATGCGGGCTGTTTAACCTAAGATTCTTTCCTCTTAACTTCACTGTACCCGTAACAGTGGGAACAGCTCCAAACAAAACCTTGCACAGTTCCGTTTTGCCTGCTCCAACCAGGCCGGCGACTCCGACAATCTCTCCCGCTTTTACATGAAAACGGGTGTTCCTGACTTTTGCTCCATCACTCAGACCATCTGCTTCTAGAAGAATTTCTCCGCTCACGCTGTTCCCTGGCGGAAATTGATCCTCAAGCTTCCGTCCGAGCATATATTCAATAACCTGGTTCGCATTCACGTCAGAGGTCTTCTTTTTAACAACAAACTCTCCATTCCGCATGACAGTCAGTTCATCACACAGTTCAAAAATTTCCGGCATCCTATGGGATATAAACACTATTCCGACACCTCTTTTCGCGAGGTCACGGACAATCCTGAACAGTTGCCCCGTTTCTGAATGGCTTAAAGGTGCTGTCGGCTCATCCAAAATTAAAAAGGTACAGTTGCTGGAAATTGCCCTGGCAATCAGCACGATCTGCTTTTCTGCAAGAGTCAGCTCGCCGGCCAGTTTTTTCACAGGAATATGAAGATTCATGCCGGATAGGATTTCTTCCGCCTGTTTATAAAGAAGCTTCCACTTGATCCAATGCTTATTTTCCATGCTCTGTACAGTCTGGTTCAGCATAATGTTTTCAGCCACGGTCAGCGAAGGGATGATTGCCGTATCAACCTCCTGGTACACAGTTTGGATTCCATGCAGTTGAGCATCGCCGGGCACACGGATATCTAATTTCACTCCATCAAATAAAATCTCGCCTGAATAATGATCATAAGCTCCGGATAGTACTTTCATCAAAGTGGATTTACCGGCTCCGTTTGCGCCGATTAAAGCATGGATTTCCCCTGTTTCTGCGGTAAAGTCCACATGATCTAGAGCCCGCACACCTGGAAAATCAATTGTAATGCTTTTCATCTCAAGTTTCTTCGCAGTCATCCGGATTCATCCTCCCCTATTAATCTGTAAAGCAGACACTCTAAAAATGAGAGTGTCTGCTGGAGATGGTTATATTGTATAAATTTTTTCACTTTCTCTTCGTTCATTTCCAGTTTGCCAATAAAATAATATGCTTGTTTATAAGTATGAACTGATGGACGTGCAGTCAATTTTCATTAAAACTTACTATACTTTTGCAAAAACAGCTTATTTTTTGTAGTGTTCCTTTAATTTCTTCATCCAATCTTCTTCGAAGGCATCTGATTGTCCCCAGCCTGTGATGATATCTGCAAGATTGACCATGTTGACCGCCTCTTTTGACTCCTGCAGTTTTTCCTGTGAGATCAGGGCTGCTTCAAGGTCATAAGTCGGAGGTGTCTCTTCCCCAGCCAGCTTTTTCGCCAGGATTCTCATATTTACTGCGCCAATTAATTTAGGATCTACTGCTGCAGTATATTTCCATGAACTTTCTTCTCCCTGGATTTCCTGAAGGTCAGCGTTGGAAACGTCGATTCCATAGATTTTGATTTCATCCCGGCCAGCTTCCTTGATCGCACGGGCAGCACCAATCGCGAATGCATCCCAAGTTGCAAAAATCGCGTCGATTTCACCTTTAGGGTGTTTATTCAGCATCGCCGCTACTGCGTTTTGAGTTTGGACACTTGTATTGGCAGCTGCCACTCCGAATCTCTCAACCTCTTTAATTCCAGGATTAGCCTTCAATGTTTCCTGATAAACTTTATTTCTTCTCACCATTGGCGGGAAACCATCCACCCAAAGGTATACAATATTGGCTTCACCATTTTGTTCTTTTACAAGCTGATCAAGAGCAAGTTTTGCAAGTGCTTCATCATCCTGGGAAGTAAGAGTGACTCCTTTAACCTTGCTAATGTCAGCATTCGAGTCAAATGTAACAACACTCTTCCCCTTTTCAACAAGCTTTTTGATATCATCCACTGTCGCTGCGTCATCTCCGTGTGAAATGAGGAAGCCATCATAATCCTGCTGTAGCGCCTGGTTGACTGCATCATGGAATTTTGCCGTGTCGCCATTTGCAGTGAATACGTCGACCTTGAAGCCAAGGGCTTCTCCCTCCGCTTTAGCCCCTGCTAAATACTGAGCCGTATGATCATCGCCGCCAATCTTGCGGATGACCTTGATTTTCACTTCTTCACCTTTGGCAAAGCGATCAGGAACGCCTTCAACAGGTCCGCTTGCCGTCTTTGTTTCCCCGCCGCCGCAGCCTGTCAGCAAAAGTGCTGCCGCAACCGCTGTTAAAAATACCTTTTTCAAACCATTTCTTTTCATGTCTTTTCCCCCTTTATGAATGATTTGCATTTTTCCAACCATATAAAAAAACCTCCCTAGAAAAGAGAGGTTTCATCAACGTAAAAGAACAGACGGATTCTTCCTCTCTTATCTTTCAAAACATAAAATGTTTTGCAGGATTTAGCACCAATTCCATATGGAACGGTTGCCGGGCGTCACAGGGCCAGTCCCTCTGCCACTCTTGATAAGAGAATTTCTTTATTAAGTTAACGGAGCAAATCAATAAACTTACTTTAATCTCCTATACTCATATTGTCAATATTATTTCGAAAATTTAATTTTATTCGTTTAACCTCTCTGACTGGATAAAAAAAAGAAAGATCCCCAAACAGGAATCTTCCTTTTACCAGTTACTCTCTTCTGCCAGCTGCCGTCATCCATTCATATTGACGCAGTTTTACTTCATACAGCGTTAATGGATCGCGGTACAACTCAGGGTTCACTCTCATTTTTTCAAGCTCATTTTTGCCATATTCAATTTCTGTACGTGCCTCTTCAACAGCTTGCTCAAGAGCAATGAACGGCTGTTTAAAGAATAAATTCACATCGCGTTCAATCGACTTTTCGAAAATCTCGAATTGCTGAAGAAACTTGTTTGCAATCGAAACGGCGATTTCATAGTAATCTTCGGTTTCAAGATAAGTTTTATAACGGTTGTACAGCATCGTATTATTTTGCGGCAGCACTCCAAGAAGCTTACCGGCACTCTTTAAAAAGAACTGCTGAGGAGTCGATCTGTGCATGATATTGACCTTTTCATAATGGAAACCATTAGTCATCCGGTCAGCATCACGCCGCCAGTCATCAAGCACTCTAAAATCACATTCGAGCTTTATCCGTTCATCTCCATACATCGCATTGAAACCTTCAGCCATTTCGTTCAGATACGACTGGCTATGGTCGAATTCGTCTTTTGAAAATTGTACCCAGCCTTCTAGAGCTTCATGGAACTTAGGGAGCACCGTGTTATCCAGATAATCCTGGATTCGTATATTCATTTCTTTATCAATTTCATCATGAAGCCTTCCAAAATCACTCTCTTCCGTCACTAAATCCGTACAGCCGCGAAGCAGTTCTGGAATTTTCTCGATGATTTCAGCACGAGTGTCGTCCTTAATTTTTCGGAACGATTTTTGGATTGAGCGTGATTTTTCCTCTTCAATATCTCCCAGCTGATTGATGGCTCCATTAAGTTTACCGACCATTTCTTCGTTCCAGCTGATAGATTCCATATGGTTATTTTCGATTTCGATACGCTTATCAAGCAAATAAGTAATCGCCCTTCTGACAAAGAATTGCAATTTCGACGTACGCTCTTCTTCGAAGTTGATGGCGTTTCGATTTGTTTTGATAAAATCAGAGAAATCCTTTAGCTGCTGCTGCCTTTCATAATTTGAAGAGAAGGCAAACATTTTAGCATCAGGGTAATATTGACTGATTTCAGACCATGTACTATCAAATACTTCAATTGCTTCCTGCTGGCTATAGATAACATCCATTTTATTCAACAGGAAATGGATCGGCAGGTTAGGGAAGTATTCCGAAATCTTCGAAAGAATCTCTCTTTCCTTGTCTGTGAATGGGTCATTCGCATTCAGGACAAACAGTAAGCTATCTGCAAAACGCAGATAATTAAACAGCGGATGCTTGTCATAATTATTGCGGTTGACCCCCGGTGTGTCGATCAAAGCGAGTTCATGCTCACGAAGGAACTGGAACTGGGCTTTAAAATCAATAACTGTTTCATTCTTATGTGTTTGGCGGCGTACGCCTGCCACTTCTTGAAAATCATTTACATCCGTAATTTCACGTACAACTGTATCAGTGATCTCCAGGATTTCAGTGTTTTGCTGATCGTTGAAACGAATCACCGCTGCTGTAGGTGCAGTAATCAGATCTTCGCCGATAATTGTATTTACAAAAGAAGACTTTCCATTTCCGGATATGCCTGCAACCAATAGGTTATGGACATTGGACTCGTTCAGTTCCTGCACCATCCACTTGATCCGGTTGCCAACTTCGATTTCATGATCTTCAGCCCACTTGATGATTGTCGTGAACAGCTTCATGCTATCCTCATAGCCTTCTTGATATTCACGCGAATTCAAGATGAGCGTCTCGGCATCTTGGATAGCAGCGCCGCTGATCGTAGATGGAAATACCTCATTCCAGGCAATGATGGATGATGCTGAAACAAGGCTATTAGCAGGAGTGGTGATCTTCAGCCAATTAGTAAGCATATCTGGAATCAAAGGCGAAATTTCCTTGATTAGCCGATCGCCACTAATCAATTCAAAGTAGGCATCCTGGTATACAGCCGATAGCTGATTCCAGCCATCCCTTCTATTCCCATCCATTCCACTGAACAGATGATTAAATTCTCGAAGCCATGTCATATAGGTTGTCTGGCCCCTGTAGCTTTGCCATAATGAAACAGCAAGCTGTTCAAAACGGCTGCGATCTACCTGGAATAACACAGATAACGCCGTATTGAAATATGCTGGTTCGAATGTGCTTGTATTCCCTTGGTCCACATACTGTGTCAACACATCGAACCAGCGTGGCGAACCAGTGCGCACCCCTTCATTGACAGACAGTTCAACAGCATTATCCCAATCTTGGTGCTCTTCAAAAAAAGCACGTGCAATCTCTGTCACTCCTGGATAGTCTGGATCCAACGCAACAGTTTGCTTAACGATAGCCACAGCTTTATCTAAACTTCCCTGTTCTATGTAAAGGGATAATAGCTGTAAGCCGCTTTCGATTTTCAGGACTGTGCTTTCCGTCTGGATGGAAAGATACAAATCCTCTGCTGAAGGCAGCAGGCCAAGCTCAAGAAACGCGTCCCCCATGTTCTTCTTCGCCCATGGCTCAAGTTCATTCGTGATGTTTTCCCATTTAAAGATCGCTGCTTCGAAATCCTTATTATGAAAATAAACCTCACCTTGCGCAAAACGAATGTAGGACAAATCGGGCATATCATTCTTTTGTTCAGCAAGGTATAGTTCTCCTAGTACCCGGACCGGATGGACCCGTCCTTCAGACCCCATATATGTTTCAAAATACGACTTTTTGATTAGCTGCTCCTCAAATGTCATGTTATCCTCCGACCTTATCATAATATGAATCAATAAAAAGAGCCCTCAGACTCCTTCAGGCATTAAAGTAATCTTCTTAACATTTCCTTTTTCCTCAAGGTACCCGTCTTCAAACCTTATCATTGTATTCTATCAAACATATTTTCATTCAAGATTTCAGTTCCCTTTCAGTTATGCTACAATCTTTACGAAAAATGTAACCTTCTTAATATATCATCCAGTAAACTGCCATTTAACACTTTAAAGCGCTGGGGGTCAGACCCCCAGTGCGTTAATGCGGTAATTCGCCGGGGGTCAGACCCCCAACGAGGTGGTGCGGTGATGCGGTGATTTGTTGGTTTCCATCTATATCTTTCGAACTAGTTGGGGATTTTCTGGGGTTGGAATGAAGTTTGTCACACCGCTGATAGGGCAAAATTATTATAATTGGTTTATATGATGGTTATGAAAGGGTGAATGTAATGCTCACATTGAAGGTTATGGGTACTCCGATTGAACATATACAATCTGAACATATAAAGAAGAGCGGCGGCAATTATTCTGTTTATCGAGGTAATAAATCACTGGCTGTCATTAAAGGCACTGAAAGCGAAGTCGAATTCCAAATAGATCCGTATCTAGATTTAGAGGAATTTCAGTTTTTAAGAGACATCATTCTCGAGCTAAGTTATGGAAATGAGGCGGCAATCGACGAAAGGGGCTGCCAGCTTGGCTACCTTGAAAATGGTGAAAAAGCGTACTTGATAAAAAACTGGGAGGAATGGAAAGCATTCTTAATGAAAGCGAAGCTTAAAACTCTTGAAGGGCAGAATGTCCAAGCATTGAACGATGCTGGCGAGGAACTTGGGTCCGGTCTTCTTGCTGAATACGACTTTTCAATCTCTCCTTTTCGCATCACTAGCTGCACACTGATTACCTTGTTCGGTGAACGGAAATTTGAAGGGGAAAATTTACGGATTGTACCGACCAATCAGTTTAGTTAAATCTGGCTCATCTGCGAAAAAATAAATAACGCCATAATGAAAAGCAGCTGGGGATTCCCGCTGCTTTTCATTTACTTCTTATACTCTGCTTTTTTCCAAATAAAGAATGCTCCCGCAGCTAAAATGGTAGAAACCAACGCCACGGCTACAGCGATGTAGACCCGTTCATCTTCATGTCCGTAATATCCCTCTATTGCATTTGAAAGGGCAACGACATTGACAGCCAGGAATAGGAAAATCGATAAAAAAACTGCTCTCTTTTTATTCATGCCTTAATTCCCTCCCAACAGCAAATACCTTGCCATCCTTAATTTCAAGAAGGATTTTTGGCAGTTCTCGCTGCGGCGGTCCTGCCATTGGCTGCCCGCTGTCTACATTGAAATAGCCTTTATGGCAAGGGCACAGCAGTACATTCTCCTTATGCTCGTAAAAGACAGGGCATTGCAGGTGTGTACATTTATTGTTGTAAGCCACGAATTTATCATCAGGGGTTCTGACTAAAATTGCTGGCTCATTTTTCGTTGGGTAGTTGAAGTTCCTTGACTCGCCAATCGCTAAATCTTCAATGTCGGTAATCTCGACTCTTTTTACCTCCCCGTTTTCATCGCGCAAAAACGTGAAGATGCCAAATGGTGTCGTTGCCAGGCCGATGGCAACGGTGGCACCAAAGGAGGCTTTCAGGAATGCCCTTCTATTTAAATGGACATCATCTTTCCTGTTCAGGTTTTCAATCAGCTTAATCATATCCTTGTCATCTTCATGATTAGACTGTTTCTTTTTATCATCATTCATGGCCAAATCCTCCTGCTCATAGAGTTCATTGCACGATTAAAATTCCGCGTCGATTTTTTCTGCCAGGTTAAGATATTCCCTAAATAAAGGACTATTTTCCGCAGCGATGGCTGGCGTTTCACTGTTTTCATCTGCTTCCTGGATTGGCAGCTGAGCCAGCAATTCCGTACCAAGCTGCGCTGCCAGCTCTTCACCGCCGCCTTTTCCGAAAATGAAATACTTCTGTTCGCTGTCTTCCGGCTTGAAGAAAGACATATTTTCAACCACGCCAATCACTTCATGCTTGCTCTTGATCGCCATTGCACCAGCTCGTTCGGCAACAAAAGATGCTGCTTTATGTGGAGTCGTCACAACGATTTCCTTGCTCTGCGGAATCATCAAATGCATATCAAGCGCCACATCACCTGTGCCAGGAGGCATATCCAGTATGAAATAATCCATTTCTCCCCAAAGGACATCTTCTGTAAAATGCTGAATCATCTTGCCGAGCATGGGTCCGCGCCAGACAATCGGCTCATTATCTTTAACAAGGAAGCCCATTGACATGACCTTAATTCCGTCGGCTTCAACCGGGATAATTTTTCCGTTGAATGTTTTTGGCTTTGAATCTATATTAAGGATTTTCGGTACACTGAATCCGTATATATCAAGATCGATTATGGCAACTGACTTGCCCAGTTTTTGCAGCGCAAGTGCCAGGTTCACCGCTAACGATGATTTGCCCACGCCGCCTTTTCCGCTTGTCACTGCCAGTACATTTCCTTTTAACATTTTAAAGCACCTCTTTTTGGATGGGTTATTATTCCCTACCTTTTAAAAACTCAGGAAAAACGTCGTATCTGGAAAAAATCAATAATTATTTCCAATTCGCTATAAAAATTTGGTTTTCGCTATAAAATCATTATTTTCGCTATATTATTTTGATTTTCGCTATAAAATTCTGATTTCCGCTATATTATTTTGATTTCCGCTAAGTTCTTAGCCAATGTACAGAATATGAGCCGGCCCTAATGAACTTAGCGCTCTTTTCCGGCCGGCTCTTATTAACATTATGATTGTGAATCCGTATAAACACCGAAAAATTCAGGTACGTAATCCCACTTGTTCCCCTCTTGAGGCTTTTTGCCTTCCACAAGGTTCATTTGTGTACGTTTTCTGCGAAGCTGCTGCATTTCATCGAAATCGATGAAGCGAATCGCGTCACTTGGGCAAACAGATGCACACATTGGCGCGATATCATGGCGTGTTCTGTCATAGCACATATCGCATTTGTACATTTTGTTCTTTTCAAAATCGAACTTAGGGATTCCGAACGGACATCCAAAAGTACAGTTGCGGCAGCCGATACACTTTTCTTCCATAGCTGAAAGCACGACGCCTTCATCTGTGATTTGGATGGCATTCGCCGGGCAGACACGTGCACATGCTGGGTCTTTACATTGCATGCACAGCATTGGGAATGTCTGGCGGGATTCTGTAAAATCAACATACTCAACATAATTCCGTTCCTTCGCATCATGGTCGCCGCACTCACGGCAGGCTGCCTGGCAGGCACGGCATCCGATACAGCGTTCAAATTCGAGATACATTATTTTGTTCATTATAGCCGTCCTCCTATTTACTTAGTTTTTCTAGCTTAACAGCACAAACCTTAAATTCAGGCATCCTTGAGATTGGGTCTAATGCCGGGCTGGTCAGTTGATTGACTGAGAGTTTCTTGCCCCAGTGGTATGGAACAAACATTGTATCCTTGCGAATCGCTTTTGTTATTTTAACCGGTGCGATCATGTCGCCACGTGGTGTAGTCAGCTTGACTCTTTCTCCATTTTCAATCTGATAGGCACTTGCCAGTTCGGGATGCATTTCCACGAACGGCTCAGGGCATTGCTCTTTCAGGAAGCCGACACGTCTTGTCTGGTTTCCGGAAAGGTAGTGGAATACAACACGGCCTGTTGTCAGCCACAGGGGGTATTCCTTTGACTGCACTTCTGCAGGTCCTCTGAAATCGCAAACTGCTAGATTGGCTTTGCCATCTTCCGTTGCGAACCTTTCTTTGAACATAGAAGGTGTTCCCTGGTGATCCAAAGCAGGTGCAGGCCAGAAGACGCCGTCTTGCTCATCGATTTTCTCGTATGTGACACCATAGTAATCGGCCTTGCCACCCTTCGATGCGAGGCGAAGTTCATCAAAAATTTCTCTAGGCTCATTATATTGGAAGTGCTGGCCTTTACCCAGGCGTTCAGCAATCAGGCTCATAATCTCCCAGTCTGGTTTTGATTCACCGATCGGCTCCACTACTTTACGGATGTGGATAATTCGGCCTTCTGTATTTGTAGTCGTTCCTTCGTCCTCAGCCCATGTTGTCGCTGGAAGGACAACATCTGCAAGTTCTGCTGTTTCAGAAAGGAAGAAATCATTTACGACTAAGAAATCAAGGTTTTCCAGTTGTTCTTGAACGTAATTGATATTTGGCGATGACACAACCGGGTTTGAACAGATGACATGCAAGCCGCGAATCGTCTTAGCTTCCATCAAGTGGAACATTTCGTATGCAGAAACACCTGGCTGAGGCATTTCTTCAGGCTGGATCCCCCATACTCCAGAAATATATTCAACGGCCTTCGGATCAGTAAGCTTACGGTATCCCGGTAGTAAATCTGCCTTCTGCCCATGCTCACGTCCGCCCTGGCCATTTCCCTGTCCTGTAAAAGTAGCAACACCAGAAGCGAACTTGCCGATTTGTCCTCTTAAAAGGGCCATGGATGTGTAAAGACTTACGTTATCAACACCTGCAGTCTGCTGCTCGGCACCACGCGCGAACATAACGACTGAGCGTGGTGATTTGCCGAAAATGTGTGCTGCCTTAATGATTTTCTCAACAGCAACACCTGTAATTCTGGATGTATACTCAGGCGTGAATTTCGCCGTCATTTCCTTTAATTCTTCAAAATTATTGCAGCGCTCCTGCACGTACTCATGATCGACATAATCATGTTTGATCAAAAGGTGCATGATTCCGTTCGCCAATGCTGAATCTGTTCCAGGAAGAAGGTCAAGGTGTACATCTGCAACTCTCGCTGTAGCTGTTTCACGCGGATCGGCAACAATAAGCTTCGCACCTTTGTCCTTTGCTTTCCAGAACCATTGGATACTTGTAGGATGGCATTCTGCCGTGTTAGAGCCTGCCATGAAGAAACAGTCACTGTGCTCGAGCTCCGTCCATGGAAGTGATGATCCGCGGTCAATGCCAAGCGTCTTATTGAATCCGCCTGCTGCAGAACTCATGCAATAGCGGCCATTATAATCAATATAACGAGTTCCAAGTCCTACACGGGCGTACTTTCCTACAAGGTAGCACTTTTCGTTTGTCATGGACACTCCGCCATATACCGCTAGCGCATCCTTTCCGTATGTTCCCTGGATTTCTTTATACTTTCTTTCAATTAAATCAAGTGCTTCTTCCCAGGAGGATTCTACGAATTTGCCATTCTTCTTGATTAAAGGGCGCTTGATCCGGTCAGGGTGATCAATTGTCTGATAAGCAGTAACGCCTTTAGGGCACATTTTCCCTCTAGTCAGAACCCAGTCATACCGCGGTTCAACACCCATAACCTTATTTGTTTTTTCATCGACGCGAATGTGCATTCCGCACTGCATTCCACAGTAGCAGCAATGTGTTGTGACTAATTTTTCGCCTTTGCGAATCTGGTTTTTCACGCCTTCTTTAACGAGAAACTGGCTCATTTTCTGTTTCCTCCTTTAAATCCTGGTCAATTCCGTAAAATTCATCCGAACGTTTTTTACTGAAGCCTGATATATGAATTCCGTTATTTGTGCTGACCGGTCCGTACGGATTGCCTTTAGGTGCTTCAAGGTTCATTTGTTTCATCGCGCGAATTCTGCGGCGGCATCCTGTGCAGTAATCGGATAGATAAGTTCCATCCGCAAGCTGAAGATCAAAATTTTGTGCTTTTAAAATCGCCTGTACGTCCGCAATCTGGTCGTCATTGCTGTATGGCTGTCCGCAACTCTTACATGCTTTCGTATCCACTTTTACCACCTCTTGATAACTCATTGGAACAGCAGTTGCCAGCGGCCTGATCGGCACGTGGAACAATTTCCCGAATGGGAAGTAGACGAGCATGATGATGACTGTTACCTGGTGGATAAGAGAAACATAGTGATGCATCCAGCCATCCAGGAATGTATAAAGTATTGTCAGGATCAAGCCTGTCACTGTCACTGACAGAAGAATCAACAATGGTAAAATATCAAACTCAAAACGCTGGGTTACTTTTACATCGTAGTTGGTCACCCTTCTATAAAGCGCCATCGCTGCACCTATCAACACCATGATGGCACCGTAATTCAATCCGTTATAAACGATTTCTGCAAACAAACCATGTGCTGCCATCTTTATTGTTGGAATGTTGAAGACGATAATTTGGTACGTTTCAGGGTCAATCAAATCGAAACGCATCCAACCGAACGTAAGACCAAAGGTAATCCCGAAGGAAATGATGCAGCCCCAAGAAATCATGAAGTGCTGGATTCCGCGGTATAACCCGCGCTGGAAAATGAATTTTTGCAGAATGATATTATCGATCAATGTTTTAACTATTGCTTTTGAATTCCTTTTAAGTCTTTCTTTATTAAAAAGGTTAGAGACACTTCGTGCAGCCACCCGGTTTGTGGCTTTGCGCCACAGCCAGAAGCTCATCCGGATTGTCAGTCCAATCGCAAAAATCGCGGATGAAATTGCATAGCCCAGAAGCGCCATGTCTATATGCACAAACTTGGAAGTCGAAACCCACATTGAGAAAAATAAAATGATCACAACGCCGAAGGAATACATACTTGTTTTTGAGTAAAAGGATCTCTCGAATTTGTACAACTTTGCTACCTCCCTGTAAATCGTTTCCGATTTCAAAAGTTATCTTAACATGGAAAAACAGTAAGAAAAGGGTGAATTTGTAAACACTTTGTGAATAGTGAAAAATTGATTTATCAACTTACCTCCATGGCGATTCTTCTTTAATTAAATCTTAAAATAGGGCATATAAAAGATATGTGAAGTCCGTCACACCTAAAGTGAAATGGGCAGGAAGGACACAAATTCGTAATAATTTCACTCAGGTGCAACAAAAATCATAGTGGTTCAGCTGATAGATATGGTAATGTGGATTGCACTTTAAAGTTGAGTTATTAGAAGTTGGGCTAGTTTTTGCCTATACTGATACTAATAAAGCAGAAAGGGTTGGAGATTATGGACAATTTCAAAGCTTTTATCGTCAATAAAACGGAAAAGGATTTCTCGGCAGAGGTCAAAACGATTAACCTGGAGGATCTGCCTGCAGGAGATGTTGTCATTAAAGTTGCTTATTCAAGCGTCAACTTTAAGGACGGACTTGCAAGCATACCAAATGGAAAAATTGTCAGATCCTATCCTTTCGTACCGGGCATCGACCTGGCTGGCACGGTTGTCAGCTCCAACGATAAGAGGTTTAGCGAAGGTGACGAGGTCATCGCAACAAGCTATGAAATCGGCGTGTCCCATTTTGGAGGATATAGTGAATATGCAAGAATTCCAGGGGACTGGATCGTTCCATTGCCACAAGGTCTTACTTTAAGGGAATCGATGGTTTATGGAACTGCAGGATTCACGGCAGCTCTGTCTGTCCACCGTCTTGAAGAAAACGGGCTGACACCAGATAAAGGCAAGGTACTCGTTACGGGAGCTACCGGTGGGGTAGGAAGCGTTGCCGTTTCCATGCTGGCAAAGCGTGGCTACCATGTTGTCGCGAGCACAGGAAAAGAGTCAGAGCATGATTATTTGAGGGAAATTGGAGCGGCAGAAATTATTGACCGCGATGAGGTGACCGGTGAAAAACTCAAGCCTCTCGATAAGCAGCTTTGGGCGGCTGCTGTTGACCCTGTTGGCGGTAAAACACTCTCAGCAATCCTAAGCAAGCTTGAGTATAACGGCTCCGTGGCAGTCAGCGGGCTGACTGGAGGAACAGAGGTCGCAGCGACTGTTTTCCCATTCATCCTCAGAGGAATCAACCTGCTAGGGATCGATTCCGTGTACTGTCCAATGGAAACAAGGAAGCTGCTTTGGCAGCGGATGGCAACAGACCTGAAACCTGAGGGTCTGTTAGAGACTATTCAAAATGAAGTGACCCTGAACGAGCTTCCGCAAGTCCTTTCTTCGATATTAAAAGGAGAAAACCGCGGACGGACGATTGTAAAAATATAAAGATCACTATACTTACATTTTTTTAAAACTCGGATCTTGTGATGATTAAAAAACACCCCTCCCCTTTCTAATTTGGTATAATCTACCTGTGAATAATATTGAAGGGGACGGTTGCCGAGATGAATGCAATAAATCTAATCATACTTAATTTTGAAGAAGTAAGACGCAGGAGTATAAAAGTGTGGAAGGCAATACCTCCACAAAAGTTAGAATGGAAACCTGATGAAAATGCCCTTTCTTGTGCCGAAATGATTAGGCATGTACTCGAAAGCGAATATATCTATCATCAGATTCTAATCGCAGGAGGCAGTACATCGTTAACTAATTTATCCAATCCTTTTGACACTAAAGAATTTACAACGGTTGAAGAGGATCTTGAATTTGCACAGCCTTATCGTGAGGAATTTCTTCATTACATTAAATCTAACAGTGCAAGCGATTTAGAGAATATAAAAATCGATCGCTCAGATGTGGGTTATGTAAGGACACTTGGGGATATGTTATTGCGCATTGCTTACCACGAGTCCATCCACACCGGTCAGCTGTTAGATTATATGAGAACAATGGGAATTGACCGCCCTCTGATCTGGGATTGATCGTTTAGAACAAGACTTTGTAAAAGCAAAAACCAGACGAAAACCTATCAAAAAAACAGCCCAGATCCTTTATTAATCGGACCTGGGCTGTTTCACTTTAATTTTGCGAAACGAGCACCTCTGAATCTACTTTTGCCAAATGTCCACAATCATTTAAAAATAAAACAGCTTTTTGATTTCCGTTCACTTTCAGCAAATGCATACCAGTGTCTCCAGTCAAAAAATAGGTATTCGAGACCGCAGGGAGATTCAGAAAAGCTTTTAGCAAATTAGAAATCATCCCGCCGTGTGAAACGATGGCAATTCTCTTCCTGCCTGCACTCTTAGCAAGAATCTTTGAAAATACTGTTTCGGCACGGAAACGGAATTCAAGTTCCGACTCTCCATCTTCAATAGCTTCATGAGGCTTCCTGCCTCCTTCTGGTTCTGGATAGCGGGTTTTTGCCTCGGCATATGGCAAGCCTGCCAAAACGCCGTTATTGAACTCTCTTAAATCATCATCTTCTTTTACCTTGACCCCCGTTTCCTGGCTTAGGATTTCTGCGGTTTCCCTTGCTCTTTTTAATGTACTTGCCCAAATAACCCCTGGCATATATTTTTCTTTTACGACTTTTGCCATTTCTCTCGCCTGCCTGCGCCCGCGGTCAGTCAGCAGCAGGTCCGCACGCCCCTCGTGCACATGCAAAATATCCCCTTCAGATTCACCATGCCTGATTAATAGAATTTCCATGTCCTCATCCCTTTTACAAAAAAATACATATTATTTATTTCTGCATTTTTAGGTCAATACCTTTTTTAAACTTTAATTGAGTTCTTGATGCATATGTCCGCAACTTTCAAACTACAATCTCATTTCCAAGAGTTGTCCATGACATCTATTTTCCAAGAGCTTGGTCATAACATCTATCTTTTTCAGCCAGTTCAACTCATGTTTTTGAAAGATTTCTCGTGATCATACAACTAATTTTATTCCACAAAAAAAGACTCAAATTAATATTGAGTCTATTACCTAACGTATAAAGTTACTTAGTAGGTCCTATATTAGAGCGCCGAATCACCTGATTGATGACTTCGGAAAATACTAGGCCGACAGCGATCGCTCCAGAGATCATCGAGGCTTTAGCCGCAAGAGAAATAGCGATATTATAGTTATTTTCCACGAAATTCCTCATCGCGTCATAAGCAAGTCCCCCGGGCACTAATGGTATGATTCCGGCGACACTGAATATAATGACCGGGGTTCGGTATGCTTTCGCGAAGACCTGGCTGATCACAGCAATTAAGAACGAGGCCATAAGCGTGGCGAAAATCGTCCCAAATCCATTGTAATCAAGAGCAAAATATACGATCCAGCCGATCATCCCTGAAAATCCGCATTTGAACAATGATTCTTTAGGCGCGTTGAAAATAATCCCGAATGCCGCAGATGCGATAAAGCTAGTTATTAGTTGTTCAATATATGTCATGGCTGATTCTCCTGCCTATAAAAAAGATAAAATGGCCGCAATTCCAGATCCAATTGCAAAGGCAGTCAGCAGTGCTTCTGCTCCTTTTGACAATCCTGATACTAAATGGCCAGCCATCAAATCCCTTACTGCATTTGTGATCAGCAAACCAGGAACAAGCGGCATAACGGAACCAATGATGATTTTATCAAGCTCTTGGCCAAGGCCGAATTTTATAAAGAAAAAGGAAACCATTCCAATAAAGAAGGATGACAGGAATTCCGCAAAAAATTTGACCGGAACGATCCGGTGAAAATAAACGACAAGGAAGTAGCCAATGCCTCCAGCAGCCATTGAAGGAAGAAAGTCCAGCCAACTGCCACTGAACATGATCGTGAAGCAGCCGCTCGCAATCGCTGCTGCAGCGAGCTGAGTATAAAAAGAGTAGGAAAGATTGGCTTTTTCCAGTTCTGCAAGAAGCCCGCAAGCCTCTTCAAGCACAATTTCACCACTGCTGATTTTCCTTGAAATACTGTTGACCATTGCCACTTTCCTCAAATCTGTTGTCCTGTCTGAAATGCGGACAAGCTTAGTCCTTTCAGGACCTACCCCTTCCACCGAAAAAATAATCCCCGTGGGCGTCACATAGCTGTGAGTTTCGTTGATTCCGAATGCTGACGCCATCCTGGACATCGTATCCTCTACCCTGTAAGTCTCCGCCCCGCTTTGAAGCATAATTTTACCTGCAAGCAGACATGCCCGCATCACTTCAAACGTCTGATCCTGATTCTCCATATCTGTCCTCACTTACCAATCCGTCCAAGATAAATTTCTTTACCAGTTTAAATCATAAGAGCGTCTATAAGCAACCATATATTAAAACGCAAGAAAGCCTGACCCTGTATGGAGGTCAGGCTTTCTTTCCTATACATTATTATTAAGAGATAGCCTCTTTAGGCTGGCGGACTTCCTTTGTGCGCCGGCCTTTCAAAATGATCATGATCAGTGCTGCTACCATGAACACACTGGAAATCTGGAACAGTGTACCAATCTCGACATACTGTGCAAGCACGCCGAAAACTAATCCGCTGAGTCCAATGCCAAGGTCAATCGAGGAAAAGAACATCCCATTTGCAACACCCCTGCGGTTTGCGGGCGTTTGGGATAGTGTCCAAGATTGTAAGGTTGGAATCAATGAACCAAAGCCGATTCCAAAAAGGACTCCTGCTAGCCCAATCATGAAATTGGAATGTGCGAACGACAACACCCACATCCCGATGAATGTGATGAAAATCGTTAAAATGACAAGACCTATTGGCCCCTTCTGATCAAACCATTTTCCCGCTACTGGACGTGACAGTGAGGCAAGAACCGCGTTGCATAAGTAAAACAGGAAGATTTGATCAATTCCACGTTCTTCCCCAAAAATGACAATAAAGGTGACAATCGTACCATAGCCAAGATTAATGAACAAAGTCAGCATGGCCGGGAACCAGCCAGATTTATCAATCAGTGAACCCAGGTAAGAGAACTTTAGATCTTCTTTCTTTGTTTTAAGTACGACATCAGGTGTCTGGTAGCGTACTGAAGCCATTAGGAGTAATGCGATAACGCCTAATGCGCCTGAAATGTAGACAAGATTAGTAAACGAAGTAACCTGGAACAAAAATATTCCAAGACTCGGGGCAATAATCATCCCAATTGTAATCGATAAACCATAATACCCCATGCCTTCTCCTAAACGTGAGTTCGGGATCACATCAACCGCAGCTGTTCCGTTCACCGTTGTCGACCAGCCCCAGGCAAGGCCATGAATCAATCTGAAGGCCAGAAAAATAACGACGACCTGAGAAAGCGGATATAAAAAGGTAATTAATAGGAGCATAAGCGCTCCTATTAAGACAAGTGGTTTCCTGGCTTTGTATTCCAGCATAAAACCGATAAATGGCCTGCTCAAAACCGCTCCGATCGAAAACAAGGCCGTAACTAAACCAATCTCCGTCCCGCTTGCCCCGATTGATTTTATATATGGAGGCAACGTTGGAATCAGCATCTGAAATGACATGAAAACGAAAAGATTCCCTACCATTAATTTTATGAAGGATGAAGTCCATAATGGTTCTTTCTTCATTTGTGACAAGTGTGTATCTCCCCTTTGCTGCAAACTGCTTTCTATTTTATAAAAGAAAAAAATCTTCTGCACGGAGAAGATTTCATTTTTATATTTCGCATTTCTAAATAATAGCACAGCCAGCAGGATATTTAAAAGGGAAATATTGTGGAATTCATTGCAGGTAATCGGGATTGTTTTGTTTATTTGATTTACCAAGCTCTTCAAAAAAATCAGGCTGTACTGATTCCTTTTTCCTTTCCGTACTAACGATCAATGCTGGAAGATAGTCATTTAGCACTTTCTTAAACTCACCTACAGTCAGCGGCTTGGCGTCGTCCTTCAATTCATAGCCAAGCAGGCCATTAGCCTCAATAGTAGCGAACTTAATATCCTCCATTTTCGATATTCCCTGATTCCTCAGCCGCATCTCTAATTGATCCACAGTCAGCCTAAGTTTCTTAAGAGTTTTTACATTCAATTGGCCGTTTTCAATCACAACTTTGGATTTGCCGGTGATGAATTTTTCAAAGAAATTGAACTTCAACTCAAGATATTCCAGAATCAAAATAGTCGCAACGAAGATCGCCGCCCCTCCGATCGCCTTTGTCATACTTCTCTGAACGATTGGCTGTACAATAATCGTTCCAAGTGAAATCATCACAACGGTTTGGGCAAGTGTCATTTGCGAAATCGATTTTCTGCCCGCAACTCTTAATAGCAAAATCCCTGCCATTATCATTACAAAAGTTTGCCAGATAAACGTAAAGTCCATGGTACCCCTCCTAAAAAATACATCTAGTAATATCTCCAAAGGAGTAATTTTTATGAGTAAAAATGATTGGTATATATCATCGTTATTTTTCATCTCGCTTATAAGTTTTACTTTCGAAAAGATTTACATGTCGCTAATATCATGAAATTCGACTCATATTTTCTTTTTGAATCTAACAAAAAATTGATTGTCCATGAATGAGTGTGGTATGTACTCTTTGGAAACCTCTGTATTGTTTTTCCAGTAGATATATTCCTATGTCGTCCGATAAAGAGTAAGAAGTTATTTTCAAATGAAATGAGGATACCGACTACTATGAAACTTGGACGAACAAATAAAGAAAAATCTGATACGCAGGAGAAGAAATCAATTTCAATTAAGAGCAAACTCATTATTTCTTTTATTGCCATCCTCCTGATTCCAACTCTGATGGTAGGATTTATGTCCTTTAAGAATGCGAAGGATGAAATTAAAAAACAAATCCAATTAAGCTCAGAAAAAAATGTCATGCTGCTGGATAAATTTTTATACAGCAAAATCGAACCAAAGCTTTTCGATGCTGCTTACTTTACAGAGGCCTTAAACAGAGATTCATATTCGGAAATAGAATTACAGAATACCATTGCCAAGTTCAAGCAATATAAATACCTTCATGAAGAATCCCTTAATGTATATATGGGAACAGATTCAGGGGAGATGTTATTATTTCCAAAGCAAGAATTGCCTCAAGGTTTTGATCCGCGTGAAAGGGCTTGGTATAAGGATGCGCTCGCAAGTAACGGAAAAGCGATAATAACTAACCCTTACGTCGATGCTGCTACTGGTGACTTACTCGTTACAGTTGCTCAAGCCGTAAGTGATGGCTCTGGAGTTTTTGGCATTGATATTAGTTTAAATGAACTGAAAGAAATTACGGATGGCATCAGTATCGGAGAACGGGGATATCCTGCGATTCTGGGGACAGACAGAAGTTACATCGTACACCCTACACAAAAGCCAGGCGATAAAGCCGAGGGTGATTGGGTCAGCAAGGTATATGCCAATCAAAAAGGGCATCTTTCTTACATATACAATGGGATAGACAAGGAAATGGAATTTTACACAAACGAGCTTACCGGGTGGAAAATTATTGGTTCGATGGATTTAACGGAAGTAGACGAAGCGGCACAGCCGATTTTATATGCTACATTAATGATCGTAGCCATTTTTATCTTAATTGGAGTACTAATGTCTTATTTTATCGTTAGATCCATAATCCGTCCTCTAAAGGAACTTGGGGATATTACCGATCGTGTTGCAAATGGCGATTTGACAAGGTCCTTCGAGGTAAAAAAATATGATGAAATTGGCAAGTTAGGTACGAGCTTTAATAATATGATTCTAGCGTTAAAAGAATTGATTCAGCAGGTTGGAGAAAAATCTGACTTGCTAGCCTCTTCATCTGAACAGTTAAATGCAAGTTCCGAACAGAACAACCACGCAACTGAACAGGTCGCCAATTCGATCCAGGAAGTTGCATCTGGAACAGAGAACCAAAGAAACATGGTTCATCACAGTACTGAAGTTGTAAAAGAAATGTCCGATAGCATTGACAAGATTATGAGAAATGCCCAGGAGGTAGCCGATACGGCTAAGGATGCTAATATCGTCGTCGTGGAAGGGGAACAATCCATCCAGAAATCTGTTCATCAAATGAAAAATATCAACGAAACAGTCGCTAATCTTGGAAAGGTAATTCATACTCTTGGAACTCGTTCAAACGAAATCAGTCAAATCGTCGATGTCATTTCTGAAATTGCAGGACAAACGAATTTACTTGCACTAAATGCAGCAATCGAAGCTGCCCGCGCTGGGGAACATGGAAAAGGATTTGCGGTTGTAGCAGATGAGGTACGAAAGCTTGCAGAGCAGTCGGCTAAGTCAACCGAAAGTATCCGACAGCTCATCGCTTCTATCCAGGCAGATACAAATACAGCAGTAGTATCAATGGATAAAGGAACAGAAGAAGTCGAAAAGGGGATTCAAATCGTGGATCATGCAGGTACTTCCTTCCGCCAAATCCAGCAATTTGTTGATAATGTATCAGCCCAAATACATGAGGTTTCAGCTTCTATGGAGGAAATGGGCCAGGGGGCTAAACAAGTGGTCGAGTTCGTCAACAGGATTGAAGAGATCACTGCCAGTGTGAATGCTGAAAGCCAGGAGGTTTCTGCTGCTACTGAAGAGCAATTAGCTTCAATGCAAGAAATAGCTGCATCAGCTGCCTCCCTTTCCTATATGGCAGAAGAACTTCAGGAGTCAGTCAGGAAATTTAAGATTTAGAGTTACCCAAGAGACAGTAATTGCTGTCTCTTTTTTTAGTTGTATTTTCAACAGATTTACGTTAGCTTGGAATAAAACCTAGACGATTTGAAAGGGGATGCTTTGGATGCTGGATTGCCGGGATGAAGTCTTATTTTACACAAAACAACTTGTTAACATCGGGAGCATTGTCAATACAACAGGAGAAAAGGAGATCGCACAGGCACTTTATACGATGATTTCTTCCTTTCCATATTTCATCGGAAACCCAACACATGTCATAAAATCACAGACACAGAATGATGAGCTTGAGCGCTATAATGTGCTGGCTTTTGTAAAAGGTACAAAGGGAAACAGCAATAAAACAGTCATTTTGATGGGCCATCATGATACAGTGGGCATTGATGATTTTACCCAGCTTGCTGATCAGGCTTTTCATCCTGATGAACTGCTTGTCGAACTAAAAAAGGAAAATCTCCCTCCGCTAGTAAAAGAACACGCTGAATCCGGTGAGTGGATGTTTGGCCGCGGGGTGCTTGACATGAAGAGCGGGGTCGCCTCCCATCTATACTTGCTGAAATACTATTCTGAACATCCTGAGGAGCTTCGGGGCAATCTAGTATTTTTATCCGAGTGTGATGAAGAGGATAGCTCAAACGGGGTGCTTTCGGCCGTAAAAACCCTTAATGCCTGGAAGCAAGAACATGGCTTCGAATATGTCGCCGCAATTAACAGTGATTTTGTAGCTCCTCGCCATGAAGGAGACAAGAACCGGTATATCTATAAAGGAACAGTTGGAAAGCTGCTCCCTTCCTTTTTCATAACTGGAGCGGAAACTCACGTTGGCTCAACCTTTGAAGGATTGGATCCAAACCTGATTGCAGCTGAATTGACAAGGCAGATTGATTACAATCCGGACCTGTGCAATGAAGCTTTTGGTGAGATCACAATGCCTCCCGTTTCATTGAAGCAAATGGACCTTAAGCCGAACTATACTGTGCAGACAGCATTAGCTGCCTATGTCTATTACAATTTCTTCATTCACTCCTGGACACCAAAGGATGTGCTGGAAAAATTGAAGGATCAGGCTTCTATCGCCTTTGAAAATGCATTGAAGCTGTATTATGACCGATATGAGCGTTTTTGCAAAATCAGCGGTGAGCCATGCAAAGAACTGACCTGGCAGCCAAGGGTAATGACATATGAAGAGATGGAAGCTGAACTGATTAAGGCGAATGGCTCCGCATATAAAACACATATGGCGTCGTTCAAAGAGACTCTGCTGCTAGATTCCAGTCTTGATTTAAGGATGTACGCAGCAAGGGTCGTCGAAGAGTCATGGAAATGGATGCCGGATCAAAGTCCTGCCATCATCGTGTTCTACTCTTCGCTCTATTCACCGCGCATCGAAGTGACGGGTGAAACAGAAGTTGAGCGTAATTTAATAGAAGCTTTGGACATGGCTGTGGAAACGATTCAGCCTGGATATGAGGAGCCTATTGTTATTCGCAGCTTCTTCCCTTATATCTCTGATATGAGTTTTTTAGCATTGAGTGACGATGATGAAGCACTGGATGCAGCTTCAAGAAATAATCCAAGTTGGGGAACAAAATTCCATGTAGAATACGCAGACATTCGTGAGCTGAACGTGCCTGTTATCAATATTGGCCCTTATGGTCTTGACGCACATAAACGTTATGAACGAATGGAGATGGATTATTCTCTTGAAATAGTCCCTAACCTGACGAATGAAGTCATAAGGAATGTTTTAGCGAAGTAATTTTAAGGTGCCTTGTCATGAGGCACCTTATTTAAATAATCCAGTCAGCAAACCCTCTTGTATTTCCGCTTTTTTCTTATTACTATAGAGTTCAGTGGAAATATATTATAGTAATCATTAAAATAAACATAATGAGACTGATATAAGGAAAGGCTGATACGAATTGGAAGAAAACTCTAATTTTATAAAAACGATCATTAAAGAAGATTTGGAGAGCGGCAAGCGTGATAAAGTCGTGACTCGATTCCCTCCTGAGCCGAACGGTTACCTACATATCGGGCACGCAAAATCCATCATCATCAACTTCGGCCTCGCAGACGAATTCGGCGGAAAGACGAATCTCCGCTTTGATGACACGAATCCCTTGAAGGAAGATCAGGAATTCGTCGATTCTATTAAAGAAGATGTTGCTTGGCTGGGATATGAGTGGGAAGGTCTTTTCTTTGCTTCAGATTATTTCGAGGAAATGTACAACCGTGCTGTACTCTTGATCAAAAAAGGTCTAGCATATGTGGATGACCTGTCTGCAGATGAAATTCGTGAATACCGCGGAACTCTATCTGCACCTGGAAAAGAGAGCCCTTACCGCGGCCGTCCTGTAGAAGAGAACCTTGATTTGTTCGAACGTATGCGTAACGGTGAATTTGCGAATGGTGAAAAGGTATTGCGCGCCAAGATCGATATGGCTTCACCAAACATCAACCTTCGTGACCCGGTTATCTACCGAATTGCACATGCAACGCACCATAATACTGGTGATAAGTGGTGCATTTACCCAATGTACGCATTCGCTCATCCACTTGAGGATGCAATCGAAGGCGTTACCCACAGCTTGTGCACAACTGAGTTCGAGGATCAGCGTCCGCTTTACGACTGGGTTGTCAGAGAATGTGAAATGGAAGCAACACCTCAGCAAATCGAATTTGGCCGTTTGAATATTACGAACACCGTAATGAGCAAGCGGAAGCTAAAGCAGTTGGTTGAGGAAAAATTCGTAGACGGCTGGGATGACCCACGCCTTCCGACAATCTCCGGCTTAAGGAGACGCGGCTATACACCTGAAGCCATTCAGGAATTCGTAAAAGCAGCTGGTGTTTCAAAAGGATTTTCAAC
Organism: Bacillus sp. JJ1122; assembly: GCF_036964885.1. Lineage (NCBI taxonomy): Bacteria > Bacillati > Bacillota > Bacilli > Caryophanales > Bacillaceae > Bacillus > Bacillus sp. JJ1122. The sequence goes on along the minus strand of NZ_JBALQL010000022.1, from coordinate 6,916 downwards.
GGTTGATGAGCAAATGCTTGAGCATTTTGTACGTGAGGACCTTAAGCTGAAAGCGCCTCGTACAATGGGCGTTCTCCGTCCTTTGAAAGTGGTCATCACGAACTATCCAGAAGGAGAAGTGGAGTGGCTTGATGCAGAGATCAATCCTGAGAACCCTGAAATGGGCATGCGCAAGATTCCATTCTCCCGCGAGATATATGTTGAGCAGGATGATTTTATGGAAAACCCGCCAGCAAAATACTTCCGCCTCTTCCCTGGCAATGAAGTACGCCTGAAACACGCTTATTTTATCAAGTGTGAAGAAGTGATTAAGGATGAAAACGGTGATGTTGTTGAACTTCGCTGCACATATGACCCTGAAACAAAGAGCGGATCAGGCTTCACAGGCCGTAAGGTAAAAGGAACGCTTCACTGGGTTGATGCAACGCATTCAATACCAGCAGAGTTCAGACTTTATGAGCCGTTAATTTTAGACAGTGAAGAAGAAGCCGCTGATGAAGCAGATAACAAATCATTCCTTGATTTCGTGAATGAAAAATCACTGGAAATTCTGAATGGCTTCATCGAGCCAAACATGAAAGACGCCAAAGCACAGGACAAATTCCAGTTCTTCCGCCACGGCTATTTCAATGTTGATCCGAAGCACACTACAGAAGACAAATTAGTTTTCAACCGCATTGTATCGCTGAAGAGCTCGTTCAAGCTTTAATATGTGAAAACTCTGGATAACCTGGAATCCCCGGACTTTGTACCGGGGATTTTTTATTGGGATTTTGTTTTTATGGGGATATGCTGTGGATGATTTTTCTGTATTTGAGGCGATGATAAAATATAGCTTGTTGCTTTACTGGGCGGTTTTGACCAACTTGTGAAAAAACGGCTTCAACCGGTGAAAAAAGTTCTCCAACCGGTGAAATAATTACTTTAGCTAATTTCCCTTCCATATTTGCAGCTTATGCAATCCAATAAAATCTACTCTTAATCTATGTTTGCTTATTTTGTTCATTTCTAGCTCAAAAGCTTTCATTTCCCCGCTCATTTTTAATCTTTTTTTACTTAATCAGCTCAATAAAAAGGAAATCTGCCTTTATGAATGGAATGTATGTAATCAGTTCATTTTTACAGAGGTGAAAGGTATGGAAATCAGGCGATTGGGATCTGAGGATGCGGAGATATATCGTGTAATCCGGCTGGAGAGTTTGAGACTGCACCCGGAAGCGTTTGGCTCCAGCTACGAAGAGGAGAAGGATGCACCGGTTAGAAAATACAGTGAAAGTTTGCCATCGGTGTATACGTTTGGAGCATTCGAAAATGGTTCACTAGTAGGCGTTGTGACCTTATTCCCTGAGGGGAAGCGAAAGATGAAGCACCGTGCCAGTATTTTTGCGATGTATGTGGCTGCACAGGCGCGCGGAAAAGGTGTCGGAAAGCGATTAGTGGAAACTGCTATTGCACAAGCGCGGGAATTGGGCACGATTGAGCAAATCCACCTTCAGGTCGTGACCAGCAATGAATCCGCAAAAAGGCTATACTCTTCCTGCGGTTTCGAAGTGTACGGTCTTGAAAAAAGAGCACTGCGCATTGGAGATACATATTACGATGAAGAATTGAGAGTATTCTTTTTATAAAAGGCCAATATTGGCCTTTTTTTCATGTTTAAAATTTATCCAGAAAGGAAGTAGTTAAGGGATGAGTTTTAAGTGAAAGGAGAATGGCGATGTTTTTAGATGCATATGCAAATCAGAAGGTCCAAGTTAAGCTGAAGAATTTTCCCGAAAATATGATCGGCGATGTGACAGGAATTTATCAGCCGGATGAATGGTATCTTGTGAAAATGGTGCAAGCGGAGAGTATGGGAATATGGGTTGAGAACCCATGCTATAAGCGGACTCCGGTTCAAAAGGAAGATGGGACGGCGATTCCTTCTGAGGATCAGGTAGAGGAAACGTGCACCACTCACCTCTTCCTCCGCTGGGATTACATTGCTTCTATCATCACATTCCCAGATGCAGATCCTAAAGCGGATAAAAAAGCGAAATTAATCGGATTCCAGCCGGATATTGATTAATTTTTAAGGACCCCGCGCCGATTGGCTGACCTCTAATGGTGAGGACATATGCGTTGTTGCCATTATGGGTTAGGAAAGTATTAAATCTGAGGCTCTGTTAAAGCTGAATGTTGATTTTTAATACCCTGTTAATTGTAGTGGAAGGCGCGTAGACTCCTGCTGGCGCAGCTGG
>NZ_JBALQL010000022.1:0-4646 GCF_036964885.1 Bacillus sp. JJ1122 | reverse complement strand
GCGAAGCGACGAGGAGGCTCAACGCCAGCCCCGCGGAAAGCGAAGCGCCTGGAACGAAAATTAACAGCCTTGTTTAACAGAGCCATTCCGAAAAAATTTATACTTTCCTCTTAGCCGAAAAATGCCTTTCCAGAGCGGAAAGGCATTTTTTATAGGATAAATCCATAAATGATTGTAGCAATGATGGTCATGATGAATCCCACTGCTGTCTCGTAAGGAAGTAATGTCATTCTTTCTCTTATATTCATTTTCACTGCATCTGCTGACACATGAAAGAAGTTCCCATGCGGCAGATGGTCGAGGACGGTTGCCCCTGCGTGAACCATTATAGCAGCGCTTAATGGAGCGACCCCCATATCAATGATCGCATTGCCAAATGTACCTACTGCAACGATTGTGCCTGTGGAGGTTGCTGCTGTCGCTCCACCCATTAAAATGCCGGCAATTGGAGCGAGCAGCGTTCCTGAAATACCAGCTGCCTCGATACTGTTGACCACTACACTGCTTAAGTTTGAATGGGAGATGATTCCTGCAATCGAACCAGCGCCAATCAAGATCATCGCCACACCTGTCATTTTATTGAAGCCAGATGTTGTATATTCTATGACCCTATCGAACTTGCCCATAGCGATCAGGCCGACTATACCTGCGAATGGCAGGATGATCATGGAGTCGATTTTTACAGACGCTAGTGCATCAATGTGCAACAGGCTGCCTACAGGATTGATTGCGAGCAGACCGATTGCTACTGCAGGTGCAACAATCGCTTTTCCAAAGCTAGGCTTATCCTTTGAATGAATCTTTTCCAGCTGGTCCGCTTCACTTATCTTTGTGCCTTTCTTGCTAAGCAGTCTTGCAATGAGTACCGTAGCAATAATCCCTCCTATTGCCGGTAAAAATCCATGCAGCATAACTTGTGATAGATCGACGTCAAATCCTTTGGCAACAGCGATGGTGTTAGGATTTGGCGAGATGATGTTTCCTGCCTTCGCTCCTCCGATTATCGCAATAAGTATCGAAGGCTTTGAAAGCCCCGTCTTCCTTCCTACGGACAGAGCAATCGGAGCGATAATGATAACCGTAACCGTAACGAACACTCCTACAGCCGTGATGATCATTGATGCCAACGCAATCGCCAAAATAGCTTTCTTATCGCCCAGCTTGCCAACAATCGTTTCCGCCATTTTTTCAGCAGCTCCCGACTCAATCAAAATGCCTGCGAGAACTCCTGCCGCCAATACACGGACAACTGCCGGCATCACACTGTTCGTTCCTTCAATTACAATGTTGACAGTTTCATCAAGCGATGCTCCTCCAGCAAGGCCGCCAACAATCGCACCAGCAAACAGAGCGTATACTGGATTTACTTTTTTAAAAATCAGGATGATGGCAATGATTAATCCTAAGATTGCTCCGCCCCAGTGGATCACGGCTTCATTCATGAGAGTTCCTCCAAGGTATGTAAAAAATAGACCGTTCTACTAGAATATTAATATAGTTAGGGGAGGATGAACATCATTTAAGTTTCTTTAAACGAAAAAACGCTGCCAAAAATTTTGTCACCATTCTTCCTCTACTACTTTATTTTCACAATAATTTGTATAATAAAAATAAAAGATACTAATCTGGAGGTTCCTTATGATAAAAGTTGGAGTTATTGGCCTTGGGGCAATTGGTCAGCGTTTGATCCAAGGATTTGAAAATCATCCTGAAACGGTGATTGCGGCTGTATGTGATACTTTGGAGAAAAGAACAAAGGAAGTTGCTGCTCAGCTTGGCGGGATTCCTGCGTTTCGTGATCATAACGAAATGCTTGAACAAGTTGAATTGGACCTGGTGTATGTGGCAGTGCCGCCAAAGTTCCATCATGCCGTTGCATCCGATGTAATGAAAAAAGGAATACATATTTTATGTGAAAAACCGCTGGCAAATTCTCTTGAAGAAGCGGAAAGCCTTTTAAACCAGGCCCAAGCTGCCGGCGTTGTACATGCCATGAATTTCCCGCTCAATTACAGTCCTGCTGCCAGGACTTTTGAAAAAATGATCAAGACTGACTATGTGGGGAAGCTGAGAAGAGTCCAGCTGAAGATGCATTTTCCAGAATGGCCGCGTCCATGGCAGCAAAATGCATGGGTGGCAAGCAAGGAACAAGGCGGCTATGTACTTGAGGTGGGCATTCACTATATCCAGCAGATTCAGAGGATTTTTGGAGATGTGAAAGTTAAAGACGTCCAGCTGCAGTTTCCGGAAGACCCACACGCTTGCGAGAATGCTATTTTGGCAACCTTAGAGCTTTCAGATGGAACTCCCGTACTGATTGATGGCATGAGCCAGATTGCCGGGAAAGAAGAAATTGCGTTCACTGCCTATGGGACAGAGGGCACATTATCGTTATTGAATTGGGGACAGCTTGAAGGTGGAAAGATCGGTGAGGACATTGTTCCATTAGATGCCGACAACTCCATGACAGACTCTTTGATTGATAATCTTGTAAAAGGTGTAAAAGGCGAAGAAGCTTCCATTATCGATTTTGCTGCTGGCTATGAGGCACAGGTCGTTTTAGAAGAGCTTAGAAAAGGATGAGTTTAGGTAAGGATAAATTCCCTTCGAAAAGGATGAAATTAAGAGCGCAGATTGCTGCGCTCTTTTTTTAATAGCTGCTGATCAGCCAATCTTTCAGCAGCAGCTGCACTGCCTCGCGCTTCTCAATTTGCAGCATATGTCCTGCCTTATCTATTACAGCAAAAGTAGAATTCGGAAACTTTTGAGCCAAATGTTGATGATCTTTATATCCGCAAATATAATCCTGTTTCCCAAGCAGGAACAGTGCTGGGTGAGGCAAAGCTTTTTCTTCATAAAAAGGTTCTTCTGATAGAAAATATCTTTTGGTTTTCCAATCTGAACTTAAGAACTCCCTGTCTGCCAATAGCCTGCCTGGCTGGATTTCGTCCATAAAGGAAACAATATTCTTCTTATTTTGATAGTTAAAAAGTGTTTCAAATGCCGTTCTGACATCGGAATTCAAGGTTTCCAGCAGATCCTCGTCTTTTTCAAAAACAATTCGTTCGGGCAGAGTGCGCTCTTTTAAATGCAAAGCTGGCGCCAGCAAACAAATGCCTTTTGCCTGATTTCTTCTTTTATGAAGGATGCCTTGCGCTAAATAGCCGCCGAAGGAAGAGCCGATAAGCAAGAACTCGTGATTTTCCATTGCTGCATCAATAAATTCCAGAAGATTTTCAAGCATGTCATCTGTAGATGTTACACTTTCATCAATCACGCTTCCGCCATGGGCTGGCAAATCAACATACACCCTTTGGAATCCTACCATTTTGTCAAAAATAGGTTCCACCCATGCCTTCATTGAGCGATGATCAGTGCCCATTGCGTGAAGGATCACTATAGGAAAACCCTCTCCTTGAATCTCATAATGAATGGTTCCTTTACTAACTTTACATTCCATGTCGTATGTCTCCCTCTTTATCCTCATCTTATTCCTGCAGCTTGTTCACCCATTCATCTTTCCACTGAAATTCTGTTTTTTCATTGACTGTTTCTATAAAGATACTTTTTGGATATGGCAGCGCAAGCTCGGGCATTTTATCGGCACTAAAATAACGAAGCTCTGCGGTTTCGTTATCAATCGGATTATGTTCCCCACCTTGAACCTGACAGTCAAAAACGAATACGACATATTCTACCTTATGACCGTTTGGATATTCGTAGCGAAAATCCTTGCCGCCAAAAACACCTAAAAGTTTAAGAGGTTTTACATATAAGCCTGTTTCTTCCCATACTTCACGCACAACCGCCTCGGCTGGAGCTTCTCCCATTTCGATCGCTCCTGCTGGCAGGCTCCACTTCTCACCATTGCCTTTGTTTTGGAACAAGATCTCCCCTGCTTCATTCCGCACGATTCCCGCTGCACTTGGCATGAAAATTAATTCCGCTCCAAAGCTGTTTCTAAGATTTTTATAATAATTGGACATTCCCATTCCATTCACCACCTAACTATACATTCTCTCACTCTCCATATTTTTCCTTCCTAATATTTTAGGTCTCACCCCTCACTGGGCGATAGCCCACACCCTCCGCGTTTACCTACATATTTTATAAAGAATTTATTCGTCTGCTTTGAAGGCGGATTTAAAATAAGGAGTGTGCCCGCATGAATCCATATCAGTATTATTACAGCCCTCAGCATTTCGACCCTTATACACAATACGACTATAATTATTACGGACAGCAGCAGGAACCAAATGATAGACAGCAGGGGCTTGAAAGAAGGGTTAATCAACTTGAACGTCAGTCTCAGCAGCAAAAAGCTGAATTAGACAGACAGAACAAAGAACTTGCCCGCCAAAACAGGGAAATAACTCGGCTGAACAGGGAGATCGACCGTATAAACGACGAAATTCAAAGACTGAATCAAAATGATGAAAGACATACACGTCGCCTGAATAGGCTGAACCAGCGCCTCCGTACAGTGGAAAACCGTTTGAACATCCCATTCTCCGCTACGGATGGAGATTTTTAATCAATTCATAAGAAAAGCGCAAGCGCCTTGGTCTGCCCCGACAAGCGCTGGCCGACTAAAACCGCCACGTCCTGTGGCAACGTCGGCACTAGAACATCGTGTCCGTCGAAGG
>NZ_JBALQL010000021.1:0-73943 GCF_036964885.1 Bacillus sp. JJ1122 | reverse complement strand
GAAGCCGTCAGGCTATGATGCGCCCGTTTTAAAGGAGGTGACTAGATTATGACCCTAAGTATCTTATTTTTCACGATTACGATTAACAAACGCAAAATAAGTTTAGAAGAAATTTGCCATAACGAAATGGTAGAAAAAATGATGGAAGAAAACAGAAGCCGTCAGGCAATGATCCGACCGTTTTAATTCATTTGAAATAATAAACTAAGAAAGGTGGAACGAAGATGATTTTTGTAATTCAAAGTAGAATGGCTAGCCTATGGGTGGAGAAGGACACCACCTAACAACCTATGTTGGGAGGAAATCGTATGTCATTGCATATATTGCTGTTAACGCTTATTTTTAAGAAAAAGAAATCGAATGATTAGTAACAAAATGTTCACATCCGAACTCTTTATACACCGTATTTATATGTTAAATTTGGAGTAAACATGGGAGAAGCATAAAGGGGTGTGGAGCATGTTCTTAATCGTCATGGGATTGGTTATTTGCGGCGCTGTTGGTTTGATCGTAGCTGCAGAAGTCACTGCGGAATAAGCGCAAAAAAAGAGCATCAGCCAGTGTGGCTGATGCTCTTTTAATAAGAAGATGGAATTTATTTTATGGAATTTCCTAATGCAGAAAAGGAGGGAGTCAATATTCCACTCAAACTGCTACTGTCCTTTATTTTTTTTCTTTTCTTTCTCAGCCCGATAAAATTCATGAAACATTTTCATCAATGCTCTTTTTTCAATCCGGGATACATAACTTCTGGATATTCCTAATTCTTTGGCTATTTCCCGCTGTGTTTTTTCCTTTTTTAAATCAAGGCCGAATCGGCCAACGATTACCTCTTTTTCACGCTCATCGAGGACATCGATATATTCCTTTACTTTTTCAAGTTCCATATTCAACTGAATGGTGTCAATTACATCCTCAGATTCAGACTTCAGGACATCAATCAATGAAATTTCATTCCCTTCCTTGTCTTGACCGATTGGATCATGCAAGGAAACATCTTTCTTAGTCTTTTTTAAGGCACGCAAATGCATTAATATCTCATTTTCGATACACCGCGCTGCATATGTTGCAAGTTTTGTGCCCTTACCTTCAGAATAACTTTCAATGGCCTTGATCAGTCCGATTGTGCCTATTGAAATCAAATCCTCAGAATCTTCTCCGGTATTTTCAAATTTTTTCACGATATGGGCGACTAGCCTGAGATTATGCTCGATCAGCATATTACGTGCGTGCGGATCACCATTTACCATCAACCTTAAATACTTTCGCTCGTCACTTGCAGATAACGGTTGAGGAAATGCATTGTTTTTAACATATGAAACAAGAAGAATAACTTCTTTAACTAGATAGCCGAGCGCTGTTAGTATGCCAGACATGTTTCCACCCCCGCTTTTTAAGGCTTTCGCCTATACTAAATTCCTATGAGAAGACTGGCAATATTGTGTCTGTCCGACCAAATAATTTATTTTGGAAATTTAAACCAATTTTTTTGAGAAATGCAATAGTTACCTCTGTTTAGGGCTTGTTTTGTCACTTTTTAGATGAAAAACGTTCACATAACAGAAACAGACATATCGATAGGGGTATAGGTATAATTAATGTGTAAGGTAAATATAGGATCTCTTAGGAGGAAATAAATTATGGAACAGCAAGCCCCATCTTTAGCGGTTATTTTATTGTCTGAAGACCTTGAAAAGCTTCACGCTGGCGCACTTGTAGGATCAGTTGCATCAATGTCAGGTATGAATGTGAACGTTTTTGTCACTATGAATGCTTTGAAATCTTTCCGTAAAGACAGCTTTGAAAATACTGATTTCATTACAGGTACCATAGGTAAGGAAATGCTTGCAAAGAAAATCCCATTGTTCGATGCACTTTTGCAGGAAGGCAAAGATATGGGAGAACTGAGTATTTATGGCTGTGCGCTTGCAATGGATATTATGGATTGGAAAGAGGAAGACATGATCGATGTGTTTGATGGAGTGATTGGGGTAACCAAATTCCTCGGAATGACTCAGGGAGCTACTGTGATTACGATGTAAGCGGATGAAGCAGGAAAAAGTGATATGGCGTGCAGGCCTTTCACCTTTTCCCCCTTCATACGAAAATAAAAAATCTTTAATTATTTTAACATAAACTTCAACTATTTAGGAGGGAAAAATCATGAGTGATGTTTTGGTAACTAAATCAATCGATGCAAGAGGAGCATATTGCCCCGGACCGTTAATGGAACTAGTAAAGGGGATAAAGAAAGCGCAAGTTGGAGATGTAGTTGAAGTAATTTCTACCGATAAAGGTTCAGCAGTGGATATCCCTGAGTGGGTTAACAAGATGGGCCACGAAATTGCTTACTCAGAAAATGAAGGCGATGAATTTAGAATCGCAGTAAGAAAAGCGAAATAATTTTACTGGTAGGCTCTGATGATTGGGCTCTTTTATAGACTGAAAATGAAAGCAGCCTGCATCAACGACTTCATGAAAAAAGGTGTGAATGAAATGACAAAGAGAATCGTGGTTCTAGGAGCAGGCAGTGCGGGTACAATGGTTGCAAACAGGCTTGCGCGCCAGCTTGGAGAAGAGATTAAGAAGAGTAAAGTAGAAGTCACCCTCATTTCAAATACAGAAAAGCATATTTACCAGCCAGGTTATTTATTTATTGCTTTTAATGAAAAGCCATCCGAGCATTTCATCCGGAAACAAAAATCACTGGTTCACAGACATGTAAACCTTGTGTATGATGACATCGAAAATATCGATGTAGAGAAGAAAACGGTTAAAGGCAAAAAACAATATCAATATGATTATCTGGTAATCGCTACGGGTTCACACCCTGATTTTGACAGTGTTCCTGGCTTAAGGGAGGGGGCACACAATTTTTATACACTAGATGGAGCAGAACGTCTCCGTGATGACCTTGCGGCAATGGAAAAGGGAAAAATACTCATCACCATCGATGTTCCGCACAAATGTCCAGCTGCGCCGCTTGAACTTGCGTTGATGCTCGATGATTATTACCGAAAGAATGGCAGACGCAAAGATATTGAGATTAAATATGCTTACCCAATCGGCCGAATTCATTCTTTAGTGCCAGTAGCAGAATGGGCTCAGCCTGAATTTGACAAGAGAGATATAAAATACGAAACATTCTTCAATCTTGAAGAAGTGGATCCAAAGCGGAAAGTTGCCATAACGATGGATGGCGAAGAACACGAATATGACATGCTTATCACAATTCCCGCACATACTGGGGCAAAAGCGGTAATCGATTCAGGTATTGGTGATGAATCCGGCTTTATCCCAACAAACCGCACAACTTTGAAGATGCTAGGGCAGGATGATGTTTATGTCCTTGGGGATGCAACGAATCTTCCGATCAGCAAGGCGGGGTCGACAGCACATTATCAATCTGAATCTCTTGTTGCAAACATTTTGAGCAGGCTTAGCGGACGTCCAGAGACAGCTGTATACAACGGTAAGGTGGCGTGTTTCCTTGAAAACAGCCTTGAGGATGCAAGCATGATTACCTTTGATTACAATAACCCGCCTCAGCCAGCAGCAACATCTGATTTGCTTCACTGGTTCAAGGCTGTCTATAACGAGCTATACTGGCTAAATGCCAGAGGGATTTTATAGAAGGGGTGATAATTATGGCTACAGAAACACCTCAAGCACAAAAGAATGCACAACATAAACTCGTGAGCTTTACAGATGCAGCAATGACCGCAATTACTGGTGAAATGGTTTCCTCAATCGCTGAAACCGGCGTGAAGATGGTTGAGATGGCTGATGATCTTCTTCAGCCAGAAACTCTTTCTCTGTTAAAAGCATTACCTGAAGTGGCAGAAAACCTTGAGCGTACATTAATGGAAGTAAAACGGATGGAAGAAACAGGAGTACTGAAGTCATTGATACAGCTTGCTGACATGGCTGCAGCGATGAAAGGTGCCATGACTGGACCGATGGTTACAGACATGATTGAAAAGGCGATCAAAGGCGTCGAACTTGCAGATACCTTTGTACAGCTTGGCGCAATTGACCTTGTCGAAGGTATGGTTACTGCATTCCATAATGCTCAAGAAGACACAAGAGGTAAAACTCCTATGTCCTCATTGCAGATGATGAAGGCAGTGACTCAAAAAGATACTAGAGAAGGCTTGACTCTAATGCTTACATTCCTTCAAAATCTGCCAAAAGAATTGAACAAATAATGCATGATTGAAGTCCACTAACCTCTACAAAGAGAAAAGGAGAGGAACGGCCTCTCCTTTTTCGTTGTATGTCTAAAAAGTTTAACTATTTATATAGGATATCATCCTTCATCGTAGTCAGCTTGTCTAATACTTCATTAATATCCTGTTCCGATACGTTGAACTCCCTCAGGCTTGCAGCAAGATGATTGGCAATCGCACCAAAATGTTCATCATTAAGGTTCATTCCTTTATGTGCCAGCTCCATGCTTTTTCCTGAATACTGGTTTGGTCCGCCTAAAGCCCAGCTGATGAAAAGGGATTGGTGTCGGCGCTGCTTTTCCATGTCTGTTTCCGTAAAAAAATGGTTAACCGTTTCATCTGCCAAAACCTTTTCATAAAAAACATCTACCACTTTCGTGATTGCATCCTTTCCACCCAGTTTTTCATATAAGTTATCCTTTCATATTCCTCCTGTCTAAGTTAACGTCACTATTATGTCTGTTTATCCGGAAGAATATGAATGAAACCTTTTTTAATCAGCGATCTGCTTTTTCAAGCCATTTATAACCTACGCCCCACACGGTGATTAAATAATCATCGGCGCCAAATCCAGCTTTCCTCAACTTGTCCCTTAAATTTCGCACATGTGAATCAATTGTCCGGTCTTCGGTAGCAACACCATAACCCCATATATTTGATATTAAATGTTCTCTTGTAAACACCTTATTCCGATTCAGCAAAAAAAGATTAAGAAGGGAGAATTCTTTCGGAGTCAGGGGGATGGAAGCCCCTTTATACAAAAGATCGTAAGAATCCATATTCAGATTCAAACCTTTGAAACTGAGATTTGGACTTTTCCCTGAATTCCTCCTAAGGACAGCTTCAATTCTGGCAATCAGCTCCCCTTCATCAAAGGGCTTTGTTACATAATCATCTGCACCGATTTTCAGGCCTTTTACAATATCAGGCTTTTCGCTCCTTGCTGTTAGCATTATAACTGGAATTTCCCAATGTTTGCGGATTTCCCTGCATGCTTCCCAGCCATCCATCTCTGGCATCATCACATCAAGTAGTATGAGATCAGCATGATTTTCATCAAGGTAACTTATTGCATCCAGGGCAGAAGTCTGTTTGACGCACTTATATCCTAGAGGGGTCAGGTAAAGCGATAGCAGGTCAAGCATCCGTGTTTCATCATCAACGAGAAGAATGGTTTCCATTAATATGACTCCTTGCTAAAAAGTGGTTGAGTCAATTTTACATGATAAGTATGAAGAAATTATGCATTTATTTTTAATGGCAAAGGTAGAATTGAACCTCTTTAATACTTCTTAAGGAAATATTGACAGTGCCCAAACCAAAATGGACAGCATTCCATATCCTGATAATAGGAAACAGAAAAGGAGTGTGAAAGTATGCCATACGGATACTGTTGTTCTGCCCCATATCCAGTGCCCTATGGAGGCTATCCTGGATTCTACGGTGGGAATGGTGCATGGTTTGCCCTATTCATCATCCTGTTTGTTATCGTCCTCATATTCGGAGGCTGGTGGTATTTTTGTTCATAATAAACAAACATGGGCTTAAGCCAATTCAGGCTTAGCCTTATTTTATGGCATGAATGTCGAACAGTGATCCCCTAACTTGTGAAAAAATAGAAATTTTAGAAAAATAACATTATAATTAAAGAATAGAAATAAAGGGGGAAATTTTAATGGCAAATACATATTCAGAGGTTTGGGATTTAGATGTGTTCTTCGAAGGAGGAAGCAGTTCAACAGAATTCGCAGCCCATATGACGGCTGCATCCGAAAAAATAGCTGGATTTAAAAAAGAAGTGGAGAAATGGGACCCAAGTGAGCATCAAGATGAGAGCGCGCGACTGACAAGCCTAGTCGAGATGTTTGATGGAGCTGCCAGAATGGTAAGGCAGGCTGGAGCATTCGTAAGCTGTTTAGAGGCACAGAATACTCAGGATAAAAAAGCGAATCAATTAAGGGCAACTGTAACTGAACTAAGCGCATCACTGCAGAACGCACTGACTGCTTTTGACCAAAAACTTGCCGGCTTTTCACCAGAGGTTTGGGAAGAACTTGTAAAATCAGGTCTTTTAAATGAATTAAATTTTGTATTGACTGAACGTCGTAAGCGCGCTGCCGAAAAACTCTCCGGAGAAGAAGAATCTGCTATTAATGCTCTAAGTGTTGATGGCTATCATGGATGGGGACAGCTGTACGACTTGCTTGTAAGCAACACAAAAATTACATATAAAGATGGAGATTTATCAGTTGGTCAGGCTGCCAATAAACTATCCGATGCAGATCGATCTGTCAGGAAGGAAATTTTCACAGAGTGGGAAAAAGCCTGGGGGGAGAAGGAAGATTTTTATTCTAAAACCCTGAACCATCTGGCGGGCTTTAGATTGAATGTGTATAAGCTTCGGGGCTGGGATGATGTGTTAAAAGAACCTCTTGATATTAACAGAATGCAAAAAGAAACACTTGATGCAATGTGGGAGGTTATTTCTGACCATAAAAAGCCATTTGTACAGTTCCTTAATCGGAAAGCAAAGCTTCTGGGGCTTGAAAAGTTAAGCTGGTTCGACCTAGATGCTCCGATTGGAAGCACAGAATCGAAAATGTCCTATCAGGAAGGGGCAGACTTTATCGTTGATAATTTTGCCCAGTTTGGCAAGGAAATGGCTGACTTCGCAAAAATGGCTTTTGAAAACAATTGGATTGAAGCGGAGGATCGTCCTGGAAAAGCGCCTGGCGGATTCCATACGTTCTTTCCTGAAAGCAGCCAGTCCAGAATATTCATGACATACTCTGGTACGCCATCGAATGTTTCTACTCTTGCACATGAACTAGGTCATGGGTTCCATACGTACGCTATGAGGGACCTTCACTTATTGAACCGCAACTATGCAATGAATGTAGCGGAAACAGCTTCAACATTTGCAGAGATGATCGTGTCAGATGCTTCTCTTAAAAACTCAACCTCAAAAGAAGAGAAAATTAGTCTCTTAGAGGATAAAATCCAGCGGTCGGTAGCACTGCTCATGAATATCCATTCGAGGTTCTTATTTGAAACAAGATTTTATGAAGAAAGAAAGCAAGGAGTAGTAAATGCAGAACGACTTAATGAGTTGATGAAGGATGCACAAACAGAAGCATATGGAGGAGCGCTTGAAGAATATCATCCGCTGTTCTGGGCTTCCAAGCTCCACTTCTACATTACCGGAGTTCCATTCTACAACTTCCCATATACTTTCGGTTATTTATTTTCACTGGGCATTTATGCGATGGCCCAGGAAGAAGGGCAAGGCTATGAAGAGAAATACATTGCCCTGCTGAAGGATTCTGCCTCAATGTCTGTGGAAGAACTGGCGCAAAAACATTTAAAAGTTGATTTAACGAAAAAGGAATTTTGGGAGAAGGCAGTACGCATGTGTGTAGAGGATGTTGAAGAATTTTTGGCTTTAACTGAGTAAGGATATTGTTGCTTCATAGTCTTCGAAAAGGAATCGTATAATCTTCGTGACTGAAAAGAAGCGTGAGATGGAATAGGCAGAATAGAAATCCTAAAGCAAAAACCCAGCCCTTACTGAGGCTGGGTTTTTTATACTTTTTTCAGCTTAAAAGGGCTAACCATTAAAAAGCTTAGTAACATCATGATAAATATGAAGGTTTGTGAAGGCACATATGGGATGGCAAGAAAACTTAAGGTAGCAAGGACACCTGCAGCTGTGATTGGCAATCCTGTAAAATAACCATTATTTTCAGAAATGTTGAACCTCGCAAGGCGGAATGCTCCGCAGCCAATGTAAAAAACGATAAAGAAGGAGCCAGGTGCCCCGTAGTCAGATAAAATCCCTTGATATATTAATAGTGCAGGTGCTACGCCAAATGATATAATATCACTCATGGAATCCAATTGCTTCCCCAATTCGGATTCAATGTTCAGTTTTCTGGCAACCATTCCGTCAAAACGGTCTGCCAGCGCGGCAATGAAAATAAGCAAAAGACTTAGATTCAAGTTGCCATTGATGCCAACTATGATCGCAAAACCGCCTAAGGAAAGGTTGGCCAGCGTCAGGACATTGGCAGTCTGGGATTTTAATTTCTTGACCGTTAAGTCCAATACATCTTGTAAAAACATGCATTTCACTCCTCTAAGGAAGACTATTTTCCCAACATTGCAGGCAGGAATCTTATTTATGGAAGGGTTCATACTCTTTTCCTGCATTGATGTCAGACTCCCTTATCATGGATCTAAAACTGAAAGATCAGTTACGATCATACTTGTTGAAGAGTCGCACAGTTAAGGACTTTTCGATAATTTTATTGCTTGTATAGCTAAATGGCATGTGTAAATATTGTTATCTCCCAAAGATTGCCCGAAGTCTTTATAAAACTCGGGTTTCATTTGTTTCCGGATAACAGCAATCCTTGGGAAAATGCCTTAACGAAAAGTGGCACAGGTAAAGAGAACTAGCACCTTGGGTTATTATATAATAATATATAATTCTAAGCCGATTATGCTTTTTCGTAAAGATACTTTTAATATATCGGAGGTATTATCATTGATTCAAAGTATTTATCGCCTGCTCATCGAATTGACAAACGGAAAGTGGTCCTCGGATATTTTGCAGAGGTTTGCGAAATCACCAAGGAGCAAACGGATTGTATCTTCATTTGCAAAGACTTATAAAATTAACCAGGATGAAATGGAAAAACCGATTAATGAGTATCCAAGCCTTCACGATTTCTTCATCAGAAATCTTAAGGAAGGGGCAAGGCAAATTGATGAGAATCCTGACTCGGTAGTTAGTCCTGTTGATGCTGTAATCGAAGATATTGGAGAAATTGAGGCTGACCGAACAATAAAGGTCAAAGGAAAGATTTATTCTATTTCAGAGATGCTGGGCAATGATGAATCGATGGCCAGGTATGATCAGGGTACCTATATGGTCTTTTACCTTAGTCCAAGTCACTATCATCGCATTCATAGCCCCTTATCCGGTACAGTGACAAAACAATGGACTCTTGGCGTGAAATCCTATCCCGTTAACAAAACAGGATTAAGGTATGGAGATTTCCCGCTATCCAAAAACTATCGAAAAATTACAGAAATCAGGCATAAAGCAGGCATGACTGCTTTAGTTAAAGTAGGAGCCATGTTTGTTAATTCAATCGAAACTACCCATAATGGCGAAAAGCTCGATAAGGGTGATCAAATGGCCTATTTCACTTTCGGTTCAACAGTTGTTTTACTTTTTGAAAAAGATACGTTCAGCCTGCTTCCCAACATAGTGACGCCATATCATACAAAATATGGTGAAAGGATCGGAACATTAAAGGGACAAGACTGACAAACCATGGCACAGATCCATACTGTGCCTTCCTTGTTTTTTGAACCCAATCATGAAAAAAAGCGCCAGAGTCTGGCTACTTCCCATTCAGTTTGCTATTTGTAAGAAACTATTTGAATACAAAAATCTTTTAGAAGATAACCAATAAAAAAAAGCCCGCTTTTGGGGCTGTTAGGATGAAACTTTAATCCGGTTAGATAATGACCGCCGATGGATTTCCGTTTCGATCAATCTAATAAACTCATAGCTAAGGTTTAATTCTCTTGCTTTAAAATAAGACTCAATCAATAGTTCGTCCGAAAGTTTACGCATTCCAGTCATTCACCCCCAAAAGGATACTACTAAACCAGTTGTATATTGCATAAAGTTGTAAGCTAAATTGTTCTACCCCTACTCTATCAGAATGAAACTTTGAGAACAACCGTTCTAATTATCCACATATATCAGTGGATAACCTGTGATTAATTTGTTTATAAATGGGAAAAAAGTAATAGAATCAATGTGTATATTGTGCATAAGGTTATCCACAACATTGGAAATTGTTGGATTTTGTCGAAAAGTTTTTTGGGTTTTTAAAGAATATTTTGATTTTTATCGAAAAAGGATGATTTTTACCTGTTTTTTGTCGACCTCCTACTTTGTTATACCTATTATTTTTTAATCGTTTAAATGTTTGCTTTGAAAGCGAAGATAAAATTGGGTATGATGTTAACGGTGTGATAGTTCTAATTAATGAGGTGTAATGAAATTGCTAAAGCATTTTTTGCCTGACCAGCATGTTAAAAGTATATTTGATATAACGCCGGAAAGCTTAAAGGAAAAAGGCGTGAAGGGCATTATTACTGATCTTGATAATACGCTTGTTGAATGGGACCGTCCAAATGCGACTCCTAAACTGATTGAGTGGTTTGATAATATGAGGAAAAATGAAATACTTGTCACGATCGTTTCAAATAATAACGAGAATAGGGTTAAGTCGTTTTCCGATCCCCTTCAAATACCTTTTATTTTTCAAGCAAGAAAACCTATGGGCCGTGCGTTTAATAGGGCCATAAAGCAAATGGGATTGCGCAAAGAGCAAACGGTTGTGATTGGTGACCAATTACTGACGGATGTCCTTGGCGGTAATAGAAGTGGCTTTCATACAATTCTTGTTGTTCCGGTTGCGAAGACCGATGGGTTTGTAACGAAATTCAACCGGAAAGTTGAAAGAAGGATTTTAGATTGGTTCAGGAAACAAGGCAAGCTGAATTGGGAGGACTAAGCATTGAGTGAACAATTTGCCTGCACAGGCTGTGGTGTGAAAATACAGACAGAAGATCCGGAGCAGTTGGGATACGCCCCTCCTTCATCACTGGAAAAAGAAATCGTAGTGTGCCAGCGATGCTTCCGATTAAAGAATTACAATGAGATTCAAGACGTCAGCCTTACTGATGATGATTTCTTGAAAATTTTGAATGAGCTTGGAAATAGGGATGCCCTCATTGTGAAGATTGTTGATATCTTTGATTTTAATGGCAGCTGGCTGCCGGGGATCCACCGGTTTGCCGGAAATAACCAAGTCATGCTTATCGGAAATAAAGCGGATCTTGTGCCAAAGTCCGTAAAGCAAAGAAAGCTGATTGACTGGATGAAAAAAGAGTCCAGGGAACTCGGGCTCAATCCTATCGATGTTTTTCTTGTCAGCGCATCGAAAGGTTTGAATATTAAAGAGGCAGCAGCAGCCATCGATGAATATCGAAATGGCAAGGATGTATACATTGTGGGCTGTACAAATGTAGGGAAATCTACTTTTATAAATCGAATCATTAAAGAAGTAACTGGAGAAGGCGATGTCATTACTACTTCCCATTTTCCAGGTACTACACTCGATATGATTGAAATTCCTTTGGCAGATGGCAAAGCAATCGTTGACACACCGGGAATTATCAATCATCATCAAATGGCACACTATGTAGATAAACGAGACCTGAAGTTCATTACTCCTAAAAAGGAAATCAAGCCTAAGGTTTACCAGTTAAATGAAAGTCAAACTTTATTTTTCGGAGGTCTGGCTAGATTTGATTACATTTCAGGCGGCAGAAGGTCTTTTCCCTGCTATTTGCCAAATGAAATCAACATTCATAGAACTAAGCTAGAAAACGCTGATGAGCTTTATAAGAACCATGCGGGAGAACTCCTGACCCCGCCGCGACGTGAACAAATGGATGAGTTCCCGGAGCTCGTCCGTCATGAGTTTACAATAAAAGAACCTAAGACAGATGTTGTTTTTTCCGGTCTTGGCTGGGTGACAGTGAATGAAGCAGGTGCAAAAATCGCTGCTTATGTACCTAAAGGGGTACATGTTTTATTAAGAAGGTCTTTAATTTAAATCTAAAAGTGACGGCTATTAAAGAGTCTGATGGAAAGGGCGGGAGATAAAGATGAAAAAGATGTTCGGTGTCATTGGCGATCCAATCGCCCATTCAATGTCTCCTGCCATGCACAATGATTTATTCGAGCTGTACGGTATCGATGCCAGTTATCTTCCCTACCGTGTATTAAAGGATGAACTCGAGGATGCTGTAAAAGGATTGAAGGCATTAGGAGCGAGTGGTTTCAATGTAACAATCCCGCATAAAACAAAAATCATGCCGCTTCTTGATAAAATCGATCCATTGGCCGAAGCAATTGGAGCTGTTAATACAGTAAAAAATGAAAACGGCTTGCTTACGGGCTATAATACGGATGGACCAGGCTTTGTAAAGGGACTGGAAGGACACGCCGCTGATTTCAAAGAGAGATCAGCTTTGATTATAGGGGCAGGCGGTGCCGCGCGGGCCATTTATTTTTCTATGGCCAAAGCAGGGGTTAAAAGGATTGATATTTTTAATCGGACATTAGAAAAAGCTGAGGAATTAGTTGATACGTGTCCTTATCAGGTCCAGTCTCGCATTTTAGATCGAACAAACGCTGAAAGGCTGCTTGGAGAGTATCACCTTATCATCCAAACCACTTCAATTGGCATGGTACCAGAAGTTGATTTCTCCCCACTCTCACTCGAGAACCTATCATCAAAGGCGCTAGTGAGTGATATTATCTATAACCCGCTTAAGACAAAAATATTAAAGGATGCTGCAATGATCGAAGCAGCAACCCAAAATGGAATCGATATGTTTGTGTATCAGGGAGCAATCGCCTTCGAAAAATGGACAGGAATTTTCCCTGATACACAAAGAATGAAAGCAAATGTTTTAAGACATTTAGGAGGATTTTCATGTTAACAGGCAAGCAAAAACGTTTTTTAAGATCGAAAGCCCATCACCTTAATCCAATTTTTCAAGTTGGTAAAGGCGGGGTAAATGAAAATATGGTTAAGCAGATTGATGAAGTCCTAGAAGCAAGAGAACTTATCAAGGTTAGTATCCTCCAGAATTGTGAGGATGACAGAGACACTGTTGCTGAGCAGCTGTCACGCGGAGCAAAAGCTGAATTAGTTCAGGTAATCGGAAATACTATAGTGCTTTACAAAGAATCTCGCGAAAACAAGCAATTGGTTCTTCCACGGTAAAATAACTGGGAGGTGACGGATTGAAGAGAGTTGGCATTTTAGGCGGAACATTCAACCCGCCTCATACCGGGCATTTAGTGATTGCAAATGAAATACTTCATGCACAGGGACTTGATAAAATTTGGTTCATGCCTAACCAGGTACCGCCTCACAAAAGCGTCACTGAGCCTATAAGTAATTCTGACCGGCTTGCCATGTTGGAACTTGCCATCATGGATAATCCTGATTTCAGGGTTGAGACCGTAGAACTTGAGAGGACCGGTCCATCTTATACGTATGAAACGATGAAAATATTAAAAGATATGTATAAAGAACATGAGTTTTACTTTATCATTGGCGGCGATATGGTCGAATATTTGCCTAAATGGCATAAGATTGAAGAATTGCTGAAAATGGTCAAGTTTGTTGGAGTCAGCAGACCATCTTATCACGATCAATCTGAATATGAAATCGTTCACGTGGAAACACCGCAGATGGACATTTCATCGAGCATGATCCGAAAAAGGGTAAAGGCAGGGAAGAGCATCCGTTACTTGCTTCCTGAACCTGTCAGGGCATATATAGAGGAGCATGATTTATATGGAACGTGACCAAGCGCTTCAAATCGTAAAAGTGCAGCTTACGGAGCATCGATATCATCATACAATCGGCGTAATGGAAACAGCAATCAAACTCGCTGATCAGTACGGTGGAGATGTACAAAAGGCAGAACTGGCCGCGATTTTCCATGATTATGCCAAATTTAGGCCCAAAGAGGAAATGAGGCAAATCATTATTGAGCAAAAAATGCCAGAAGAGTTGCTTGAATACAATGGTGAGCTCTGGCATGCTCCTGTTGGGGCGTACCTTGTTAAAAAAGAAGTTGGTATTACCGATTACGAAGTGCTGGATGCAATTCGTTATCATACATCAGGACGAATTGGCATGACACTGCTTGATAAAATCATCTATCTTGCAGATTATATTGAGCCTGGCCGCCACTTTCCAGGTGTTGAAGAAGTAAGGTCAATGGCTGCTGAAGACCTGAACATGGCATTGATCCAATCCATGAAAAACACAATCCAGTTTTTAATGAAAAAGAACCAGCCAGTTTTTCCAGATACATTTAAAGCTTATAATAGCATCGTAAAAAATTCAGGAGGTTGATTAGATGAGCGAACGCGAATTATTGATGACTGCGGTAAAAGCCGCTGATGATAAAAGAGCAGAAGATATAATGGTATTAAACATGAAAGGAATTTCCTTGATCGCGGATTATTTTATTATCTGCCACGGGAATTCTGATAAGCAGGTACAGGCGATTGCCCGTGAAATCAGGGAAAAGGCTTTAGAACAAGGCTATGACCTTAAGAGGATGGAAGGCTTCGACGAAGCAAGATGGGTCTTGATCGACATTGGGGATGTAGTTGTCCATGTATTCCACAGGGAAGAAAGAAGCTACTATAACCTAGAGCGCCTTTGGGGAGATGCTCCGATCGAGAACGTACAGAGCGAGCTTAATTAATGTCGTACGAAAGATTCGCCTATTTATATGACCAGCTGATGCAGGACGTCCCATATGATAAATGGGTTACGATGATCGACGAGTATACAAAGAAATATTCAATCGAAGGCAAAAAGCTGCTTGATCTTGCATGCGGAACCGGAGAAATCTCGGTGAAGCTTGCCAGAGAAGGATTTGAGGTCACTGGTGCAGATTTATCATCAGATATGCTGTCGGTTGCACGGGCAAAGGCTGATGGGCTGGGCCTGCCAATCCAGTTTTTTCAGCAGGACATGACTGAGCTTGATGATTTAGGTGAATATGATATTATTGGCATCTTTTGTGATTCCCTGAATTATTTACAAGACGAACAAGCAGTGAAACAAACCTTTGATGGAGTTTACCGCCTTTTAAAGAAAGGCGGGTTATTCTTGTTCGATGTCCATTCAGTATATAAAATGGATCATATATTTGCAGGTGCAACATTTACTTGGGATGATGAGGAAATCACCTATATATGGAACAGCTATAATGGGGAAGCAGCCCATAGTGTTGAACATGAACTCACTTTCTTTGTGTATGATGAACCCTCAGGTAAATATGACAGAATTGATGAAGTACATTTTCAGCGTACATATCCGGAAGGCTATTATGTAGAACTCTTGGAGCAGGCCGGTTTCAGAAAAATTGATGTTACCGGTGACTACTTATTAGAAGCTCCAAAGCCTGAAGCAGAGAGAATATTTTTTGCGATGATCAAACCTTAAAAATCGGGCTCCCATTATAATTAATGGGAGCCTCAGCTTGTCGACAAAGATACAGATTACATATCATTTATTGAAACCCTGTTGATTGGAGCGAAGCGACGAGGAGGCTCAGCGCCCGCCCCGCGGAAAGCGAAGCGGGTGGAACGGAAATCAACAGACCTGTTTTAATTCACACCCAAGAGTCCCAGACTCTTAAATAATGGGAGCTTTATTGTTTATTGGTTCAGTTATCGAACTGAATAAAATTTTTAAAGCAAGCAGGATTTTCAGAGCTGATGGAGAAATTAATCATTACCGAATTTTTCCCGCACCTTCTCCAATTCCTCCTCAAATTTTTTATGTGTTGCCTGGAATAACTTCTCGAACATTTCTCCAATTTCATTTTCTAACACCTTGATTCCTTCTCCAGTGATTCCGCCTTTTACGCAAACCTTCTCCTGTAAAGTAGGCAAAGTATAATGGTTTTTGCTTAACAGCTCACCTAATCCAACTAACATCTCACTGGCAAGTTTTGTGGCAGTTGTTTGATCGATTTCTGTTTCTTTCACGGCAGCTGTAATAAAACGTTGTACAAGAAAGCTGAAAAAAGCTGGCCCGCAGCTGACAATATCCGAAGCAACCCTCGTAATCTTCTCTTCGATCTCAACGGGAACTGCAATCTCTTCAAATAATGTATGAAAATAAGTTTTCCATTTAGGTGCGCACTGATTCCCATAAGTAAAGAGCGCCACGCCTGCAAGTGCCCTATTGGTAATACTCGGTATGATTCTCATGACTGAGCAATCAGCTGCTCGTTCGAGTTGTTCCACGCTAATAGGACTGGTTATCGAGATAAGACATTTTTCCTTATTCAGCTCAGGTTTGATTTGCTGAAGCACATCCCATACATTATGCGGCTTAACACAAATAAAGATGGCATCCGAATTTTGCGCCACTTCAATAGCGTTCTGCCCAACCGCTAAGCCAGGGTATATTTTTTGGATCTCTAATGCTTTGGATAAGGTTCTATTTGTAATCATCATTGAAGAAGGGGAAACGGCATTCCCATCAATGAGAGCTTCGGCAAGAATTCTCCCCATATTCCCTGTGCCTATTATCCCTATTTTCATAACCCTTCCCTCCTTCGTGCATTTATTCTCCTATATCCATATGATTTTAACTTTTAGAATATGACATTAGAAAGGTGTTGGTTCCGATATGGATTGGATCAAAGAACATAAATTATATATTGTTGCAGGAATGGCAGCAGCAATTTTTTTCATCTATTCTTCTATCGATTTCCAAGGGGAGCTTACAGAAGGAAATGAAGAACTGACGGTCAAGAATGAACTGACAGAGGAAATGAAAAATGAAGCAACCGTCCCAGAACAAAAACCACTTGTTATGATGGCTGATATTAAGGGAGCTGTTATTAAGCCTGGAGTATATGAGATTGAAGCCGATGACAGAGTGATCGATCTCATCGAACTGGCAGGAGGACTAACGAAAGATGCGGAAGCAGCCTCAATTAACTTTGCCATGCATGTGAGTGATGAAATGGTTATTTATGTTCCTAGAAAGGGAGAAAGCACAGAAGGTTCCGTTCCATTACAAAGTGGCCAGCAAACACAAGATAAACAGAAGATAAATCTCAATACAGCTGCAGCGAGTGAGCTAGAAACATTGCCTGGAATAGGACCTTCTAAAGCAGAAGCAATCATTGAATACCGCGAAACGATTGGACTATATAAAACAATCGAAGATTTAAAGAACATTAGCGGAATTGGTGATAAGACGTTCGAGAAACTGAAGGAGCTTATTTCTGTAAAATAATCGGCATACAAATTGAACTCGTCCAGTATTAGCATTAGAATTATTAATATAAGAATTTTTTACGTCATAACTGCAGGATTAAATTTCATAAACAAAGTTGCTTTCAAACTGGAGTTGAACAGTTAAGGTTAACACAGTCCACATAAGTAATTAATTCAGGCAGCTGTGTAGTATTCATTTTTACAATTAGCAATTTTAAGGGGGAAAACAGCATGGGAAGAAAGAGTTGGGATGAGTATTTTTTGGATATTGCAGAGGAGGTCGGGACACGTTCAACTTGTCCTCGGCTGCATGTTGGCTGTGTAATTGTTAAGGATAAGCATATTGTATCGACTGGTTATAATGGGTCAATTCACGGACATGACCATTGTGAAGATGTAGGCTGTTTGATTAATGAGCAAGGAAGATGCATCAGGACTCTCCATGCAGAAGAAAATGCGGTCTTGCATGCTGATAGAGGCTTATTGCAAGAGGCAACAGCCTTCGTGACTCATGAGCCTTGTGAAAAATGTGCCAAAACCCTAGCGCAATCCGGCATAAAAAGAGTAGTTTACCGCAGCGCCTATCCTAATAAATGGAATGAAATTTTTCTCAAAGATGTCGAAGTTGTTCACTTATCAAAATAGTGATGGAGATCTGATACATATTCATTATAGAAAAGAGTCAAATAAGATGATCATGAAGCATGACAGCAAATTTCGTATTAAAGGGCAATTGTTTTACTTTGCAGTCTTCTCATTATTGGGTCTGCTAACAGTGCTTGAGAATTACGTCATATATGGAGGATTGTTCTTGCTGGCGATCATCTTCCTGAATTGGATAAAAAAGTTTTCTGCAGCTATGTTAATACTGCTAGGAATCTGCTTTGCCATCTTCATCGCTGCAGGATCTTTTGAGAAAGGAAACATGATTACCTATTTATCAGGTGTTGAAAAAGACTTTTTGATTTTCTTTGAAGATGAAATTAAAATCGACGGCAATCTCCTTTTTGCCTATGCAAAATTATACCCCAGTCAGGAAAAAGTGGCTGTCAGGTACAGGATCAAATCGGAAGATGAAAAACAGAAAATAAAAAAGCAGTTGGTGCCGGGAACGTCATGTCAGGCTTCTGGAAGTCTTGAGTTTCCCACTGAAGCCCGAAATCCCAACGCTTTCGATTATCGAAATTATTTGAATCGAAAACAAATCTACTGGGTTGTCGATGTAGAAAGATTGCCTCCAGAACATTGCATCAATACATCGAGTGGAATGTTGACTGCTCTAAAAAGATTCAGACAGAAAGAAATAACCAGGATGGAAGAGCATTTACCAGAAGAAGCAGCAGCACTTACTGCAGCTCTATTGTTTGGGGTCAGAGATCTTTTAAACCCTGAAACGGAAAGGTCATACCAGAAAATAGGGATCGTCCATTTGCTGGCTATATCTGGATTGCATGTAGGACTTCTCGCTGGAATGCTGTATTTCACTTGTATCAGACTCGGTATAACAAAGGAAAAAACAGATTTATTGCTGTTGATTTTCCTTCCGCTTTATTCAGCTGTAACTGGTTTGGCACCCCCGGTATTAAGAGCAGTAGCCATGTTAATGTTATTGATTAGTGCAAGGCGGCATCGTTGGCAGCTTACTCCGCTGGATGCCATTTCAATCGCATTTATGATGATGGCCTTCAGTGAGCCTTATCTTATTTATGACATAGGATTTCAACTTTCTTTTTTAGTTAGCCTTTCCCTAATAATCTCAGCACCAAAGATACTTACTGGATTTAAATCCTTTCCCCGCCAAACTGCAGCCGCATCTTTTATCTCACAACTAGGGAGCTTGCCGATCATTCTTTCTTCCTTTTATGAAATATCACTCATATCCGTGCTTGCAAACCTTCTATTCGTACCGCTATTTTCCTTCATTATTCTTCCGCTGCTGCTGGTCACCTACATAACTTATTCCTTATTTGAAAGCCTTCCAGTCTTATATGTAACATTACTCGAGAAACTCATTCATCAGGTAAACCAGATATCAGCTTTACTTGCTGAAATACCTGGTTCCTCAATCATCATAGGTAAGCCAGAAACGAGCATCTTGGTTTTGGAAATAATTTTGATTCCGATATTTTTCATCCTTTGGGAAAAAACAATGTCGAAGGGGTTAAAGCCAAAGGGCTGGCATTACATACTGCCAATCCTTCCGCTCCTAGTACAAATCATCATTCCTTATATAAATCCGTACGGTAAAATCATCTTCATCGATGTAGGGCAGGGGGACAGTATTTTAATCAGGATGCCTTTCAACAGGGGGAACTATCTCATTGATACAGGCGGTGTCATGGCATTTGAACAACAAGACTGGCAGGAAAGAAAGGAAGTGTATGATCCTGGAAGGAACATTGTCCTTCCGTTGCTAAAAAGTGAAGGGATTGGCAAAATCGATAAGTTAATTCTGACTCATGGGGATGCTGACCATATCGGAGGTGCATCAGCTCTATTCAATGAACTTCGTATTAAGCAGCTGATTTTGCCTCGGGAAACAGAAAGATCAACTCTCGAGTTGTACATCATCAAGAAAGCATTGGGGCAAGGAACAGCTATTTATTCGGCAGGTGCAGGAACTGTCTGGAATTCAGGGGAAGGGAATTTTAACATTCTTAACCCATCGGGTAATACTGGGGACCGCAATGAAAGATCTATCGTTCTCCTTGCCAATATTGGCGGGAAAAAGTGGCTTTTTACCGGTGATCTTGGTAAGGATGGTGAACAAGTTTTATTAAGTAATTTTACTGACATTGATATTGATGTTTTGAAGGTAGGACATCATGGCAGCAAATATTCAAGTTCCAAGGAGTTTATCGAAAGCATTAAACCAGAATATGCTGTAATTTCAGTCGGGGCAAAGAACAGATATGGTCATCCAAACGGAGAGATTTTGAATAGGTTAAATCTACAGGAAATTCGTATATTTCGGACCGATTTATCCGGTGCCATAATATACAGATTTAAGGGCGATTCAGGAACATTTTTCACCCAGGTTCCATAGGATATAGCAAAGAGCAGCGAGGCTTTAGCAAAAGTAAAGAGACTGCATTATTAAATGCAGTCTCCGTAACTTTAGCCTATGTAGCCGTGATTAACTCCCGATTAACTGCACGACTGTCGCAATAATGAACATTGCTGCAAAGAACCCAAAAGAAACTCCGAATCCAACACCTGAGTCAACAGCGTCATTGCGATTGCTTTGGACATTCTCTTCAAATTGATTCACAGTCAAAACCCCCCTATTTCCTTTATAGTATAAGCGATTTGTTTTTAAAAATCCAGTATTCTTCCGCCTGCTATAGTTTGAATAAGGATGTAAAATGCATCCTAAAACATTGTCCAGCGCCAGCGCCTAGCCCCTCTATCACAAGCCGTACCGCTGTTAAGAGCTGGGAACTGCCTCCTCGCAGATCCTTTTATGCCTCTCGAGGCTCTCCAAGGCACTTTCGCTTTTCGAATTTGACAAGAGTTGTCACAAATACTTTTCCTGCTTGGGGCTAAAATAATCTTAACTTCGATGCACCGCTGTTATATAAGTATCCTAGGCCTTATATTCCAGCGTTCAATATAAATAGGGGAATTGGTCCGGAAAGGCGCGGCCAATTCCCTTAGAATGCTTGTCAAAATGTCCAAGCTTCTTTACGATAGGTATATGGCAAAACTGTACGATCGGAGAGAAAGACATTGGTATTGGACATTTGGAAAAAAATAAGCAAAAAACAGATCGATTCCGTTTACTTATTGTACGGAACAGAAGCTTTTTTAATTAATGAAACCAAGCAGCTGCTAATTGAACATGTACTTGATGATGAAGAAAAGGATTTTAATTTATCCGTCTATGATTTAGAAGAAACGCCAATTGAAGCAGCCCTGGAAGATGCTGAAACTTTTCCCTTTATGGGAGAGAAGAGATTGGTTATCCTGCAGAACCCTATCTTTTTAACTTCAGAAAAGTCTAAAGGAAAGGTAGAACATAATCTTGGAAAGCTTGAGGAATATCTTTCACAGCCTGCACCATATTCCATTGTCGTTTTTTCCGCACCATATGAAAAATTGGACGAACGAAAGAAAATCACTAAAGAGTTAAAAAGAAAAGCTGCCGTTATTGAAGCGAAGAAGTTAACCGAACAAGAATTAATTACATGGGTAAAAGAAAGAGCATCCCTTAGTGGTGTTGAAATTGAAAAAGATGCGATTGAACTTTTATTGTCTTTAGCTGGAACAAACCTTTTCATGCTCACTTCGGAAATAGATAAACTGGCCCTATATGCAGGCGAAAGCCGTTCGATCAACAAAGACATAGTCGACAGGCTTACAGCTCGTTCGCTTGAGCAAAATATCTTCACCCTGGTAGACAAGGTTGTCCATCGGAATGTTGAAGGTGCATTGAGGATTTATTATGATTTATTAAAACAAAACGAAGAACCGATTAAAATCCTTTCTGTCATTACTGGTCAGATAAGGCTGATTTATCAAGTAAAGGAATTATCCCGAAAAGGATACGGCCAGCAGCAGATAGCGGGAACACTAAAAATTCACCCATTTAGGGTAAAACTTGCTGCAGGACAGGCAGGTTCGTTTTCGGATGAAGAATTGATGAGAATTATTAAACTGCTGGCAGATGCGGATTACCAAATGAAGACAGGCGGAATGAGAAAAGAAATGCTGATCGAGATGATCTTGTTTCAGATCAATGGAAGAAAATAGTGTTTTGCAATCTCGTTACAGGCAGCATTTTTACTGAAAATTATTTATGCAAAATAAAAAAACGACCATAAAGGTCGTTTTTTTATTAGCATTTAAAATTAGCCATTAGCGTTTAATTTTTTCATTAAACGGGCTTTTTTGCGGGAAGCTGCGTTTTTGTGGATAAGACCTTTAGCTGCTGCTTTGTCAAGCTTGCTAGCTGCTTCAGCAAAAGAAACCTTTGCTTCAGTATCGTTGTTCACGATTGCTGCTTCTGCTTTTTTAACTGCTGTACGCATAGAAGATTTTACAGTAATGTTTTGAGCTTTGCTCGCTTCACTAGTTTTTACACGTTTGATTGCAGATTTAATGTTTGGCATTCCGTTCACCTCCTAAAAAAGCATCGAGATTTTATGGAACTCGACATTTCCAGTACATTTCTTATTTATTAAGAACAAATGATATTTTATCAAATAGGGGTTAATAATGCAATACTCTGCTTTAATTTAAGTCTAGTGTATCGTGAATGTTTTTTTATGTAAAAGGAAAAGATAGGCAATAGTATGCTGGCAACAGCCAAACTGTATGTGGAGGAATGCGACAATGAAGGAATCCGTAGACTTGAGCATGTATTCAATCAGGACTGACCTGGCGGTTGAGGCAAGAGAAATGGTGCTCGCAGACCAGGCAGCAACAGTCCACTCACAGGAAAATCTTTCACACATTGAAGGCGTAATCATTAAAGAAAAAGAAGAAAATGATATAAAAATTTCGCTAGTTGAGGTAACGGCAGAGGGTGAAAAAAATCTTGGCAAAAAGAAGGGGCAATATTTAACGATTGAGGTTGTCGGAATCCGCCAGCAGGACAGTGAGCTTCAAGGAAAGGTAGAAAAGGTTTTTGCTTCGGAGTTTGCTCAGTTCTTAAAGCAGGCAGGAATCAACAAGGATGCATCATGCCTTGTGGTTGGTTTGGGAAATTGGAATGTAACCCCTGATGCCCTTGGGCCGCTTGTATGCGAAAACCTGCTTGTTACAAGGCACTTATTCGAACTGCAGCCAGAACACGTCGAAGAAGGATACCGCCCAGTAAGTGCGCTATCTCCGGGAGTTATGGGCCTTACAGGAATCGAGACATCAGACATTATATTTGGGGTTGTTGAAAAAACCAAGCCTGATTTTGTTATCGCAATTGATGCACTTGCTTCCAGATCAATAGAAAGAGTCAATGCGACGATTCAAATTTCTGATACTGGCATCCATCCAGGTTCTGGTGTGGGGAATAAAAGAAAAGAGTTGAGTAAGGAGACTCTAGGGATCCCGGTAATCGCCATCGGCGTCCCAACTGTTGTTGATGCAGTTTCAATCACGAGTGATACGATTGATTTTATTCTTAAGCATTTTGGAAAGGAATTGAGGGAAGGAAATAAACCTTCGAGGTCACTTGTTCCAGCGGGAATGAGCTTCGGAAAAAGAAAGAAGCTCACAGAAGAGGATCTGCCAGAAACTCAGCATCGTCAAACCTTCCTAGGAATGATAGGCACTCTCGAGGACGAGGAAAAACGTAAGCTGATTTACGAAGTACTATCACCTTTAGGTCATAATTTAATGGTCACACCGAAAGAGGTAGATGTTTTCATTGAGGATATGGCGAATCTAATAGCCGGCGGACTTAATTCTGCCCTCCACTCAAACATTGATCAGGATAATACAGGTATGTATACACATTAGATGGTATTTATTCCCTGTTATTCTGATTATCTCAATTGACCAGTTTTTTTATAAAAGGCTGAAAATTATTCTTTATTAATATAAGTGATATCAAATTATGAACAATTGATTTCTAAAAAGGAATTTCCAACAATTATTTCAATATGATTAAGATGAGATTACTGGTTCTATCTTCTCTAGCAAAGTCATAACATTTACTAGACTTGCACAGAGAGGTGGAACAATGAGACTTAGTAAACGATCTGGAATAATTGTAGCAGTCCAAGGTACTCATCTGGTAAAAGCAGCCCTAGCATTTGTATTCTTTCTCATTGGCGTTTTTTCAATCAGTGGAGTCATGACTTCACTCCGTCCTGAATATCGAATATCGTCCGATTCAGTTAACCAGGCAGCTATGAACTTGAATGGCCAGCTGCTGTTCTCGCTGATGGGGTGGGAGAACCATCAATTCTTAAAAGCGCTGCCTAAAGACAGTGAAGCACCAAAGCTGTCGACAGTGATGTTTAAACTGTCTACCAATATTAATCTTGATGACCCCAGGAGCTTGCTCGGAAGGGAACTGCCAGGATTCTCACTATTTGATGGGAAAATACTTGTAGCTGGTGAGGGTACTAATTATACAAATATGCCAATGGAATCTGCACCTCCTGTTGAAATATTGAAAGCTGACAAGGAGGCTGCATTGCAAAATACCGATGATCTTCCACCTGTCCCGCAGAATGATACAGGTGCTCCGCCATTAAGCACTGGAGGACGGAAAGCAGTATATATTTATTTTACACACACGAGGGAATCATATCTCCCGTACTTAAAGGGTGTAACAGACCCGGATAAAGCCTATCATTCAAAAGTGAATGTCACTAAAGTGGGTGACCAGCTCAAATCAGGACTTGAGAAACGTGGAATCGGAACAACTGTTGATAAGACTGATGTAATGGCCAACTTGAATAAAAAAGGCCTCGGATTTGGAAAAGCTTATCAGGAATCACGGCCGGTAGTGGAAGCGGCAATGGCTGGTGACCGGAATCTGCAATATTTTATCGATATCCACCGGGACGGGTACCGCAAAGAGAAAACGACGATTCAAATTAATGGGAAACCCTATGCGAAAATTGCATTTGTCATCGGTGGAGAAAATGCAAACCATGAAAAGAATCTTGCATTAGCGAAAGAGCTTCACCATCTTCTGGATAAAAAATATGGCAAAGGTCTTAGCAGGGGAGTCGTCGAGAAAAAAGGCGCAACCACGAATGGTAAATTCAACCAGGATTTATCACAAAATGCAATTTTAATTGAATTTGGCGGGGTAGATAATACGTTTGAAGAGTTGAACCGTTCAGCAGATGCACTGGCTGATGTCTTCAGCGAATTCTACTGGCAGGCAGAAAGCGTTGGGGTACCTGCACAGCAACCGCAGGATAAGAAATAAATAGTTGGCTAGGTGATCGAGATGAAAATGTTTATGCTGAAAA
Source organism: Bacillus sp. JJ1122 (assembly GCF_036964885.1). Taxonomy (NCBI): domain Bacteria; kingdom Bacillati; phylum Bacillota; class Bacilli; order Caryophanales; family Bacillaceae; genus Bacillus; species Bacillus sp. JJ1122. The sequence goes on along the minus strand of NZ_JBALQL010000021.1, from coordinate 48,855 downwards.
GCATCATGCTTGCTTCCTTAATGTTCCTATCCGTTTTGTTCGGCATGCAGCAGGCAAATGAAGGAATTCATAAAATGAAGGGTTATGATGACCCGGAATTCAAAAGTGCTTTTACCATTAAAGAAGAAGATGGATCAATTAAGAGCGCAATATTGGGCAATGACGTTTCCAGCCATGACCTCGAGCAAAAAAGAAAAAAACTAGAGGAAATGAAAGCATTCAATTTTTTCTCATCAATAGGCAAAAAACTCGCAGAAGGAATATCAATAGCAATTGAAAAATCAGTAGATTTGATAACAGGGAAGTAGAAGCAGCGGGTGAGAGCCCGCTGTTTTTCTGTTTGTAGGATTGATAAAAATGGGGGGATGGAGAAAATTAGCTAAAAAATGAAGCTGAGTGGCACATGGAAAAGCAAGGGGGTACAATAGTTCATCAAATAAACAGATTGGCGCCTCAAAAACCGGTGGCTGAGCAAAACAGGTTACCCAAAAAGCCGATTAGCTTCTTTGAAAGTGAAATTATGTAAAAATAAATAACCAATGAAGACGGTTGGCACCTGGAAAATTAAGATTATGGAAACTTGGATATCCAATGTAGCCTATTGGTACCTAGAAAAGCAATATTATGGGAAAATGGATATCCAATGAAGCCTATTGGCACTTGGAAAAGCAATATTATGGAAACTTGGATATCCAATGAAGCCTATTGGCACATAGGAAAGCAATATTATGGAAATTTTGATATCCAATGAAGCCTATTGGCACTTAGAAAAGCAATATTATGGAAATCCGTATATCCAATGAAGCCTATTGGCGCCTGGAAAAGCAAGATTATTGAAAATAAGTTTGTCCATGGACCTGATGTGCGACTGAAAAATCAAAATAAAAGTTCCCCAATGCAAACCATTGGGGAACAAAACAATAAATAAAAAATCATTGATAATATGACCATTGTCCGTAACCTGATACAATGAAATTTCCCTTCAATATGAGGTTGATTATTTTCTTCGGAAAAAGATCCCCACACCATTCATAAATTGTATTCGTAGATATCTTTTTAGTTGGATTTAAGATCTTATACTCCTCAATACTTCGTAATAGAGCGTCTTTCGTATTCTCATGTTTTCCGCATTTTTGGCATGTTAATATGACCGGACGGTATTCTTTCATAACCGTACCGCATGACTCGCAAAACACTCCTTTTCGCAGCTCATTATAATCGTACTCGGGTACTTTGCTGAAAGGGGATTTCGTTAAATGGGCTGATAGTAATTTTTCAGACAGTCTGGCGTGTTGGTTATTCAAAGTCGACTTCTGGGTATCAAATTGTTGGATTAGACGGTTTAGATTGGTTGGCATTATGATTCTTCGGTCAAGGGGTGCCTGGTATAAAGTGAATTCAGGATTGATAAATATGAGGTACGCTCTAATGGGGATTTTAATATGGAAACTATGCATTAGTTGCCTGAAAAGAGATTCGTTTCTATCTAACTGAAGCATAGGATTTTTAACTTCGACTCCGTTAATCTTTTTGAATTTTTCACCTTCAAAATAAAACTCTCCTTCGTAGTTCTTCACCTCGAATAGATGCATGTGGTCCTGTGAAATTAGCAGCGAGTCAATTTGAAAATGTGAATGGTTCAATTCAAATAGTAAATCGTTAAGAACATAAGATTCAATTTCTATTCTATGAAGATATTCATCAAACAAAACCTCACCTTCGAATCCTTTTTGAAGATTTAAATAGTATTGCTTGTCCTTATCCGGCAATTCCATCCGATAATTCAATGCTTTCATGACTCTTAGATCTTCTGGTTCTGAGCGATTCTTTTTAAACATGACCCACATCCTTTCACTTCTATTTTTATTGAAAAGCATATAAATATCCAGTGAACGTTTTAGTACATAATCAACCCGTTGCCTAATATTAGAAAGTAAACCATACAATTTTCTTGTTTCTAAGATTAAAAAATCTCGGTTAATCAATATTTATGAAGACTGCACTTTTCGTTTTTCATTGAATCTTGATATCCCTGCTGATATAATCAACAATAGTGTACATGCGCGAGTATAGTAGGAGTGAAACGCAATGAACAGAGAAGATAGACTGAAAAGACAAAGTAAAATACGAAATTTTTCGATTATCGCCCATATTGACCATGGTAAGTCCACATTGGCTGACCGAATCCTAGAGAAAACGAATGCGTTGACATCTCGTGAGATGAAGGATCAGCTTTTAGATTCCATGGATTTAGAGCGTGAACGCGGAATAACAATTAAATTGAATTCAGTGCAATTGAGATATAAGGCGAAAGACGGAGAACTCTATACTTTCCATTTGATTGATACTCCAGGGCACGTCGACTTCACTTATGAGGTGTCACGAAGCCTGGCTGCTTGTGAAGGTGCTGTTCTTGTAGTCGACGCCGCACAGGGAATTGAAGCCCAGACATTGGCGAACGTATACCTGGCAATCGATAATGACCTGGAGATTGTGCCGGTTATCAATAAGATCGATTTACCGAGTGCCGATCCTGAACGGGTTCGAAATGAGATTGAAGAAGTAATCGGTTTGGATGCTTCTGAAGCTGTTCTTGCGTCTGCAAAAGCGGGAATTGGGATTGAAGAAATCCTTGAACAAATCGTCGAGAAGGTTCCGGCTCCGGAAGGGGATCCCGATGCTCCTTTGAAAGCCTTGATTTTTGACTCTCTATATGATGCCTACCGTGGTGTTGTAGCCTATATTCGGGTGGTCGATGGTACGGTTAAGGTTGGAGATAAAATTAAGATGATGGCGACAGGCAAGGAATTTGAAGTGACAGAGGTAGGAGTGTTTACTCCAAAATCGACTCCTTCAGCAGAGCTGACTGTTGGTGATGTAGGATTCTTAACAGCGGCTATTAAAAATGTTGGCGACACGCGTGTCGGTGATACAATTACTAGCGCGAAGAATGGTGCGACTGAACCGCTTCCAGGTTATCGCCGTTTGAATCCAATGGTATATTGCGGTTTGTATCCAATTGATAGTGCTAAATTCAACGATTTAAGAGAAGCTCTTGAAAAACTTGAACTCAACGATTCAGCACTTCAATTTGAGCCAGAAACATCCCAGGCACTAGGATTTGGATTCCGCTGCGGATTCCTTGGACTTCTTCATATGGAAATTATCCAGGAGCGGATCGAGCGAGAATTTAAGATCGATCTAATCACCACAGCACCAAGCGTTATTTACGATGTCATCATGACGGATGGTTCTGAAGTGAAGGTGGATAATCCATCAAACATGCCAGACCCTCAAAAGATTGCACGTGTTGAGGAGCCTTATGTAAAAGCAACAATGATGGCGCCGAATGATTATGTGGGTGCAATCATGGAGCTTTGCCAGGAAAAACGCGGAATTTTCATCGATATGCAATATATGGACGAAACACGTGTAAATATCGTTTATGAAATCCCGTTATCCGAAATCGTCTATGATTTCTTCGACCAGTTGAAATCAAGCACGAAAGGCTATGCGTCATTTGACTATGAATTGATTGGCTATAAACCATCTAAGCTTGTTAAAATGGATATCCTTTTAAATGCTGAAAAGGTAGATGCCTTGAGCTTCATCGTTCATAATGATTTCGCATATGAACGCGGAAAGATCATCGTTGAGAAATTGAAGGATCTTATTCCCAGGCAGCAGTTCGAGGTTCCAATCCAGGCAGCCATCGGGCAAAAAATCGTGGCTCGTTCAACGATTAAAGCGATGCGCAAAAACGTATTGGCTAAGTGTTACGGTGGGGATATCTCACGTAAACGAAAGCTTCTTGATAAGCAAAAAGAAGGTAAGAAACGGATGAAGCAGGTTGGTTCTGTTGAAGTTCCGCAAGAAGCCTTCATGGCCGTTCTGAAAATGGACGATACCACTCCGAAGAAATAAAATAGCAAGGGAGGCTGGATGTACTTGTGGACGCAAGTGTATCTAGCCTCTTTTTTCAATAGTTATTCATGAAATCATGGCGAATGCCTCTTAGGAAGTGATTGATAAATGAAAGCAGCATACATTCATATCCCGTTCTGTCATCATATTTGCCATTATTGTGATTTTAACAAGGTATTTATGAAAGGGCAGCCTGTTGATGAATACTTGCAATCGCTAGAAAAGGAAATGGAGCTTACAGTAAAAGAGGATAAAAGCGTTCTTGAAACGGTGTTTGTCGGCGGCGGGACACCAACAGCCTTAAATGAGAAGCAGCTAGAAAGACTAGTTGATGGCATCAATAGGCAGCTTAAAATAGACAGCAGTACGGAATACACATTTGAAGCCAATCCTGGAGATTTATCTAAGGAAAAACTTACAATATTGAAAAATGCTGGAGTAAATCGATTAAGCTTTGGGGTTCAAACCTTCAATGATGAACTCCTTAAAAGAATTGGCAGGAGCCATCGTGCAAAGGATGTCTTTGAATCAATCGTCAATGCAAAAGCGGTTGGCTTTGAAAACATCAGCGTGGATCTTATCTACAGCCTCCCTGGCCAGACGAAACAGGATGTCATAGATTCTATTCATACAGCGCTAAGTCTCGGACTTGTCCATTATTCAGGCTATTCACTGATCATTGAGCCAAAAACTGTTTTTTATAACCTGATGCAAAAGGGCAAGCTTACAGTTCCTGGAGAGGATGCAGAAGCTGAAATGTATGAAACGCTTATGGAGCAAATGGAGCTTCATGGGCTGCTTCAATATGAAATCAGCAATTTTGCTGTCCCGGGGTTTGAAAGCAGGCATAATTTAACGTATTGGAATAATGAAGAATACTATGGATTTGGAGCAGGGGCACACAGCTATGTAAACGGAATGAGACAATCCAACTACGGTCCTCTCAAAAAATATATGGACCCGTTGGCGAAGGATGAGCTGCCAATCATGGATGCGCACCAAGTTACTCGCGCGGAAAAGATAGAAGAGGAAATGTTCTTGGGACTAAGGAAAACAGAAGGTATATCGATTCGACATTTTCAGGAAAAATTCAATGAAAATCCTATTCATTTATTTGCTGAGCAAATTAATGAATGGTCTGAAAAAGGACTGCTAAAAATGGATGATAAACGTATCTTCTTAACTCGGCAGGGACGGATGCTCGGTAACGAAGTTTTTCAATCATTCATTGGGGTATCAAATCATTGACATCCTCAGCGTTTATTGATAAATTATTTTTAGAATTAGCACTCGTTCTTATAGAGTGCTAACAGAGGTGATGATGTTGTTAACAGATCGTCAGGTGCTAATATTGCAGGTGATTGTTGATGACTTTATTCGTTCAGCTCAGCCGATAGGTTCAAGGAGCTTGTCGAAAAAAGAGGAAATAACCTTCAGTTCGGCTACAATCCGAAATGAAATGGCAGATCTAGAAGATCTAGGTTTCATTGAAAAAACTCATACTTCTTCGGGTAGAATTCCCTCGGAGAAAGGGTATCGTTATTATGTTGATAATCTTCTGCTGCCGCAAAAATTGAATCATTCAGATATGGCTGCGATTAATTCCATTTTTGCTGAAAGAATTTACGAGCTTGAAAAGATCGTTCAAAAATCAGCGAAAATCCTTTCTGAAATGACCAATTATACTTCGATTGTCTTGGGACCAGCTGTAAAGGACAATAAATTAAAAAAGCTCCAGATTGTCCCGTTGAACAAGGATACTGCAATCGCGATTATCGTAACGGATACAGGTCATGTGGAAAATAGGATTTTCCATTTTCCAACAAGTGTTGATCCTTCCGATGTTGAGAAAATGGTCAATATTCTCAATGAACGCCTGGCAGGGGTTCCCCTTACAAATCTTAACTCAAAGATTTATAAGGAAATTGCCGTGTTGCTGCGTCAGCATATTAGCAGCTATGATTTACTGCTAAATACGATAACCGATACTTTGAATATGCCTGCACATGAAAAGGTGTTTTTCGGAGGCAAGACCAATATCCTGAGTCAGCCTGAATTCAATGATGTAGAAAAAATCCGCAGTCTTATGAACATGATTGAGCAAGAGGATGGACTATATCAGCTGATCAGGAAAAATCCTGCTGGAATCAACATAAAAATCGGCACTGAAAATGACAATTCCGCCATGGAAAATTGCAGCCTCATTACAGCTACCTATTCGATGGGAGCTGAAAAACTAGGTACGATTGCTGTGCTTGGTCCAACGAGGATGGAATATTCACGCGTAATAAGCTTGCTCCAATTGATCAGCACGGATCTTTCAAAGGTGTTGACGGAGCTGTATCAAAATAAATAGGCATGGAAATATTGATTAAGGGTGGAGCAGCCTGTTCCATCCCGAATTGTTATGTGTTTTCAAATGAAGGCCAGGTCCATCCTGATCTTTCGATGAAATAAATGCTGCCAGGCTTAATGCCATAGACCGAGCCGCAAACTTTTAAGGGAGGTGAGTTAACGTGACAGAAGAAAGAAACACTGAGCAAGAGTTGAACAGCCAGTTGGAAGAAGAGAAGGTTGAAGAAGTTTTTGCTGAAAATGAAGCTTCTGAACAGACTGTAGAGGTTCCTGATCAGGAGCAAGATCCAGTTCAAGTTAAAATTGCTGAATTGGAAGCGAAACTTGAGGATGCTGACAACCGTTACCTGCGCCTACAGGCTGACTTTGATAACTTCCGCCGCCGATCAAGAATTGAACTTGAAGCGAGCGCTAAATATAGAGCACAAAGCGTAATCACTGATCTGCTCCCAGCTATTGATAATTTTGATAGAGCAATGAAGATGGAAGTAGATAACGAACAGGCAAAATCCCTTATGCAGGGAGTCGAAATGGTTTACCGCAGCTTGCTAGATGCTCTTAAAAATGAGGGCGTTGAAGTAATCGAGGCTGTTGGCAAAGAATTTGATCCACATCTTCACCAGGCCGTCATGCAGGCTGAAGATGAAAATTACGGTTCTAACATCGTAGTGGAAGAGTTCCAAAAAGGCTATATGCTTAAGGACCGCGTAATTCGTCCAGCAATGGTAAAAGTGAACCAATAATCGTGGTTACATATTTTAGCTAGGAGGTAATAAATATGAGTAAAATTATCGGTATTGACTTAGGTACAACTAACTCTTGTGTGGCCGTACTTGAAGGCGGCGAGCCAAAGGTTATTCCAAATCCAGAAGGAAACAGAACGACACCTTCGGTAATAGCATTTAAAAATGGTGAGCGCCAGGTAGGTGAGGTTGCTAAGCGCCAGGCTATCACAAACCCTAATACAATCATTTCAATTAAACGTCACATGGGTACAGACCATAAAGTTGAAGCTGAAGGCAAGGAGTACTCACCTCAGGAATTATCTGCTGTCATTCTTCAATACTTGAAGTCTTATGCAGAAGACTATCTTGGTGAGCCAGTAACAAAGGCTGTCATTACAGTTCCAGCATATTTCAATGATGCAGAACGTCAGGCAACCAAGGATGCAGGAAGAATTGCCGGTCTTGAAGTTGAACGTATCATCAACGAGCCAACAGCAGCTGCACTTGCTTATGGTCTAGACAAAATGGACGAAGACCAGACAATCTTAGTTTATGACCTTGGTGGCGGTACGTTTGACGTTTCCATCCTTGAATTGGGCGATGGTGTATTTGAAGTAAAAGCTACTGCTGGTGACAATCGTCTTGGCGGCGATGACTTTGACCAGGTAATCATTGATTATTTGGTAGAGCAATTCAAGAAGGAAAATGGCATTGACCTTTCTAAAGACAAAATGGCTCTTCAGCGCTTGAAGGATGCTGCTGAAAAAGCAAAGAAGGATCTTTCTGGTGTAACTTCTACACAGATTTCTCTTCCATTCATCACAGCAGGAGAAGCAGGACCGCTTCACTTAGAAGTGAACATGACTCGTGCGAAATTTGAAGAACTTTCTGCTGGATTGGTAGAGCGTACAATGGGACCAACTCGCCAGGCACTTAAAGATGCTGGTTTAAATCCTTCTGAACTTGATAAAGTAATCCTTGTCGGCGGATCTACTCGTATTCCTGCCGTACAGGAAGCGATCAAGAAGGAAACTGGAAAAGAGCCACACAGAGGAGTTAACCCTGATGAAGTTGTAGCAATGGGTGCTGCAATCCAGGGTGGTGTCATCTCTGGTGATGTTAAGGATGTTGTCTTGCTGGATGTTACTCCGCTTTCACTTGGTATTGAAACAATGGGTGGCGTATTCACTAAGTTAATTGACCGGAACACTACAATTCCAACATCTAAATCACAAGTGTTCTCTACTGCTGCAGACAGCCAGACTGCTGTAGATATCCACGTGCTTCAAGGTGAGCGTCCAATGGCTTCTGCCAATAAAACACTTGGCCGTTTCCAACTGACTGACATTCCGCCAGCACCACGCGGAATTCCTCAGATTGAAGTTACGTTTGATATCGATAAGAATGGGATCGTTAACGTTCGTGCAAAAGACCTTGGAACAAACAAAGAACAACAGATTACAATCAAGTCATCAACTGGACTTTCTGATGACGAAATCGAACGCATGGTAAGAGAAGCTGAAGAAAATGCTGATGCGGACAAGAAGCTTAAAGAAGAAGTTGAACTTCGCAATGAGGCTGACCAGTTAGTATTTACAGCTGAAAAGACTTTAAAAGATCTTGAAGGAAAAGTGGACGAAGCTGATGTCAAGAGTGCAACCGATGCTAAAGATGAGCTGAAGGCAGCAATCGAGAAGAACGACATCGAAGAAATCCGCACTAAGAAGGATGCATTGCAGGAAATCGTCCAAAACCTTAGCGTGAAGCTTTATGAAGAAGCTGCTAAGCAAGCACAGGCGCAACAAGGTGCACCTGGACAAGACGGACCTAAAGACGACAACATCGTTGATGCAGAATTTGAAGAAGTAAATGACGATAAATAATTAATTAACACAAAAAGTCAAAGTCAGGTCATACTTGGCTTTGGCTTTTTATTTATAGCTACGACAAAGAAATATGACTACTAAAATACCGCATAATAGATGTTTTTAAATATTGCACTTGAATATACGGGAATGTTAGAATTATCTTTATGTGAAAAGATTCGGGAGTGGTAATCATGAGCAAACGGGATTACTATGAAGTCCTTGGTGTCAGCAAATCGGCTACCAAGGATGAACTAAAGAAGGCTTATCGAAAGCTTTCTAAACAATTCCATCCGGACATCAACAAAGAGCCGGGAGCAGACGAAAAATTCAAAGAAGTTAAAGAAGCATATGAAGTGCTGAGCGATGACCAAAAGCGTGCCCACTATGACCAGTTTGGCCATGTTGATCCGAACCAGGGCTTTGGCGGGGGAGACTTTGGTGGCGGCTTTGGCGGATTCGAAGATATCTTTAATTCTTTCTTTGGCGGCGGAGGCGGCGGCAGACGCCGAGATCCAAATGCGCCAAGGCAGGGTGCTGACCTTCAATATACAATGACTCTGAAGTTTGAAGAGGCTGTATTCGGCAAGGAAACGGATATTGAAATTCCTCGTGAAGAAACATGTGATACATGCGACGGATCAGGTGCAAAGCCGGGCACGAAAGTGGATACATGTAAACATTGTCATGGAAGCGGCCAGTTGAATGTTGAACAAAACACACCGTTTGGACGTATTGTCAATCGCCGTGTTTGCCATTATTGCAATGGTACAGGCAAAGAAATTAAGGAAAAATGTTCAACATGTTCCGGTACAGGAAAAGTGACAAGACGTAATAAAATCCATGTGAAAATCCCTGCAGGTGTCGATGATGGCCAGCAGTTAAGAGTTGCCGGAAAAGGCGAAGCTGGTATTAACGGCGGACCATCCGGAGACCTTTATATTGTTTTCCACATCAGATCCCATGAATTCTTTGAACGTGATGGCGATGATATCTATTGTGAAATGCCAATCACATTTGTCCAGGCAGCATTAGGTGACGAAGTAGAAGTGCCGACATTGCATGGCAAGGTAAAATTAAAAATCCCGGCAGGCACTCAAACTGGGACTAAATTCCGCTTAAAAGGCAAGGGAGTCCCTAATGTCCGCGGTTATGGTACAGGTGACCAGCATGTTCTGGTTCGTATTGTTACACCTACAAAGCTGTCAGAGAAACAAAAGCAGCTATTGAGGGAATTTGCGGATGTCAGTGGCCAATCGCCGATTGGGGAGCATGAAGAAAGCTTTTTCTCAAAAGTAAAACGAGCCTTTAAAGGTGATTAATTGAATGGAGCTGGTATAAATGAAATGGTCTGAAATCAGCATTTTGACAACGAATGAAGCGGTTGAGCCGATTTCAAATATCCTGCATGAGGCAGGAGCAAGTGGTGTAGTGATTGAAGATCCACTCGAGCTTGTGAAGGAAAGAGAGGACCAGTTCGGCGAAATATACCAACTTAATCCAGACGATTATCCTGAAGAAGGTGTCATTATCAAAGCTTATCTCCCTGTGAATAGTTTTCTTGGAGAAACAGTTGATGAAATAAAAGAAGCAATTAATAACCTGATTATCTACAATATCGATATCGGAATGAACAAGGTTTCAATCAGTGAAGTAAATGAGGAAGAATGGGCAACTGCCTGGAAGAAATATTATAATCCGGTGAAAATTTCCGAAAAGTTCACGATTGTCCCAACCTGGGAGGACTATACTCCAGTAAATACAGATGAACTGATCATTGAACTTGATCCTGGAATGGCTTTCGGAACAGGCACACACCCGACAACAGTTATGTGCATCCAGGCGCTGGAAAGAACCGTCAAACAAGGTGACCGGGTTGTAGACGTCGGTACTGGTTCAGGAGTCCTTAGTATTGCGGCTGCAAAGCTTGGTGCTTCAAGAGTAGAAGCGATGGACCTTGATGATGTAGCAGTTCAGGTGGCGAAACTGAATATTAAACTAAATAAAGTTCAGGAAGTTGCAACAGTGTCTCAAAACAACCTTTTAGATGGTGTAGCAGAGGGTGCAAACATAGTTGTCGCGAATATTCTCGCTGAAGTGATCCTCAGGTTTGCGGACGATGCCGGCAAAATTGTGAAAACTGGAGGCTACTTCATTACCTCCGGGATCATCCAGCAGAAAAAAGAAGTTGTTAAGGATGCGATGATCAACGCTGGTTTTGAGATTGAAGAAATTATTGCAATGGAAGACTGGGTTGCAATTATAGGCAAAAAGAAATAATCTAGGGAAAAGGGGAACAAGTAATGCCCCTTTTTTCTGTCTTTTTTTAGGCAAAGATATCCAGCTTCATTTCGATTGGAAAGCAGGTGCTGTGGTGCAGCGTTATTTTATTGATAGACAGGGAAGCAAGGATCAATTCATTATTAGTGGCGATGATTATCATCACATTGTACGTGTCATGAGGATGAAGGCTGGTGATCAAATTATTTGTGTTTTGCCAGAGGGAAAAAGCGCGATTTGCCATATTGCAGAAATTACCGATGAAATGGTTGTGGCAAACGTTGTAAAATGGGAAGAAGGGACCTCCGAGCTGCCGGTCAATGTTGTTATAGCGAGCGGTCTGCCTAAAGGGGATAAGCTCGAATTGATAATCCAGAAGGGCACAGAACTTGGTGCCTATGAATTTGTCCCCTTCACTGCATCCCGCTCGGTTGTCAAATGGGATGGCAAGAAAGCTGCCAAAAAGATTGAACGGTGGCAAAAGATTGCCAAGGAAGCTGCAGAACAGTCGCATCGCAGCAGAGTTCCCAATGTCTCAGAACCGCTTAGTGTCAAAGAACTAATTAATGCCGGCAGCAAGTATAAGCATAAGCTTATTGCCTATGAGGAGGAAGCGAGGGAGGGAGAAACATCAGCCCTTGCTTCAACCCTAAAGAAAATGCAGGCAGGCGACAGCCTCCTGATCGTATTTGGTCCGGAAGGCGGATTGACCTCTGAGGAGGTTTCCCATCTAACTGCAAACGGCTTTGTATCCTGTGGTCTTGGACCACGCATCTTGCGTACAGAAACAGCACCATTATATGCACTTTCTGCTGTTTCCTATCATTTTGAATTATTGGGGTGAAAATAATGCCTACAGTTGCGTTTCATACATTAGGTTGTAAGGTTAATCATTACGAAACAGAAGCCATTTGGCAGTTATTTAAAGAACAAGGATATGAGAGAGTAGAATTTGAAGCAATCTCTGATGTTTATATTATTAATACATGTACAGTAACAAATACTGGAGACAAGAAAAGCCGCCAGGTCATTCGTCGAGCTGTGAGGAAAAATCCTGATGGCGTTATTTGTGTAACCGGCTGCTATGCACAAACATCTCCTGCAGAAATCATGGCGATTCCTGGAGTTGATATCGTTGTCGGAACACAGGACCGTGTAAAAATGCTGGAGTATATTGAACAGTACAAGCAGGAGCGCCAGCCAATTAACGCTGTCCGGAATATCATGAAGAACCGCGTTTATGAAGAGTTGGATGTTCCAGCATTTACGGACCGTACAAGAGCTTCATTAAAGATTCAGGAAGGCTGCAACAATTTCTGTACCTTCTGTATTATCCCATGGGCACGCGGCCTTATGAGATCACGTGATCCACAGGAAGTGATCCGCCAGGCACAGCAGCTTGTAGATGCAGGCTATAAGGAAATCGTCCTTACAGGCATCCACACAGGCGGCTATGGGGAAGATATGAAAGATTATAACCTTGCAGCGCTTCTAAGAGACTTGGAGGCACAGGTTAGAGGCATTAAGCGTCTACGTATATCTTCAATTGAAGCCAGCCAGATTACTGATGAAGTGATTGAAGTAATTGACCAGTCCAATATTGTTGTACGTCATCTGCATATCCCGCTTCAGTCTGGTTCTGATACAGTATTAAAGAGAATGCGCAGAAAATATACGATGGAATTCTTCGGAGAGCGCCTCGACCGTTTAAAAGAAGTATTGCCGGGGCTTGCAGTAACTTCTGATATCATCGTCGGCTTCCCGGGAGAAACAGAAGAAGAATTCATGGAAACGTATAATTTCATTAAGAAGCATCAGTTTTCAGAACTTCATGTTTTCCCATATTCAAAACGTACGGGAACTCCTGCTGCGAGAATGGAAGACCAGGTGGATGAGGATGTTAAAAATGAACGTGTACACCGATTGATCCACCTTTCAGACCAGCTGGCGAAGGAATATGCTTCTCAGTTTGAGAATGAGGTATTAGAAGTAATTCCTGAAGAGATTTACAAGGATGCTCCCGATAGTGGTTTATATGTGGGCTATACAGATAACTACCTGAAAGTAGTTTTCCCTGCTGCTGAAGAAATGGTCGGTAAAATTGTGAAGGTTAAGATAATAAAAGCAGGATATCCGTTCAATGAAGGACAATTTGTCCGTGTTTTAGAAGATGAAAATGTAGTTGAAGAGGCTGCTGTTTAATCAAAATGAGCTGGCGAAGATGCCAGCTCATTTTTTGATTATCTAATAAATGTTAATTGTTAGTGCTTCCTCCATTATCATGGGTTAATATAAGAAGGCTATCGAGGAACTGCTTAAATTGATTTTTTAAAATTGACAAGCTTTTTATACTAATTAATCCGTTTTCCATGAACAAACTCGACCATTCTGCCGAATTTTTCAGCAAAAGGAAGGACCAGCAGAGAAGCAATGACATTATATACTACACTTACATGTGCAAGCTGGACCTCAGCGCGATGGGCGGTGAGGGGGACAAGGCCAGCTAGCTGATCAATGAACGGATAAAAGGCAGCTGCTCCTGCAACATTCAGCCAGACATGGGCATAGGCAGTCAGCCTTGCTTCCCTGCCGGCTCCGATCGAAGCAAGCAATGCGGTAATGCACGTCCCTATATTTGCGCCTAGCATGGCAGCGATGGCTGAATCCATATTTAGCGTTCCTTCTGTAAGGAAGCCCATGATGATACCTGTCATTGCGGTGCTGGATTGAATCAGCCCAGTGACAATCGTGCCGGTTAGAATACTGATCACATGACTAGTGTTCAGGTTCCCGAGAGCACTTTCCACGATTGGGATGCTTGTCACTGGGTCTGCCAGGAACGTAAAGCCACGCATGGCCGCAAAAACTGCTGCAATCCCAAAGGAAATTGCGCCAATATTTTTCCATGTACTATTTTTTGTCACAAGCAGCACGGCACCGATCATTGCCAAGGGAACAATGAATCCATCTATATTGAAAGTTATTAGCTCCAGCGTAAATGTTGTTCCGATATTTGAACCGAGAATGATTCCTATTGATTGAGAAAACTTAATCAAACCAGCTGAAATCAGCCCAATGGTGATCACCATTACAGCGGAACTGCTGTGCAAAAGAGCTGTAACAACTGTACCGGCAATGAGTCCTTTTAAAGGAGTATCAGTCATGACTGAAAGCCAGTTCTTCATCCTGCTTGCCGAAAGCTGAAAAAGCCCTTTTCTTAATAACATCATTCCGCTTAGAAAAATACCCAGGAACAAAAGAAATAATAATAGATAGACCATCACATTCACCCTTTCAATAATATGTATGAAGGGCGATGCTGGACATGCATATAAATTTTCCTGAAGGATAAAATTCAACATATGCACATTATTTAAAACATGGGCTAATTTCAGTTGACCTCATGGCGCTGTTATATTATAATTGCAAGGTACATGGTTTCCATGTGTTTTGGTGTTAGTGTGTTGTGCTCGGAGGGAGGGAAAGAGAATGTCTAAAACTGTCGTTCGTAAAAACGAATCGCTTGAAGATGCTCTTCGACGCTTCAAACGTACTGTATCTAAATCAGGTACTATCCAAGAAGCTAGAAAGCGCGAATTCTACGAAAAACCTAGTGTAAAGCGTAAGAAAAAGTCTGAAGCTGCTAGAAAACGCAAGTTCTAAGAGAGGGTGGAATCAAATTGAGTCTGCTCGAGCGTTTAAATAATGATATGAAACAAGCGATGAAGAACAAAGAAAAGGACAGACTCACTACGATTCGGATGATCAAAGCCTCTTTGCAGAACGAAGCAATTAAGTTTGGCAAACAGGAGCTATCCGAAGAAGAAGAGTTAACTGTACTTTCTCGTGAAGTGAAACAACGCAAAGATTCCCTCCAGGAATTTGAAAAGGCGGGTCGTGAAGACCTTGTTGAAAAGATACAAACAGAACTAAAGCATGTCGAGGTTTACATGCCACAGCAGCTTAGCGAAGAAGAAGTGACGGCAATCGTCAAGGACGCTATCGCAGAGACAGGTGCGGCATCAAAAACCGATATGGGTAGAGTAATGGCTGTCATTATGCCTAAAGTAAAAGGTAAAGCAGACGGATCTCTCGTTAATAAACTTGTACAACAACACCTTTCATAAAAGCTCGAAGGCCGTAAGATTTTCTTACGGCCTTTTTAGCATACACTAAAAGGTAGGAATACATATAAATGTTTGTCTAATAACGACTATTTGATGCTTATTCATAAAAGGTAATTATAGTGCCATTTTAGTGCATAAAATATGAATAAGTTTGTCGATGCGGACTTTTTTAATGGCAGTTTTCTAAAAGATTGTTTTTTTGAAGGATAAGCAATAAGTATACGAAAAGAACCTGCATAAACAATAAAAACATACAAAACAATCTTGGCTAAAAATTGATAAAATAATGAAACCTTTCTGGATGCGGTTACGTAATACCAATATGGCCTTATTTTTGTGAATGGGGGTGCCAAATTGAAAATAAAATCAGTGATTGCCAGCCTGATCATTATTTTGTCACTGGCCGGGCTGATCAAACCGTATACCGCAGATGCGAAAGAGAAAGTAGTTTACGTCGTACCTATTGAAGAAACGGTCGAAAAAGGATTGCTTGCCTTTTTGGAAAGAGCTGTGCATGAGGCAGAGGAAGCAAACGCAGAGGCCATCATTTTTGATGTGAATACACCCGGCGGAGCTGTGGATGCCGCAGGTGGCATTGGCAAGCTTCTAACGGGCACAGAAGTGAAAACCATTGCATTTGTAAACAAGCAAGCCTTATCAGCAGGAGCCTACATTTCCCTAAACACTGACGAAATTTATATGGTTCCTGGTTCAACAATGGGGTCTGCCGCGATAATCGACCAGCAGGGAAATACAGCAGGGAAAAAGGCTGAATCCTATTGGTTTGCGGCTATGAAGAGCGCAGCAGTAGAAAGCGGGCGCGATCCGATTTATGCTCAGGCTATGGCTGATGAAAATATCGACCTGCCGGAGTTAGGTGCCGGCAAAGGGAAATTGCTCACATTGACTGCAGAACAGGCGCGAGAGGTTGGGTATTCTGAAGGCACTGTAAAAAATCTGGATGAATTATTAGCTAAGCTAGGTTATGAAAATGCAGATGTCAGGAATGTGAATGAAACATTCGCAGAAAAGCTTGCAAGGTTTCTGACGCATCCGGTTGTCATTCCTATTTTGCTCACAATTGGCAGCCTTGGGCTCGTTTTGGAGCTATACTCACCGGGATTTGGATTGCCAGGTTTAGCTGGACTTTCATCACTGCTATTATTTTTCTATGGTCATCTTGTCGCCGGCCTTGCTGGCTTTGAAACAGTGATTTTATTCGCATTGGGAATTGGGCTGATCCTGCTGGAGTTTTTCATCCCTGGAGGGATAGCAGGAGCAATCGGGTTTGTAGCCGTAATTGCCAGCTTTTTTATCGCTTCTGATAATATGGTCCATATGGGGATATCGATATTGATTGCCCTGAGTGCCTCTATACTTCTATCAATTCTAATGATAAGGGTGTTTGGAAAAAGGATGAAACTATTCAAGCGAATCATACTGACAGATTCAACGAGCACGGAAAAAGGATATGTTTCGAATAAGAATCGGCTGGAGCTTATTGGGGTTGAAGGAATCACTTTGACACCGCTGAGGCCGTCTGGAACAATATTGGTAGACGATGAGCGCATTGATGTGGTAAGTGAAGGCGCATTCATATCGAAGGGTATAAGAGTAAGGATTATAAAAACAGAAGGATCAAGAATTGTGGTCAGAGAGGTTAAAAATCCTTAATAAAGGCTCATTCACTTCGGTGTCCCATTTTGAATGGTAAAAAGATTAATCCGCTTTTATGGAGTCAACAAAGCACAATGTTATCTATGTGCGAGCGTTTAGTTGACACCATCTAATAATAATTTTGAGGAGGCACAAAAATGATTGAAGCAGGAACAGCTTTTGTTTTAATTGCAATCGTACTTGCGGTAATTCTACTCGGGGTATTACTGACATTTGTTCCAGTAATGCTCTGGATATCCGCATTAGCTGCTGGTGTAAGAGTCAGCATATTCACCCTGATCGGGATGAGACTTAGAAGGGTAATTCCAAGCAGGGTTATCAATCCGATGATCAAAGCACACAAAGCGGGTCTGAATGTAACGACTAACCAGCTGGAGAGCCATTACCTTGCTGGTGGTAATGTTGACAGAGTCGTAAATGCCTTGATTGCGGCACACCGTGCTAACATTGAATTATCTTTTGAAAGAGCGGCAGCAATTGACCTTGCAGGGCGTGATGTCCTTGAGGCTGTACAAATGAGCGTAAATCCGAAGGTGATCGAAACTCCATTCATTGCCGGTGTTGCGATGGACGGAATTGAAGTGAAAGCAAAAGCCAGAATTACTGTTAGAGCAAACATCGACAGGCTAGTCGGGGGTGCCGGCGAGGAAACGATTGTGGCTCGTGTTGGTGAAGGGATCGTATCAACAATCGGTTCATCAGATAATCATAAAAAAGTGCTGGAAAATCCAGATATGATTTCGCAAACGGTTCTTTCAAAAGGATTGGATGCTGGAACTGCATTTGAAATCTTATCCATTGATATTGCGGACGTAGATATCGGCAAAAATATTGGAGCAGAACTTCAGACAGAACAGGCAGAGGCTGACAAAAAAATTGCTCAGGCTAAAGCCGAAGAGCGCCGTGCTATGGCGGTTGCACAGGAGCAGGAAATGAAAGCACGCGTACAGGAAATGAGAGCCAAGGTTGTCGAGGCAGAAGCAACAGTACCGCTTGCTATGGCGGAAGCACTGCGTGAAGGCAATATAGGTGTGATGGATTACATGAACATCCAGAACATTTCTGCAGATACGGATATGAGAGGCTCCATCGGTAAGCTTTCTGGTGGAAAGAAAGATGACAACAATAACAACTGACGAGAGAACCCGTTAAAAGAAAGGGGGGCTCCTCCTGGAACGATTGTTTGATTTAATAGGTAACCCGTTTGTAATATTCGTCCTGATCGGCATTCTGTCGAGCCTTTTTAATAAAGCTAAAGGCCATGGCCAAAACAACCAGCCACCACGGCCTGTACGACCTGCCAGCAAGCCTGCGGGTATGGATGGTCCCGTAAAAGCTCAACGTGAGATTCGCCGTGAACCTCGCCCTGTCCAGAGCCGCGCGACCAAGCCTCAACCAGCTAAAACTGCGAGAGAGGCTGTGGATGCAAGCAGCATCCAAAAAGAATATCAGGAAAGAAAGCGGCAGGCTGAAATGAGTGAGAGTAAGCCAAGAACTGCTGACAGAGGCAGATTGTCCACTGAGGATGCTGCTGTCCGTCCGCGTCATACTGGCGCTAAAGAGGAGCCTGTACTGGATTTTCAGCCTGATCAAGACCGGCTGATTGAGGGTTTAATATGGGCAGAAGTGCTTGGCCAGCCGCGCGCTAAAAAGCCGTACAGCCCAGGAAGCAGAGACTAGACAGGTATTAAGGGCGTAACCCAGCCGTACAAAAGGTCAGAAATCTTATAAACCTTTTATATGTGCTCTTTAAGACGAATGCTGAAAAAATTCCTTTGTTCGTCTGTGCTGCCGCTCTTAACATTCGCAAGTGGCAGCAGTTAAAAAGGAATGCTTCTATAAGTGAAAAATGGTGCTAGAACCTGCTTTTTTCTCATACATATGAGATGAAAGGGGGTTCTTTTTTTTATGGCAAAAAAATGGGGCCAGTATGTACGTAAATGGATGACACAGAAAATGGATCTTCCTCAAGATGTCATGATGGATCTCCCTAGAATCACGATGATTGGGCAAGTCCATATATATATTGAAAATCACCGGGGTCTGCTTGCGTTTTCCGATGGCGAAGTCCGGCTGCTCATAAAAAACGGACAGCTGCTGGTAAAGGGCAAAGCCTTTGTCATCAGGACCATTTTACCAGAAGAAATATTATTAGAAGGAAAAATCGATCAGGTGCAATATGTAACCGACTGATACGAGGGGGAGAGCAATGAAAAATCAATGGATTCATATCTTTTCTGGCACGGTGAAGGTCAAGCTGACCGGAAAAGGCATTGAGAGATTTTTAAACCAGTTGACACGTAATGAGGTTTCCATTTGGAATGTGAGAAAGCATGGCTCAGAAACTGTGACCTTTTATGTGAACCTGCAGGACGTTAAGAAACTGAGGATTCCAGCAAGAGACAGCCAATGTAAAATCAGGTTTTTAGAAAGGGCTGGTGGCCCTTTCTTTTTAAGAAGATTATGGACAAACAGTGGTTTTTTACTTGGTGCCTGTTTGTTTTTTGCGTTGATTATGGTTCTATCCAACATGGTTTGGGGAATTGAAATAAAAGGTGCGAGCCCTGCAACAGAACATCAGATTCGTAAGGAATTGGACAAGATGGGAATCAGTGTCGGCAAGCTGCAGTTTTCTATAGATAATGTAGAAAGCATCCAGAGAGTGTTGACAGATCAAATAGGGGCCCTTACCTGGATTGGTGTGGAATTAAAAGGGACAACATACCATTTTCAAGTAGTCGAAAAGAGTGAGCCAAAGAAGGCGGAGGCTATCGGACCAAGGCATTTGGTAGCGAAAAGAAAAGCGGCGATTGTAAAAATTTTCGTGGAAAAAGGTGAACCTGTAGTAAAGGTGAATGATTATGTATTGCCGGGCCAGCTATTGGTCTCAGGGGTTTATGGGAAAGAGGACGCTTTAAAATCTGTAGCAGCATCTGGAGAGATCCTTGGCGAGACATGGTATTCAACAAAGGTAGAATTGCCTCTTAAAAGTACCTTTCAGGTTTTCAACGGAAATGAGAAGCGTAAATATGCGCTAAAAATAGTTGGAAAAGTGATGCCGGTCTGGGGATTTGGAAAGACAGAGTTCTCTGAATATGAAACGGAAGTGAACGAGAAGCGAGTGAAATTCTTTAAATGGAGCCTGCCACTTACTGTTGAAAAAAAGACTCTAAGAGAACGGGAACAAGTGACAAGAATCTATACTAAACAAGAAGCGATTGAAAGTGCAAAAGAATTAGCAAGAAAAGATATAAAAAAACACCTTCCTGAAAATGCTATTATAAAAGGGGAAAAAATTTTACATCAATCATTCGAGAATGATAAAGTAAACCTAATAACTCATTTTACAATCATTGAAGATATAGCAGTAGGACAACCAATTATCCAAGGAGACTGAGAATGACAGAAGACTTAAAAACAATGGAAATACAACTTGCGAATCCAAATGAAGCAATTTCCTTATTCGGCAACGCGGATATGAATCTTAAGCTAATTGAACAAGAGCTTGGTGTCTCGATCGTCACCCGTGGGGAAACACTCGGTATCTCCGGGCCAGAGGATAAAGTACAGCAGGCACAGGCCGTTCTGGTTAATCTTCTTGCCGTCATACGGAAAGGTATCAGCATAAGCCAGCGGGAAACGGTATATGCAATTCAGATGGCAGAAAAAGGAACGCTTGAATACTTCAAGGATTTATTTGATGAAGAAATAAGCAAAAACGTTAAAGGAAAATCCATTAGGGTAAAAACCCTCGGCCAGCGGCATTATATCAATGCTATTAAAAGTCGTGACCTTGTCTTTGGCATTGGTCCTGCAGGTACTGGAAAAACATATCTGGCAGTAGTAATGGCTGTGAATGCACTCAAAAATGGGACTGTGTCCAAAATTATCCTAACAAGGCCTGCAGTAGAAGCAGGGGAGAGCCTAGGATTTCTCCCTGGGGATTTGAAGGAAAAAGTGGATCCATATCTTCGCCCATTATATGATGCGCTTCATGATATATTAGGAACAGAACATACATTGCGCTTGATTGAACGAGGAACAATCGAGATTGCACCACTTGCCTACATGCGTGGACGGACTCTTGACGATGCTTTTGTCATCCTCGATGAAGCGCAAAATACAACTCAGGCACAAATGAAAATGTTCTTGACTCGGCTTGGTTTCGGTTCGAAAATGGTCATCACGGGTGATACTTCTCAAGTCGATTTGCCTAAAGGAGCCAAGTCAGGATTAGTCGCCGCTGAAAATATTTTAAAAGATGTTGCGGGAATTTCTTTTGTGCATCTTGAACAGGCAGACGTTGTACGTCATCCACTGGTTGGAAGGATCATAGAAGCATACGGAAAGTTTGAATAAACCAATGTCAGTCCGCTCTTGCTTTACAAGGCGGACTTTTGGTTATACATAGGAAAGTAAATGGTCATATATAAGTGATGAATAGTCATATTCCATAGCGTATGAACCAACTTGATCCCCTATTGTCAAATGGAGATGAAAGTTAACGTGAAACCTGATATGATGGAACAGAAAGTTAGTTATTTTTCCCAGTAAACTCTTGTGGCTTCTAAAAAGCCATAGTAGGAGGGCTGTAAATGGATAAGCTGCAGATCCAGTTAACTGCTATTCTGAAATTGTTGAATATAAAGATTGTCCGGGTACTTTTATTTTTGCTCATTGGCATTGTGATGTATTCTGCTATGTACAGCAATGTAAAGCCTGAGAAACTAAACCTGGAGCTGTTCTCTGTTGCAGAGCAGACCATCAGGTCGCCTATTACAATCGAAGATAAAGAAAGTACAGAAAAAAGCCGCAGGGAAGCGGTTGAGCAGGTTAAAGATATTTATTCAGTCAAAAAGGAATATACCCAAAACCGGGTCGACCTGGTTACTTCTATTTTTGATTCTGTTTCTGAAGTAAATGATGAGGCAGAGGAAAAAATAAACCAAAAGAAAAAAGATGCTTTGGACAATAATGAAGCAGAGGATACCACCGCTAAAGAACCTACAATAAATGAAAAGCTTGCTGCGTTGAAAACTAAATTGACAGAAAGTGAAACAAGGAGTCTATCCGACCAAGTGTTCATTACTTTACTTCAGTCGGCGAATGAGGAGCTGGCAGTAGCGAAAGATTTAACTGTTACTGCAATCAATAAGGTTATGGATTCTCGGATTCCAGCTGATCAAGTTGAAAATGCAAAAAAACGTTTGGAAGAAGAACTAAAATATACAAGCTTAAACAGTGATTTAAAGGATGCAGTCATAGAGATGGGTCGTTATGCCGTTGTCCAGAACGAGTTTTACGATTCCGATGCGACTGAGGAATTGCGGCAGCAAGCTATGGATGAAATAGAACCTGTCCGGATACTTGAGGGGCAAATCCTAGTGGATGAAGGACAGTTAATCAGCAGGGACATTTATAAGAAACTTCAGCTTGTGGGGCTGCTGGAAAGTGAAAATTCATACAAACCATTTATCGGCCTGGCCATGATTGTATCCCTCATTTTGTTTGCATTTTATTTTATTTTTAATGAGATGGAAAACGCTGATAAAAAACAAAAGTACCTTTTAATTTTCAGTATTATTTTCATCACTTCTATACTTTTGATGAAATTAGTTAGCATTTTCGAGGAATTTGAATATTCGGAGGTCGGTTACATTTTTCCGGCGGCGATGGGGGCCATGCTAATTAAAATATTGATCAATGAACGCTTGGCACTGTTTCAAACGGTCGTCTTGGCAATTTCAGGAACAATTATTTTCAATGAGGGCATTACTGGGACGTTGAATGTAACAGTTGGTATCTATATTCTTGCGAGCGGGCTGGCGGCTATTTTGTTTTTGCAGAAACAAAATCAGCGCTCGAAAATTCTCCAGGCAGGATTATTTGTATCTGTTATCAATTTAATCATCATCGTTTCAAACATTTTTCTTAGGAACAGCCAATACTCTGGAATGGAATATGGCTTTTACTTAATAGCAGCCTTCCTGTCTGGAATTACCTCAGCTGTTTTAACAATTGGCCTTTTGCCATTTTTCGAAGCTGGATTTGGCATCCTGTCTACCTTGAGGATGATTGAGCTTTCCAATCCGAATCATCCGCTTTTAAGAAAAATCCTTACGGAAGCTCCAGGTACTTACCACCACAGCGTCATGGTTGCCAATCTTTCAGAAGCAGCTTGTGAGTCGATCGGAGCAAACGGGCTTCTGGCAAGGGTGGGATGCTACTACCATGATATTGGAAAAACAAAAAGGCCTCAGTTCTTTATTGAAAATCAAATAAACATGGATAACCCGCATGATAAGCTTCCAGCATTAACAAGCAAAAATATTATCATTGCCCATGCCACTGATGGAGCTGAAATGCTCCGCAAGCATCGGATGCCAAAAGAAATTATTGATATCGCTGAGCAGCATCACGGAACAACTTTGTTAAAATTCTTTTACCACAAAGCAAAACAAAACGGGCATGATGTAAAGGAAGAGGATTTTCGATATCCAGGACCTAAGCCGCGAACAAAGGAGTCAGCAGTCATTGGAATTGCAGACAGTGTAGAAGCGGCTGTCCGGTCGCTTGCGCATCCTACCCACGAGCAAATCGAGACACTTGTGCGAAATATTATAGCTGACAGGCTCCAGGATGGGCAGCTAGGTGAGTGTGACATAACGCTTAAAGAGCTTGATACAGTTGCTGATACACTATGTGAGACACTCAAGGGGATTTTCCATTCAAGGATCGAATATCCAGAAATGAATAAACAGAAGGTGAAGCAAGCATGAAACTAGAAATTGATTTCTTAGATGAATTAAATGAATTGGCAAAGCAAGAGATAGAAGAAATTGAAAAATTGCTGAATTTTGCTGCTGACATGGAGAAGATTCAGGCAGGAAGTGAGCTTTCCGTAACATTTGTCTCGAATGAACGTATTCAGGAGATCAACAGGGAATACCGTGATAAAGACCAGCCGACCGATGTGATCTCCTTTGCTTTGGAGGAGATGGGAGAAGGGGAGATTGAAGTTGTAGGTGCAGACATACCTCGCGTTTTAGGGGATATTATTATATCTGTTCCTAGAGCCAGAGAACAGGCAGAGGAATATAATCATTCCTTTATGAGGGAGCTCGGTTTTCTCGCTGTCCATGGCTTCCTTCATTTGTTAGGTTATGATCATATGAACGAGCAAGATGAGAAAAAGATGTTCGACAGACAAAAAGAAATTCTCGATGGTTATGGGCTTGCACGCTAATAAACGGAAGAAGCATCGTTTGGTTTCTTCGTTCCGGTTTGGGTTTCAAGGAATTGCATCTGCAGCTTCCAAAGAACGAAATATGCAGATTCATATTTGCATTTCTGTTCTTGTCATTTTAGCTGGATTCGCATTCTCTATTACAAGATCAGAATGGATCGCAGTATTGCTCGCGATCGGAGGAATGATTGCTTTGGAGATGATGAATACCGCTGTTGAACGGACTGTAGATTTGTATACAAAAGAGTTTCATCCGCTTGCGAAGCAGGCAAAAGATATCTCTGCTGGAGCTGTCCTGATCTTTGCGATCATAAGTGTGATCATTGGATTGATCATCTTTCTGCCCAGGATTTTAGCCATAGTTCATTTATAGTTGTCCTGCATAGGACAACTTTTTCTTTGATTAGGAAATTATAAATTTTTTCAGGTGTGGATTACTCAACGCGGATTTGCTTAATCCAGCTCCAGCTCCTAGCCCCTCGAGTCGCTTGTCCAGTGTCGCCTCCTAGAAACTCCGAAACTTCAACTCCGCCGGCAGAAGCAAAAAGCGCTTCTTTGTCGGAGTCTCCAGTTTCTGCGTTTCTGGGCAGTCGGCTATACATTTCGATTTCGGTTCGCCCAATGAAGTCAAAGAACGACTTCACTGGTCGGCCCTTCGACGGATACGATGTCTTAGTGCCGACGTAGCCACAGGACGTGGCGGTTTTAGTCGGCCAGCGCTTGTCGGGGCTGACCAAGGCGCTTGCGCTTTTTGTTCTTTAGAAAATGTTTCAATGAATTTGAAAACAGACAAAAACTTAAGTAAAATGACATAACAGTCTATAAAAACTGTGAGTTAGTTTTTAGAAAATTTAAAATTTTATATTTCAATTTTGCTACAAACGATGAAATCTTAGTTGAAATAGGGTAAAATTAAGTGGAGAAGGGAATTACAAAATGAATTTTAGCAATCAAAACAATCAATCACACAGATCAGGGTTTATCTCAATCATTGGCAGGCCGAATGTTGGTAAATCAACATTTCTTAATAGGGTAATTGGCCAAAAAATCGCTATAATGAGTGATAAGCCGCAAACGACACGAAACAAGGTTCAGGGCGTTCTTACTCTTGAAGATTCACAGTTGATTTTCATTGATACTCCAGGAATCCATAAGCCTAAGCATCGTCTGGGAGATTTCATGATGAAGGTGGCTCAAAATACATTAAAAGAAGTCGACCTTATACTATTCATGGTCAATGCCCAGGAGGGTTACGGGCGCGGAGAGGAATTTATCATTGAAAAACTGCAAAATGTTAAAACTCCAGTATTCCTGGTCATTAATAAAATTGACTTAATTCATCCAGATAAACTTTTGGAACTAATCGATTCCTATAAAGAAAAATTCAACTTTGCTGAAATTGTGCCTATTTCTGCTCTTGAAGGCAACAACATTGAAAAGCTGCTGGAGCAAATTAAAGAAAAAATGCCTGAAGGGCCACAGTTCTATCCGGCAGACCAGGTAACGGACCATCCTGAACGGTTCATTGTTTCAGAATTAATCAGAGAAAAAGCACTGCATTTGACCAGAGAAGAAATTCCCCATTCAACTGCTGTAGTCATTGAGAAAATGGAACGACAGTCAGAAAAGGATATGGTCCATGTCATGGCAACGATCATTGTTGAACGAGATTCTCAAAAAGGAATCATTATCGGCAAGCAGGGGAGCATGCTAAAGGAAATTGGCAAAAGGGCGCGTCTGGATATTGAGAACCTGCTTGGGTCCAAGGTATTTCTTGAGTTATGGGTGAAGGTACAGAAAGATTGGAGAAATAAAGCTTCGCACTTGCGTGATTATGGTTTCCGAGAAGATGAGTATTAAGCCTGTTGGGCAAATGCTCCATCATTAACATATTAAAGAATATTGAAATTTATGCACAAGATTGTTTTACAATTTTTTCGTAACATGAAAATCTGATTGACAGGCTATGATATTCATAAGGATTTGGGACAAAAATGCTAGTGAAAAATTGAAAGGTGGGGTTTTCGATGTTGGATTTTACCTGGAAGGTTTTTTCGCAAACAGGTAACATTGACACTTATCTTCTCTTTAAGGAATTAGAGAAGGACAATCAAGAAATACCCGGTTATCAGGAGGAAGAACTAGCACAAATTGATTTTCCAATCTCATAGGTTTGTCTGTAGTAATGGATGGTGACAGCTGATGCTGCAGAAATGTGAAGGCATCGTCATTAGAACAACAGATTATGGCGAAACAAACAAAATTGTAACTTTATATACCAGGGAATTCGGGAAAGTTGGTGTGATGGCAAGAGGCGCAAAAAAGCCTAATAGCAGGCTTGCTGCCGTCACCCAGCTTTTTACGTATGGACAGTATTTATTCCATGCAAGCACTGGGCTTGGAGGTCTGCAGCAGGGTGAAATGATTTCATCAATGAGAGCGATTCGCGAGGACATCTTCCTGACAGCTCATGCCAGCTACATTGTAGATTTGACTGATAAAGTTACCGAGGATCGAAAATCAAACCCGTTTTTATTTGAACTTTTGCTCCAGACGCTTAATTATATGAATGAAGGTTATGACCTTGAAATCCTGACTAATATTTATGAAATGAAAATGTTGAATGTCCAGGGAATGTATCCTGTATTAGACAGATGTGCCAATTGTGGCAGTACTGAAGGAGAATTTCATTTTTCCATCAAGGAAGGCGGATTAATTTGCCATCGCTGCTTTGAACGAGATCCTTACCGGTTTAAAATAGCTCCTGGTACAGTAAGACTGCTCCGATTGTTTTATCTGCTTGACTTGAACCGCCTCGGAAATATTTCAGTCAAGCCCGAAACAAAAGCAGAGCTCAAAAAGGTCATTTCTGCCTATTATGATGAGTATTCTGGTCTTTACTTAAAAACGAGAAAATTTCTTGACCAGATGGATTCATTTAGGGACAGGCTATAACTATTGACATCATTACTTGTTTTCGATATTATTCAAATTAAAATTACATATGTTGCGGCGAAGGAAAAGAGTACTTAATCGCTCTGTATTAGCGAGTCCGGGTTTGGTGTGAGCCGGATTGCAGAAAATTAAGGAAGGCATTCTGGAGCGACATTTTCTTAAAGAGGCTGCTTTTTGGCAGCAAATAGGGTGGAACCGCGGGTAACTCTCGTCCCTATGCATGAATGATGTGCATAGGGGGCGGGAGTTTTTTATTTTAAACTGTGATAGTGATTATTATGATTTTTTTGGCTCTGTTGATTGGAGTGAAAATCAATATCCCAGCTAACAAAGCAATTTATATAAAAGCTATATAATAATTCGGAGGTGTTCAGATGAATATCCAAAATATGATCCTTACATTGCAAAAACACTGGTCTGAAAAAGGCTGCATCCTTATGCAGGCCTATGATGTCGAAAAGGGTGCCGGAACGATGAGCCCTTATACATTCCTGAGGGCGATTGGACCTGAGCCATGGAATGTGGCGTATGTTGAACCATCCCGCCGACCTGCTGATGGCAGGTATGGGGAAAACCCAAACAGGCTGTATCAGCATCACCAATTCCAGGTAATTATGAAGCCTTCTCCAGACAACATCCAGGAAATCTATCTAGAATCATTGAAGGCATTAGGAATTGATCCGCTTGAACATGATATCCGTTTCGTGGAGGATAACTGGGAGAACCCTTCCCTTGGCTGTGCTGGCCTAGGCTGGGAAGTTTGGCTAGATGGTATGGAAATTACCCAGTTTACTTACTTCCAGCAAGTTGGAGGATTAGATTGCAAACCAGTTTCGGTTGAAATCACTTACGGAATCGAGAGGCTTGCATCATACATCCAGGATAAAGAAAATGTATTTGATTTAGAGTGGACAAATGGTTTTACCGTAAGAGATATTTTCGGTCAGCCTGAATATGAGCATTCGAAATATACATTTGAGACTTCAGATCAGGAAATGCTGTTCAATCTGTTCAATATTTATGAAAAGGAAGCCCATCGTCAAATGGAAGCTGGACTTGTACATCCAGCGTATGATTATGTCCTGAAATGCTCGCACGTTTTTAATCTCCTTGATGCACGCGGTGCTATTTCAGTAACAGAAAGAACGGGCTATATCGCTCGCTGCCGAAATTTGGCCAAAAAAGTAGCGAAAACGTTCTATGACGAAAGAGAAAAACTAGGTTTCCCAATCATTAAACGGAAGGAGCAGGTAGAAAATGACTAAGCGCAATCTTTTACTAGAAATTGGATTAGAAGAAATGCCTGCAAGATTTATTACTGATTCCATTAACCAGCTTGCTTCCAAAGTTGAGAACTGGCTAACAAAAAATAATATTGGATTCGAAAGCATTAACTTATATTCAACACCACGCAGGCTCGCTGTCGTAATCATGAATGTAGATGAGCGCCAGGAAGACAGCGTAGAGGAAGCTAAGGGCCCGGCAAGGAAAATTGCTCTTTCTGAAACAGGAGAGTGGTCAAAAGCAGCAATGGGCTTTACACGTGGTCAGGGAATGACGGTTGAAGATATTTTCTTCAAAGAAATCAATGGTGTTGAATATGCACATGTCAGCAAATTTATAAAAGGGCAGGAAACCTCCGCTTTGCTTGTTGAATTACAAGCGATCATCACGAGCATGTCATTCCCAAAGAATATGCGCTGGGCAGATTTAGATATGCGATACGTAAGGCCAATAAAATGGCTGGTGGCGATGTTCGGCAGCGATGTAATTCCATTCGAAATTGCTGGCGTTCGAACAGGGAAGGTTACGAGAGGTCATCGATTCCTTGGAGAAGATGAAGTGACGATATCAAACCCTGAAGAATATGAAGAAACATTACTAGGACAGTATGTGGTCGCTGATGCCCAAAAACGAAAGGATGCCATCCTTTCACAACTTGAAAAAATCGAGGAAGAAAACAGCTGGACAATTCCAGTTGATGAAGATTTGCTCGAAGAGGTTAATAATCTGGTTGAATATCCGACTGCATTATACGGCCGATTTGAGGAAGAATTCCTGGAAATCCCAAGCGAAGTACTTATTACTTCAATGAAGGAGCATCAGCGTTATTTCCCGGTAACTGCGGAAGGAAAATTGCTTCCTCATTTTGTAACCGTAAGGAATGGCGATCACCTTCATATCGAAAAAGTAGCACGGGGTAATGAAAAGGTACTTAGAGCAAGATTGGCTGATGCTGCATTTTTTTATAAAGAAGATCAAAAACTGCAAATTGAAACTGCTTTGGATAAACTTAAGACGATTGTTTATCATGAAGAAATCGGCACAATTGCTGAGAAGGCTGAGCGTGTTCGTAAGCTTGTCAATTTAGTTGCAGACAGACTGGAACTTTCTTCTGAAGTTATTAAGGCTGCTGATAGAGCTGCACAAATCAGTAAATTCGATTTAGTATCACAAATGGTATATGAGTTTCCAGAACTTCAGGGGATTATGGGAGAGAAATACGCTCTTCAAAAAGGTGAAAGCCCTGAAGTAGCTGCTGCGATCAATGAACACTATATGCCTAGGAATGCAGAAGATTCTGTACCAGGCACACCAGCTGGAGCTTTAGTGGCAATTGCTGATAAACTTGATACGATCATCTCTTTCTTTGCACTTGGGATTATTCCTAGCGGCTCGCAGGACCCATATGCATTAAGAAGACAGGCAACAGGAATTGTTCAGACGTTAATTGAAAAACAATGGCCGGTTTCAGTTGAAAATCTTGTTGGACTTTCCTTGAGTTTGATTTCTGAATCAGGAATCGCAAAACGGTCTGAAGAAGAAGTTTACCATGAATTAATCCAGTTCTTTAAACTTCGTGTAAAGCATCTTCTGCAGGAACGGGGAATCCGTTATGATATCATCGATGCAGTACTAGGCGGGGAAATCGGAACTGTTTCTGAATTAGTTGAGAAAGCAGTAGCATTGCAGTCAGCAAGCTCCGACGAAGGATTTAAGGAGAGTATGGAGGCATTAAGCAGGGTGCTTAATATCGCCAGCAAAAAAGAGGTTCTCGGCGACATCAATCCAGAGCTGTTTGAGAATGTGCATGAACAAAATCTATATGATAAATATCTAGAGCTTGGCAGAAAGACAGAAAATGGTGTAGACGCTTCAGTGTATTATCAGCTGCTTGTCTCTTTAAAACCAGAAATCAATCAGTACTTTGATAATACAATGGTTATGTCAGATAATCTGGAAATCAAGGAGAATCGATTGAACCAGATGGCTGCACTGGCAGTTCTCATCATGAAGCTTGCCAAAGTCAACGATATTGTTGTGAAGTAATCATCGAAGTGCCTTCCAGCTTAAGGAAGGCACTTCGAAAATAACAAAGCTGCCACTTCTTG
The DNA here is from genome assembly GCF_036964885.1 of Bacillus sp. JJ1122. Lineage (NCBI taxonomy): Bacteria > Bacillati > Bacillota > Bacilli > Caryophanales > Bacillaceae > Bacillus > Bacillus sp. JJ1122. The sequence goes on along the minus strand of NZ_JBALQL010000021.1, from coordinate 18,309 downwards.
AATCTATTCTAAATAATAACAAAATACTTACTTTCTATTTGGAATGAGTAGGATATAATGATTTTATAAACGATGTATCTATTACAATTTCAAATAAGCGTAATGAATTATGCAATTGAGCTTTATGGTCTTGTTTACTTTTAGTACACCTGGAATTTGATTTCTTTAAAGCCATAATAGCGTATTACATTAATATTACATAAAATTGCGGCTAATTAGCCAAATAATTCCGTTAGGTGGTGAGGACAATCGAACTGAATAAGCGCCAGGAACAGATCCTGCAGATCGTCAAGGATAATGGACCAATCACAGGGGAACATATTGCCGACAGGTTGAATCTGACAAGGGCGACATTAAGGCCGGACCTTGCCATCCTGACAATGTCAGGCTATCTGGACGCCAGGCCGCGTGTAGGCTATTTTTACACTGGCAAAACAGGTACTCAGCTCCTTTCTGAGAACCTTAAGAAAATCCTTGTTAGAGAATATCAGTCGATCCCGATTGTAGTGCCTGAAAATGTCTCGGTTTATGATGCAATTTGTACAATGTTTCTTGAGGATGTTGGGACATTGTTTGTTGTGGATAAGGCTTCGAAGCTAGTAGGTGTTCTTTCTCGTAAGGATTTATTGAGGGCGAGCATTGGCAAACAAGAGCTGACCAGCTTGCCAGTGAATATCATTATGACAAGGATGCCGAACATAACTGTTTGCCGCAGGGACGATCTGCTTATTGATGCAGCAAAGGAATTAATTGAAAAGCAAATTGACGCTCTTCCAATCATTAAAGATACCGATGATGGATATGAACTTGTCGGCAGATTGACGAAGACGAACATTACGAAGGCCTTTGTTGCCTTGGCAGAGGAATAAGAAGCAAATATTGAAGGGGCTGGATACAAAAATGAAAAAAACGCCAATAATTTATGTGGTTTCTGACTCTGTCGGCGAGACAGCTGAGCTCGTTACAAAAGCTGCTATCAGCCAATTTGAACATGCAGATATATCCTTAAAAAGATATCCATATGTTGAGGATAAAGAACATATTGATGAAGTTGTCTCCCTTGCTAAGCAAGACGGCGGCATGATTGCTTATACTTTAGTGAAGCCGGAAATAAGTGAATATCTGATGGAGGCCTCTGGGAAAGAAGGAGTATATGCATGTGACCTTATTGGCCCTTTGATGCAGCAAATACAGCTCCTTTGCGGAGAAACTCCGTTATATGAACCAGGATTGGTAAGGAAACTAGATGAAGATTACTTCAAAAAGGTTGAAGCCATTGAATTTGCCGTTAAGTATGACGACGGTCGTGACCCAAGAGGAATCTTAAAGGCAGATATCGTGCTGGTAGGTGTTTCGAGGACTTCGAAAACACCTTTATCCCAATATCTTGCTCATAAGAGATATAAAGTGGCAAACGTGCCGATTGTTCCCGAGGTTGACCCTCCAGAAGAGCTATTCCTCGTTCCAAAGGAAAAATGTTTTGGTTTAAGAATTTCCCCTGATAAACTTAACCAGATCAGGAGAGAACGGTTGATTTCACTTGGCCTTAATGACAAAGCCATTTATGCCAATATTGAACGGATTAAGGAAGAAATTGAATTTTTCGATGGTCTTGTTGAAAAAATCGGTTGTCCTGTTATTGATGTGACAAATAAGGCAGTTGAAGAAACAGCAAATGTCATTTTGAACATGGTCCGGAACAAAAAGATGGACGCTTAGCACATATATATTGCGTATGTGCTTTTCTTTTTGAATGTATTTGAATCGTGTTTTAAAACATTGTCTTCCATTAAGTGGTATTAGTTTGCAGATAGCCTTAAACCACGAGAAAAAATAATGGCAAAATCCCCTTTCTTATACTATAATAAAAAATTGTGATAAAAATGTATCTGTTTAGGTTTAGACTTGACAGATTACGAATAAACTATTTATTATCAGTTGTCAAGATATTGACCATGAAAAAATTCGACAAAATTCCCTTTTTAAAAAATATAGTCCCTAAGAAGGAAAATCCGGAGTGATGTAGAATTAATACTAGTGAAATCAACAATCAGACTCTTTTTGTTGATGCAGATTCATGCCCGGTCTTAAAAGAAATTGTCGAAATTGCTACGAAGTTTTCAATCGAAGTGATTTTTGTGGCTTCATATGCCCATATGAAGAACGATCTCCAAGGGCTAAACTGGGTATTTGTCGATTCACATAAGGAGGCTGCAGACCTTTATTTAATGAATCACGTTAACAAAGGTGATTTTGCAGTGACGCAGGACATCGGTCTTGCCTCTACCCTTCTTGCGAAAGGGGTTTATGCCATCTCTCCAAGGGGAAACTTATTTGAAGAAAAAGGTATACAAACTGCGCTTGAATTAAGGCATCTTTCTGCTAAAGCAAGAAGGCGCGGATTCTACGGAAAAGGGCCGAAACCTTTCACCGAAAAAGACAGAGAAAAATTTATAAAGGAATTGAGCATGCTTTTGTCGAATTTTAAGATATGTTCAAGGAATCACAACTAATGAGGTCATGCATATGGCAGAGAGGATTGCCGAGGAAAAAGTAAATGAAATCCGGCAGGCGGTTGAAATAGTCGATGTCATTGGTGATTTTGTCCAGTTAAAAAAACAGGGCAGAAACTATTTTGGACTCTGTCCATTTCATGGGGAAAACTCCCCTTCGTTTTCAGTCTCACCCGATAAGCAAATTTATCATTGCTTTGGTTGTGGCGCAGGCGGCAATGTTTTTTCATTTTTAATGGAGATTGAAGGTCTTTCCTTCCAGGAAGCCGCCTTAAAACTAGCAGAACGAGCGAATATCGAACTGCAGCTTGATGGTCCCTTAACTAATAAAGGACCTCAATTGTCTGAAGGCTCTAAGCAGATGATTGAAGCTCATGAGCTATTGCGTAAATTTTATCATCATTTGCTGGTAAATACAAAAGAAGGACAGGATGCTCTGGAATATCTCCTTAACAGGGGCTTCACCCTGGAATCGATTGAACGGTTCCAGATTGGATATGCACTTCCTTCCTGGGATTTTGTATCTAAGCTGCTTGAGAAACGTGGATTTTCACTGGCGTTAATTGAAAAAGCAGGTTTAGTTATACAAAGAGAAAAAGATGGAACATATTTTGACAGGTTTAGGGACAGAATCATGTTTCCTATTGTGGACCATCAAGGAAATACAATTGCGTTTTCCGGGAGAACCCTAGGGGGCGAAGAACCCAAATATTTAAATAGTCCCGAAACGCAAATTTTTAACAAGAGCAAAGTTTTGTATAATTTTCATCTTGCGCGGCCTTCAATCCGGAAGCAGCAGAAAGCCGTGCTTTTCGAAGGGTTTGCCGATGTCATTTCCGCTAATCGTGCGGGTGTTGAAAATGGCGTAGCAACGATGGGGACTTCTCTCACCGAAGAGCATATTTCATTGTTGAAGAGAAATGTTCAAGCCGTTACAATTTGTTATGATTCGGACAAAGCAGGTATTGAAGCAGCCTTCAGGGCTTCCAATATGCTGTCCAAGGCAGGTTTTACGGTAAAAGTCGCACTTATGCCAGATGGCATGGACCCCGACGATTTCATAAAGGTCCACGGCGAGGAAAAATTTAAAAACGAAATAATTGGTTCGAGCGCCACCTTGATGGCATTTAAATTAATATATTATCGAAGAGGGAAAAACCTTCAGCATGAAGGAGATCGCCTTCAATATATCGAAGAAGTACTTAAAGAAATTAGTGCATTAGATAAAGCCGTTGAAAAAGATTTGTATTTAAGGCAGGTTGCCAATGAGTTTTCGCTTTCGCTAGAAGCACTTGTGCAGCAGCAGAACCAATTGGTGCAGGCAAGGAACCAAAAGAAGCAAACACCTAAAGGGCAAGCCCAGCCAGAAAACAAGCCAGTGGCGTTCAGCCGAAAAGCGGAGCTTAAACCTGCATACCATACGGCTGAAAGGCGTATGATTTCTCACATGATGAGAAGTGCCGATATTGCCTATAAGGTACAGGATATGCTTGAAGGGAACACACTGAACATTGATGAGCATCAGGCTATTATTACTTATTTATTTGCATACTATGAAAAAGGACATGACCCTGATCCAAGTGCGTTCTTAAATTACCTTCAGGATAATAAGCTAAAAAGGGTCGTTGCTGATATCGAGATGATGCCTCTAAACGAGGAAATCAGTGATCAGGAATTATCTGATTATATCAAGCAAGTGTTGAATTATCAAAAAATGTTAAAAATAAAGGAAAAATTGGCAGAACAAAAACAGGCAGAACGACAAAGTGACTTCTTGCGTGCAGCGTCTATCGCTGCAGAAATCATAAGTTTGCGCAAGACTCTATAAATCCCGATGCTGATTGTTTTTGATTTTTGGAAGGAGGGGGACAAATGGCTGAAAAGTCGGCCCGTTCTAAAGAGGTCACAGAAAATGAAGTGACAGTGGAACAAGTTAAAGACCAGTTAACTGCACTGGGTAAAAAAACAGGTGTCCTTGCTTATGATGATATTGCTGAAAGGCTCTCAAGTTTTGAACTTGATTCAGACCAAATGGATGAATACTATGAGTTCCTAGGAGAGCAGGGAATTGAACTAGTTGGAGAAAGTGATGAATCTGAGGATCCAGATATAAAGCAGCTTTCCAAAGATGATGAAGAGTTCGATTTAAATGATCTTAGTGTCCCGCCAGGAGTCAAAATCAATGACCCTGTAAGGATGTACCTAAAAGAAATCGGGCGTGTGGATCTTCTGTCTGCAGAAGAAGAAATCAATCTTGCAGAACGAATCGAAGAAGGCGATGAAGAGGCTAAAAGGCGTCTTGCTGAAGCAAACCTTCGACTTGTAGTAAGTATTGCTAAGCGATATGTCGGCCGTGGAATGCTATTTCTTGATTTGATCCAGGAAGGAAATATGGGTTTAATCAAGGCTGTTGAAAAATTTGATTACCGTAAGGGGTTCAAATTCAGTACTTATGCTACTTGGTGGATCCGTCAGGCAATCACACGCGCTATCGCTGACCAGGCACGTACGATCAGGATTCCTGTTCATATGGTTGAAACAATCAATAAATTGATTCGTGTTCAAAGACAGCTTCTTCAGGATTTAGGCCGCGAACCAACACCTGAAGAAATTGGTGAAGATATGGATCTTACACCAGAAAAGGTACGTGAAATTTTAAAGATTGCCCAGGAACCAGTTTCCCTTGAAACACCAATCGGTGAAGAGGACGATTCACACCTTGGGGATTTCATTGAAGACCAGGATGCTACATCTCCTTCTGAACACGCTGCGTATGAATTATTAAAGGAACAGCTTGAAGATGTCCTTGATACGCTCACAGACCGTGAAGAAAACGTTTTAAGACTAAGATTTGGCCTAGATGATGGCCGTACCCGCACACTTGAGGAAGTGGGCAAGGTATTTGGGGTTACGCGCGAACGTATCCGTCAAATTGAAGCCAAGGCACTTCGCAAGTTAAGGCACCCAAGCCGAAGCAAACGTCTGAAAGACTTTTTAGAATAGGATTGCCAAGGAATAATTTACTTTTTAAAATAAAAGTAAATTATTCCTTTTTTTAAGGTTCATTTCGCTACTCATATCTGATATAAGTAACTCCTTGAAACGGCAATTTAATTAAGACAGGAAGTGCAATTGATGGACGATCAGCGCAAGAAAATCATTGTTAATGAAATAAATTATTGGAAACAAAACAGAATGTTGCCAGAACACTATTGTGATTTTCTTCTGAATCTATATACTGAGGGCATTACCGAAGCCGTACAAGCTGCTAAAAACAGCCAATATGACCTGCCTAAAATCTTAACTGTTTTTTTACTTGGATTGTTATCGCTTTCAGTATTGTTATTTTATTTTACTGAATTATCTCTCATTTTGCAAATGACCATCATCATTCTTTTTGGAATAAGTTCCCTAATTTCAGGTATTTATTTAATCTCCAAATCTTACTTAAAATTAATCCCATTGCTTGCCACAGCAATGAATTTGTTGATCATTACAATCCAGGCAGCAGAAATTTCCTTTCCGGAAAATACATACATACTTTATTTCGTGACCATCGCCAATTGTTTAGTATGGGTCATTGCAGGTGTGAAATGGAAAATGATTTCATTTAAAATCTCCGGAATTGCAGGCATAATCATTCTGTTTATTACTATATTTATATAATTATAAAATATTTAAAAGTTTTTAAATCTTGAGAATATTGTCTATCCACCTTTATAATGAAGAATGTAAACGCATTCAACAGTTTAAGGGGGATGGAAATGAATTTCGATTTAACATCTGAACAGGCAATGATAAAAAGGACGATTAGAGAGTTTTCTGAGGAAGAAGTAGCTCCTGGAGCAATTGAAAGAGATAAAACCAAACAGTTTCCGACAGAAATCTTCAAAAAACTTGGTGAGCTTGGAATGTTGGGGCTTCCATTTCCAGAAGAATACGGCGGGGCAGGAGCCGATACAGTCAGTTTCGCGATTGTAACAGAGGAGCTGAGCAGGGGATGTGCTTCTACTGGGATTACTTACTCAGCACATATTTCTCTTGGCGGTGCTCCGATTAATCTCTTTGGAACAGAGGAACAAAAGCAAAAGTATCTTGAGCCTATTTGTACAGGGGAATCTCTAGGTGCATTTGGATTGACAGAACCTAATGCAGGATCGGATGCTGGAGGCACACAGACGACAGCTAAAGAGGAAAACGGAGAGTATGTAATCAATGGAAGCAAGTGTTTTATTACGAACGCGAGCTATGCAAAACATTTGGCATTGACTGCAATCACTGGGGATAATGCTGGAATGAAAGAAATCAGTGCGATCATTGTTCCAACAGATGCTCCTGGTTTTACAGTAATTGATAACTATGAAAAAATGGGATTGAATGCATCAAATACAACCGAGCTAGTAATGGAAAACGTTCGGGTGCCGGTTGAAAACCTTCTTGGCAAAAAAGGAGAAGGCTTCAAGCAATTCCTGATTACCCTCGATGGAGGCAGAATCGGAATTGGCGCAATGGCAGTCGGTGTTGCCCAGGCTGCTTATGAAAAAGCGCTGCAATATGCCCAAGAAAGAAAACAATTTGGAAAGTCACTTTCTAAATTCCAGGCAATCCAATTCAAACTTGCTGATATGGCCATGAAAATTGAATTGGCCCGTAATATGGTTTACAAGGCAGCATGGCTGAAGGACCAAGGGCGCCCATTCTCCAAAGAAGCATCAATGTGCAAGCTGTACGCTTCTGAAATCGCCATGGAAGTAGCTGATCAGGCTGTCCAGATCCATGGAGGTTATGGATATATGAGAGAGTATGAAGTGGAGCGCTATATGAGAGATGCAAAGCTGCTTGAAATCGGCGAAGGTACTTCTGAGGTACAAAGAATGGTCATCGCTAGGTTAATTGGCTGTTAGATTGGAAATAGTAAGGATGAGTGATTACGCAAAAACTTCATCATTTGATGGGGTTTTTTGTCTAATTTGTGAACAAGTGTGACAAAGTTTGCTTTTTTGCTTTTCCTGTAAACGTTTTTCAAGTAAAATAATAGTTGCTTGAAATTATTATTTAAAAGTGATGTTATACATAAGGGAGGGTATATGATGAATCGTAATCCAATCATTCCATTCGTATTGATCATGGTAATGGGTATCGGCTTAATGTTCCTGCTTTCTTTCAAAGGACTTGGAGATTCCAAAGACTTAGCGAAAGAAAAAGAAGGCGGCGGAAAGACTGAGGAGACTGCTGAAGTGAATCCTGAGGAGTTCTACAAGCAAACTTGCGCAGGATGCCACGGTCAACAGTATGAAGGTGGTGCTGGTCCTTCGTTAAAAGGTGTAGGCGGCAGATATTCTAAAGATGAAATCAAAGACATCATTACGAATGGTAAGGGCAACATGCCTCCAGGAATGGCAGCTGGTAAAGAAGAACAAATGGCTGAATTCCTTTCAAAAATGAAGTAATACCATGAAGGGCTCTTTGCAAAAGCAAAGGGCCTTTTAATTTATTCTCTGGCATGATTGGACAAGGGGCAGGAGCTTTTCATATACTAATAAAAGCAAAATACGATTTAGAAGGTGACTTGAATGAATGCTGAAAAGCTATCGAACCGGCTAGAAGCCGTTGCAAATAATATTCCTCATGGGGCAAGGCTGGCTGATATTGGTTCCGACCATGCCTATTTGCCATGCAATGTAGTGAAAAAAGGAATCGTCCCTGCAGCCATTGCAGGCGAGGTGGCAGAGGGGCCATATCAATCTGCGCTTGAGCAGGTGCACTCTGAAAACCTTGCAGAAGAGATTTCTGTCCGTAAGGGTGACGGTCTTGATGTGATTCAAACTGGCGAAGTTGACTGCATTACCATTGCTGGCATGGGAGGAACGCTTATTTCAAATATTCTCGATCGTGGTAAAACAAAACTTGATGGAGTGACTAGACTTGTTCTCCAGCCAAATGTCGGGAGTTTCGCAGTTCGCAGCTGGCTGATCGATAATGGCTGGGAGTTAATGAAAGAAGAAATCCTTAAAGAAGATGGAAAAATATATGAGATTTTAGTTGCTGAAAGAGGAGAGCCATTAAAGCCTTTTCAAAATAAGAATCTAGAAGAAGGAATTTTGTTTGGCCCATTTTTAATGGGAGAGAAATCACTGATATTCATAGAAAAATGGAACCAGGAAAAGAAAAACTGGGATCGGATCTTACACCAGCTTAATGATGCAGTACAAAATGAAGAAACAGCGAGTAAGAGGCTCGAATTAGAAAGAAAGATCAGTATGGCAGAGGAGGTATTAAAGTGAAAAAAGTCAATGGCCATGAGGTAATACAGCTTTTTGAACAATTCTCTCCAAAAGCTTTCGCGATGGAAGGAGATAAAATTGGCCTACAGATTGGAGCTCTGAACCAGCCCGTGCAAACGGTCCTGGTAGCTCTTGATGTGAATGAGGAAGTTGTAGATGAAGCAATTGCGAAAAATGCTAAATTGATTATCGCTCATCATCCACCAATTTACAGGCCCCTGCAGAAAATTGCAACAGATACTCCGGCTGGAAGAATAATTGCGAAGCTTATCAAGCATGACATTGCTGTATATGCGGCTCATACAAACCTCGATGTTGCTGTGGGTGGTGTGAATGATTTGCTGGCTGAAGCGCTGGGATTACAAAATCCTGAAGTGTTAGTTCCAACATATGAAGATACACTTAAGAAGCTTGTGGTGTTTGTCCCTGCTGAAGATGCCGAACAGCTTAGGGAGGCTCTTGGAAATGCTGGGGCCGGTTCAATTGGCAACTATAGCCATTGTTCTTTTTCAGGGCCTGGAGAGGGACGTTTCCTGCCAGGGGAGAATACAAACCCCCATATAGGCGTAAAGGGAAAGCTTGAAGCAGTCAGCGAGGTAAGGATTGAAACTATTTTCCCTCTCAGCATCGAAAAAAAGGTGCTCCAAGCAATGATCAAGGCACATCCCTATGAAGAGGTTGCATACGATGTGTACAGCATTGAAAATAAAGGTGCTGCGCTAGGTCTGGGACGGATTGGTCATGTAGATCCAACCACTCTTGGCGAATTTGCAGAGCGGGTAAAAGAAGTGTTGGAAGTTGATACAGTTCGTGTAGTGGGCGAACTAAACTCCAAGGTGAAAAAAGTTGCGGTCCTGGGCGGAGATGGTAATAAGTATTACTCACAGGCCAAGTTCCGAGGTGCAGATGTGTATATTACAGGGGATATTTATTACCATACAGCACATGATGCCATGATGGCCGGTTTAAACATGATCGATCCAGGACACAACGTGGAAAAGGTAATGAAAAAAGGCGTAGCATCAGTTATGGAGAAGCTTTGCAGGGAGAAAGGTTATGAGGTGCAATTCATTCCATCAGAAATCGGGACAGATCCTTTTACATTTATTTAAATTAAAATCCATTGGCCTGTTAATCGTTTAAATCAGCTGCCATCTATACGATAAGAAAAAAGCAGCCTGACATCCAGGCTGCTTTTTATTGTTAATTATAAGCTTGCTTCAGCTTTTTTTACCTTCGGCAGAATCTTGTTTAACGGAACTTTTTTCTCCTTCATCCACGTAGCTTCGTTTGCCGGGTCAAATTGTTCAAGGAATGTTATGACCTCTTTTGTGATAGGGGTTGGAGTAGATGCACCAGAAGTGACAGCGACGGTGTTGGCATCCTTGATCCACTCGATGTTCAATTCAGATACATCTGCAATCCGATATGCGTTCGTTCCGGCAATCTCTTCTGAAACCTGAGCCAGGCGGTTAGAGTTATTGCTTTTTGGGTCGCCGACGACGATAAGGACATCCGCTTCGCCAGCTTGCTCAGCAACAGCTTCCTGGCGCACCTGTGTTGCCATGCAGATTTCTTTGTGCACCTCTGCATGAGGGTACTTTTCTTTCACGCTCTGGATGATTTCGGACACATCCCATTGGCTCATAGTTGTTTGATTTGTAACAATTAATTTTTCGGCCTTCAATTGCAGTGCCTCAACATCTGATGGAGTTTCTACCAGGTGGACAATTCCAGGTGCGACTCCAACTGCACCCTCGGGCTCTGGGTGGCCTTTTTTCCCGATATATATAACTTCAAAGCCTTCTTTTTCCTTTGCGCGGATCAAGTTGTGGGTATTGGTTACATCTGGACACGTCGCATCAATTGAAACGAGTCCCTTTTTCTTAGCGAGTTCCCGGACTTCAGGGGAAATTCCGTGGGCTGTAAAAATAACAGTCCCGCCATCAACTTTTTCAAGTATTTCCTTACGGTTATTCCCGTCCAATGTGATGATTCCTTCTTCTTCAAATGCATCCGTAACATGTTTGTTGTGAACAATCATCCCAAGTATATATATTGGCCGCGGCAAACTTTTATCCAATGCAGCATTACGTGCAATGACCATAGCGTCGACGACACCATAGCAATAGCCGCGAGGTGAAATTTTAATTACATTCATTGAGTCATCCTCCTGCGAATACCTCTAATTCTCTCTTTTATTATATAAAACTTATAGAAAGAATACAAAAGCGACTTTCAGTAAAGGAATGACTTTACTAATTACACCTTGCTAAAAGAATAATTTTGGGGAAGATGAACCCTTGGGTCCAGTCTTTCTAGCAGCCTTTTTCTGGCCTGCTGGTTTACTCTTTGGTTGTGTTGGAGCTGTCTTTGCAGTTTTCTCCATACTTGCTGTATCTTTGTTTACTGTGACGTCTCCTTGTTCCTTTTGTTCTTCTGCATCAGGCATATCCTTCAGTCCCTTGTACAGCTTCCACATCGAGGGAATGTTGCGGACAAGGGGACCATATTGCTGAATCATTGGTCCAAATTGCTGCGCAGTCTTTAAAACCTGCTGTGTGTTGTTAAGGAATCCATTAAGTGCTGAAGGATTCGTCAGGGTTTTCAGGATTCCACCTCCAGAGCTTGCTGCTCTTGCTGTTCCGGCGCCTTGTGACAAAAATCCAGGCATAGCATTACTTTGGCCTCTGCTGCCTTTACCGAGAAGTTTAGCAAGTATTCCTCCGCCACCTTGTCTAGATTGCGGATTTCTGCCCATCCTTGGTCCAAATTGCCCCTGTTGCATTCCTGGCCTTATCCCGCCGAATTGGTTTGGGTTCATTTGGCGGTGAGGCATGGCAGGTGGGCCCATATATCCTGGACCCATGAAATGATGAGGCTGCATTCCGCGAGAGTTCATACGGGGTCCTTGTAGCATTCTGACCCCTCCTTTCTAGATAAATCATCTCCTATTAGAGTATGCAGCACCTCAGATTTGGTTTAATAAATTAGCATTCGGCACGAAACAGGTTTGTTTTTTCATGAGGAAAGGTTAAGATAGTACTGATTGGAGATTTTCTGCAATCTTTATTATAATTACAGGATGAACCTGAGAGACCAGCCTACGGAACGGGCTGAATTCCCTGCAGTATAGGGAAAAAGGGTAAAAAGGAGTTAAACAATGACTGAAACGAAATTTGATCGATATGAATTTAAGCCATTCATTATAGATGCCGTTAACAAACTTGGTTTTTATGAGCCAACTGAAATCCAGGAACGCTTGATTCCGACAATTATCAAAGGTGATAGCGCTATTGGCCAGTCACAGACTGGAACAGGGAAGACACATGCGTACGTTCTTCCAATCATGAACAAGCTTGATGCCTCCCGCAATGAGGTCCAAGCTATCATCACAGCTCCTACAAGGGAGCTTGCAAATCAAATTTACCATGAAGTTCTCAAGATAGCTGAACATGCACCTCAGGAAGAAAAAATTACTGCACGCTGCTATATTGGCGGCACTGATAAGCAGAGAACGATTGAGAAGCTGAAAACACAGCCGCAAATAGTAATCGGCACCCCAGGCAGGATTAACGACCTTGTAAAGGAAAATGCACTGTTTGTTCACACCGCTAACATGCTGGTCGTGGATGAAGCGGATTTAATGCTTGATATGGGATTCATTGAAGATATTGACCAATTTGCATCACGGATGCCTGAAAAGCTTCAGATGTTAGTATTTTCTGCAACCATACCTGAAAAACTTAAGCCTTTCTTGAAAAAGTACATGGAAAACCCTAAATATGTACAAGTAGATCCGAAGCAAGCAACAGCTGAGAATATTGAACATCTTCTGCTGCCAGCTCGACACAGGGACAAAATTGGACTCGTCCATTCTGCGCTCTTGGCATTTAATCCGTACCTCGGGATTGTTTTTGCCAATACGAAAAAGAAAGCAGACGAGATAGCGGACGGATTAATCTCAAAAGGCATGAAGGTTGGCCGAATTCATGGGGATTTAAGTCCACGTGAGCGTAAAAGAGTCATGAAGCAGGTTAAAGACCTGGAATTTCAATATATTGTTGCTACTGACCTTGCTGCAAGGGGAATCGACATTCAGGGAATCAGTCATGTAATCAATTATGAATTGCCGACAGACCTTGATTTTTATATCCACAGGGTTGGGCGTACAGCACGTGCAGGTGCCTCGGGAATCGCTTTAACGGTATATGAACAGTCTGATGAAGATGCATTAGTACGCCTCGAAAAAATGGGGATCGCCTTTAAAAACATCGATATGAAGAAAGGCGAATTTACCGAAATTGAAGAGCGGAACAGACGCCAAAATAGAAAGAAAAAAGAAACACCAGGTGAAGCGGTGGCCAAATCGCTTGTTTCAAAACCTAAAAAAGTCAAGCCAGGCTATAAGAAAAAGATGCAGTGGGAAATGGATAAAATTAAAAAACGTCAAAATCGGTTAAATAAGAAAAAATAAACAAACTGTAAATGTTTTAGGGAGAGATCAGTAATGTTAATTGGCTCACATGTTTCCATGAGCGGAAAGAAAATGCTGCTAGCAGCAAGTGAAGAAGCCGTCTCATATGGAGCAAATACCTTTATGATCTATACGGGAGCACCTCAGAATACGAGAAGGAAAAAAATTGAGGATCTTAATATTGAAGAAGGGCACAGGCATATGGAAGAGCATGGCATCAATGAAATCATTGTCCATGCACCATATATCATCAATATTGGAAATTCCGAAAATCCAGATACATTTGATCTGGGTGTAAGATTCCTAAGGAGCGAAATTGAGCGCACAGAGGCTCTTGGTGCCAGGCAAATCGTTCTGCATCCGGGTGCCCATATCGGAGCAGGCACAGAAAAAGGCATCCAAAAAATTGTCGAGGGCATCAATGAGGTTTTAACAGGTAAAGAAAATGTCCAAATCGCTTTGGAAACAATGGCCGGAAAAGGATCAGAGTGCGGAAAATCCTTTGAAGAGCTCGCGATGATTATGGATGGCGTCATTTACAATGATAAGCTTTCAGTTTGCTTTGATACATGCCATACCCATGATGCTGGATATCCTATCATTGAGGACTTTGATGGTGTCCTGAATGAATTCGATAAAATCGTTGGACTGGACAGGCTGAAAGTGCTCCACATTAATGACAGCAAGAATGCTGTAGGCATGAGAAAAGACCGCCATGAGAACATTGGGTTTGGCCATATTGGCTTTGATGCGTTGAGCTACATTGTTCATCACCCACAGCTTATCAGCGTGCCAAAAATTCTTGAAACTCCTTTTGTTGGAGAGGATAAGAATAATAAAAAAGCACCATATAAGCATGAAATAGCCATGCTTAAAAGCAAGCAGTTTGAAGAAAATCTGCTTGATATAATTATGAATGGCTAAAATAAATAACAAAGTTAAAAGCTGTGGAGAACTCCACAGCTTTTTAATTTGTTGTTTTATGAATGAGTAATTAATGTATTATAGGCTAGATTTCCATCATTTCGTAAATTTCACGAAAAGCTTGTTAACTTCGCGTGCAGTTTCTGGACTTGTGACACGGGCAATCTCTTTGATCAATGTTTTACGTTCTGAATCATTAAAAATGTTGACTTTTTTTCCTCGTAAGTATCCGGCAATTTTCTGTGCCTGCGCCATTGTGATTGAAATCTGAAATTGAGAGGCATATTTCAGCAGTTCATCAGCAGTAATATTACTTATTTTATGGTTAATGATATTTTCAAAAATAGCCAAAGATCATCACTCCTCCATAGTAAGGTATGAGCCCGGAATGGAAAAAGTGACTGTTTTCTTTGCCAGATAAAAAATATACTGTTTCATCCTTTCATCTTGGCTGTAATCTAGTTACTTTAAATTTTGAATATCTTTGAAATGCTAGGGGGTAAAAATCAGTGACGGTGTCAACGTGGAATTTCGGTGTTAAAATCAGATAGTTTACAATTTGCACGTATAAAGATATACTACTAAATGTAAATCGTAATGATTCTTATTTTGTGGGTGATGAAATGAGCAGTAACAATTATATCGTCCAGGTACAAAATTTGTCTTATCGATATGATAAAGAGAATGTACTTGAAAATATAAATCTGTCTATCCAAAAGGGTAGCTTTTTGGCGATTGTTGGCCCGAATGGATCGGGTAAATCGACCTTGCTTAAATTGATGCTTGGTCTGATTAAGCCGCAAAAAGGTACGATCCGTTTATTTGGGCAGGGAATTGGAAAATTCAAGGAGCATCATAAAATCGGTTTTGTGTCCCAAAAGGCTAACTCCTTCAATACTGGATTCCCGGCAACGGTTTTTGAGGTAGTGGCTAGTGGATTGACTAAGAAGCTTGGTCTTTTTAAGTTCTTACAGAAAAGGCACCATGATAAAATTAAGCAGGCAATTAAATCTGTAGGGATGGAAAAGTTCATGGACCGTAATATTGGCGAACTTTCCGGCGGGCAGCAGCAAAGAGTCTTTATCGCCAGGGCTCTCGTTAGCAATCCAGAATTGCTGATTCTTGATGAACCAACAGTCGGTGTCGATGCTGAAAATGTGAATTCGTTCTATGAAATGCTAGAAAGGTTAAATAAACAGAATGGTATTACCTTGCTTCTGGTTACTCATGATATTGGCACGATTTCCGATAAAGTTACAAATGTGGCATGCCTCAATAAAAATATGCATTTCCATGGGAGCACTGAGGAATTTGAGCTGCTAAAAATCAACGAGATGTCAGAAATTTATGGGCATGATGTTCATGTTTTGACTCATGATCACCACCATCACGAGGGGGCCCATTCATGATTAGCGGTTTATTGCAATACGAATTTTTGCAAAATGCCTTTTTAACTGGAATGATTATAGGAGTGATAGCTCCTTTGCTGGGTGTCTTTATTGTCGTCCGCAGACTTTCGCTCATTGCAGATGCTCTTAGCCATGTAACACTAGCAGGAATTGCGGCAAGCCTTCTGCTTGAAAAGAAATTCTTGGTATTCAGCGGAGTTAATCCGTTATATATGGGAATGGCTTTCTCGGTGACGGGTTCATTGTTTATTGAAAAACTAAGAACGGTTTATAAACATTACCAGGAATTGGCGATCCCGATCATCCTTTCTGGCGGTATCGGGTTGGGAGTCATCTTCATTTCCCTTGCAGACGGGTTCAATACCGATTTATTCAGCTATTTATTTGGCAGTGTCAGTGCTGTAAGCAGAATGGACCTATGGACAATTGCCATCATTAGTATCCTTGTCATATTGCTTGTTGTATTATTATATAAAGAATTATTCCTGTTATCTTTTGATGAAGAATATGCGAGGGCGACTGGAATCGCTGCAAAAACGCTCCATTTTATTTTTATTGTAATGGTAGCATTGGTCATTGCTGCATCGATGAGGATTGTCGGCATCCTGCTCGTTTCCTCACTGATGACATTGCCTGTTGCTGCCAGTATTCGTTTCGCAAAAGGATTTAAGCAGACCATCTTTTTCTCCATCCTGTTTGGCGAAATCTCTGTGTTAGGCGGTCTTTTCCTATCCTACTACCTGGATTTAGCGCCAGGTGGAACTATCGTGATGATTGCAGTACTCATTCTTGTCTTGGCTATATGGCTTAAGAAACGTGCATCATCAAGATCATTGTAACGGGGTGATTTCTTGAACGTACTAGAAGCAATGAACCTACTCAAGGAACAAGGGTTTAAGCATACCGGTAAACGGGAGGACATGCTCCAGCTCTTTTCTGATAATGATAAATACTTAACTGCACGGGATGTATTGGAACAAATGAAGGAGAACTACCCTGGTTTGAGTTTCGATACCATTTATCGTAATTTAAGTGTATTTGTAGATTTAGGAATTCTTGAAATGACAGAGCTTTCTGGTGAAAAGCATTTTCGGTTCACCTGCTCTCACAAAGAGCATCATCATCATTTTATCTGCCTCGACTGTGGGAAAACAAAGGAAATCGAAACTTGCCCGATGCGAAATATTGAGGCTAGCTTTAAAGGCTACGATATATCGGGACATAAATTTGAAATTTATGGGCGCTGCCCTGAATGTGTTCAATAACAACTTGATATAAGTTCCTTAAAGATCTGGCCACCTGGCCAGATCTTTTTATTCATTTCATCAATTTAATACAAAAATTAAGTGAAATGAAAAAAACGGCCTGGGATAGGCCGTTTTTAATTATTTTTTATCCATTTTTGCACCCAGTCTTGGGCTTCTTTCCAATCGTTTACACGAATGACTCCTTCAGGAATCGGATCTTGATTGTAAGGTGTATTAAATAACAATACAGGGATGTTTAGTTCTTCATGAAGATTCACCGCATTATCATGCTTATCCTCAAGAAAAATATCGACATCATATTTCTTTGCAGCTTCGATTTTATCATGTGAACCAATTAAATGGATATCATTGTACATAAGCTCTTGATTGGTAAACCATTCCTTTGTTATGTCAAGCAAGTGGCTGTCTCTGGCGCTTATGAAATACAAATCGTGCTCTTTTTCCCATCTTTTCAAGATTTCTTTTGCTCCTGCTGCCAAAGGGGATTGTGAATAAATGACCGGCTCCATACTTTTGAACCAGTCATAAAATTCCTTTTCAGAAACCGTTACCAGCGGCATAAAGTCATATTGCTTAATGTCATCAATTGTAATATTCAATCCAAATGCATCATTTAAATATGGAACAAATGTAGTTGGACAGGTGACTGTACCATCAATATCTATACCGAAACGTCTTTTCATTCAGCTTGCTCCTTAAATAAAATATATCCTTCCTTAATCTTACCAAATGAACAGACGGCGCAAAAGAAATACTTTTCATTCAGTCAAACATTGCCATGAGGAAAAACGGCAATGTAGCAAACAATAATAAATGCTCCACTTAAAGAAAGCGAGGGATTAAAGTGGCAGACCAAGAACGAGAACAGAGAGGTACCGAATATATCACTGAACCTAAGCAGGATGTTATAACGGTAAGAGATGCGCGTGATGAAATTTATCAAGAAGAGACAGCAGAAGAAATCGCCGCTCCCGCACGTGATGAACACTTCTACCGCGAAGAAACAGCGGCTGAAATTGCTGCACCTGCACCTTTAGTAAGAAGAGGATCAGATGAGGAAACTGAAACTGGAGGAAGAGGGCTTGCCTATTCAGCTCTTGCCCTTTCGATCTTGTCGCTGTTTATTTTACCAGTTCTTTTCGGAGCAGCTGGGATTATCCTTGGCTTCATGGCCCGCAGAAGAGGCTCCGCCATCGGAAGCTGGGCAATTGGAATAGGGGTAATTTCTATTTTAATTGGCATCTTCATCCTCCCGTTTTTTTAACGGGATTTAAAAGCTGCCAAAAAAAGACCCGGGAATTCTTGAACTATACCCCGGATAACGGACACTTATAAAAAAGTGCCCCTTATCCGGGGTTTTTTGTGTTTCAATAGAACTAATCAGAATGGACGGAGGATTTACAATGAGTAAGAAGCTTTATAATGAATCTCAAA